>CAZBBC010000001.1:0-135659 GCA_964489835.1 uncultured Calditrichota bacterium
ATCATCAAAACACTTTTTAATAAGTATTTTATCATTGTATGCCCATTATAAAAAAATATACCATCCATTGTAAAAACAATATTACTGTCCAAACACAAAACACGAGTAAAGCAGTATCAATTTTTTTAATTTTACCGGTTTTTATAAGCCCACAGTACAAGATTATTCCCCATAATAACTCGAAAATAGAACATTGATTAAAAACAGCTATCGAGGATTCCGGATATTGGCTAGAGTTAATCAGCGACCCAACAGAGAACGGTTTGATCTTGAATAATTCCCCGGATAGCTCGTTTATCGGAGTCCAATAGATCCACAAGACATGCAAGATCCGGCTAATTATTAATGCTATGGAGGCATACATAACTATTCGAAATATATATTTAAATGGTATTTCAATAAATCGAAGTAGCAGAGGTAGTTGCAGAAGAAAGGTCTCAACCACATATTTAATTAACAGGACCAGGGGTATTCCCAGCAGACTCCACACAGAGAATCGGTTAAGTTTATCGATAAACTTATCGATTCTGCCTAATTCCATTTGCTCGGAAAAAATGTGATAGTAAATCTCCCGTGTGAATACAAACTCATTTGCCAGAAATGAAATCATGAAATTCATGATTGATAGAAAAAAGAAGATTTGCCAGTTGGGAAAATATTCATCATTGGGAAATATATATTTTATGTATGATTGGTTTTCCATTATTTAAGAGACTTTTTTACGATGATGTTCTTCCTGCTTTTTTATATAATCCCGAACCTGATTGATGGCCGATTGACCAACAGAGATGGCTGTATAATCTTCCTGCCAATGAAATTCAAGTTTTGCCAGGTGACGCTTGGAAAGCCACAACATAGATTCTTCTCTAAGCAAATTAACAACCTGTGAAATTGACTGATGGGCCTTCAGCGATATCAAAGTGTGAATATGATCCGTTGAGCCATCAATAAGATCAAGATGGATTCCATTGTTTTTTGCATTTTCCCGGATATGATTTACAATTTTTATTTTAAGTTTATCCTCCATTAACGGATTATGATTTTTTGTGGCCCAAACAAGATGAACCCAAATTCTGATATAAGACATTATCAAACCTTTCATTCTTCGATGAGACATATTCGGAGAGCAGTTTTCCTCTTCCGGTAACTCAATTTTTAATAACTTCTCTTTACAGAGATTCTTCCATTCATTTCATTCGAACTCCATCCTGTATTCTTTTATGCATTCTAAAAACAGAATGGAAATATCCGCTTTCCCGGAGCAACATAGCAGGACTTCCCTTTTGAATGATATCACCATCTTTTATCACATAGAGAAATTCCGTTTTCATTATAATTCTGAGATTATGTGTGCATATTAAGACTGCATGACAACGCACATATTTTAACAGAATGGCAAAGATTAAATTTTCAATTTCCATATCAATTGAATTTAATCCTTCATCAATAATTAATATTCGGGGGAAATCATACAGTGCCCGGGCTAATCCCAACATTTGTTTTTCACCACCAGATAGACGGCGGATATCTTCTCCAATATGTGTCTGCACACCGTTTTCAAACCTGTTGAAAAACTCTGTAAATGAATACCTTTCCATTAACATCGTCAGTTCTTCCAGAGAAGATATTGGACGTCCGAGTAATATATTTTCCGCCAGTGTTCCGTTAAACACCTTTATTTCTTGTGGAACAATTGCAATGTTTTGTCTGTATTCCTGCAATTTTATATTATACACCGGTATCCCGTCCAGAGTTATCGTTCCTCCCTCGGGTTCGTATTTTCGCTGAATTAATTGAACCAGTGTACTTTTTCCAGCTCCACTTGGTCCCCAAAGTGATATTAGTTTACCTTTGGGTATCTTCATATCCACTCCTCTTAACAATTTCTTGTTCGCTGCCCAGGAAAATTTTACTCTTCTAACATTTAATAATTCACTCATTATAAAAGACTGTTTCCCGGTATCTTTTTCCTTTTCAATCAATCGTAATTCCATAAGACGACGTATTGCAACCAATGCCCCCTGCAATGATATATTTACATCAATTGATCTGTTAACAGCGGGAATAAGATATGAAAGCAGTGAATAACAGGCGATCATTTCACCCACCTGCATTGTTCCCCTACTGATTGACAATGCCCCCAAAATCAGAATAGCAATCATTATCATTGAACTGGATATTTCTGCGATAAACGAAAGACGCGTCCGCGTAAACCCGAGCATTTCAATACTATCCTGAAAAAGACGAAATATAAGCTTATTTGATTTTGAGAATGATTCAGAAGCATTAAAACTAAGGATATCATCCATCCCTTCAAGACTATCTATATACACAGACTCAACCTTGGCAAATCCTTTCATTACATCATTTTGCTGCCTTTTAAGCGATTTAGAATGAATGATTAAAACGGAGAAATAGATAGGGAAAAAACCAAGTACGACCCAACCCAAAAGAGAAGAGAAATAGAACATTGATAGAAGAGAACCTATTATAACTGACAGATCGATGAAGCTCCAACTGATTAGACGTAAAATTGCTTGCTGGATTTTTATAATATCATGAATTCGGGCTGTAATATCACCTTTTTTACGTGAGTCAAAAAACTTTTTGGGCAGTTTAAATAAATGTTCTAAAAAATCAGCATTAATCGCTATACTCAGACGCTTGTTTACAATAACCAGAAATTTTTCCCGCAAATAACCGGCGCTCGCTTTCAGAAACAGTAAAATGAGTAAAAATCCTCCCGTATATCCAATCTTCGTTAAATTATGTTTCGGAATAAAGTCATCGATCAGACGCTGAATAAAAAATGCCGTTAACAATCCCAATAAAGTATAAACCGTTCCGAGAAACAGTGCCTGATAAATCCAGACACTTTCTTCCTTAACATAGGACCGGATCCAGGTGATCCAGCTTTTAGGTGCCCGATAGTATAGTTCTGTATCCGGTTTTAACAGTAACACAATTTTTGACTTCCAGATCGTTTCAAATTTATCCCGGGTTAATACCACCAGTCCTTTGGCAGGATCACCAAGCGTGACCTTGTTTTTATCTATTTTATATACCACCATAAAGTGCTGTAAACGATTGTTCATAATCACATGGGCAATACACGGCAGTTTTTCATTGATCAAAGATTCATAGTCCCCCCTCGCTCCCTGTGCTTTAAAACCAAGCTTTTCTGCGGCGAAGACCATATCCAGCATTGTCGTGCCCTCCATCGTTGTTCGGCAGAGTTCCCGTACATGCACCAGGTGATCATTACCGCCATGGTATTTCAATACCGCCAGTAATGCCGCCGGGCCGCAATCTGTTTTTTCATACTGCCGGATCACCGGGTATCTTGATCGGATAATATTTTTCAGTTTTATCAACATCATTTTCCGCATTAACTTTCATTTTTAAATTGTCTCCAATTAACGGTATACGAAAACCATGCCAATTTCTTTGTCCAAACCAGAGAGGTATTTAATGGAATGATTGATTGGTGATAAAGAATGGTGTCCCAGAGAGGCTTAATCCCATATTCAAAAATATTTTTCTTCTGACACTCTAAAAGTAAATAAAAAAATTGTATTATTAATCGCCCTGAAAATGAACATGAAAAAGCACAGTTGTGTTTTCCTATGGATCGATACTAACCCCGAAATTTAGAAATTGTGTAAAAATCATAAATCAACCTCAGATTTACACGACAGGACTGAAGGATTACCCAAGCACGCCAGGTTTTTAACCCTAAAAACTGAATATCAAAATTATTGTAATATTGATATAATTGACTATATTATTTCAGGTCTGTAAGAATTATTTACTAACACAGAATTGAACATCGTTAGGTGCCTTCATATCAATATGAAAAATATAGCTATACTCACTATCCTTTTAATCTTGATCTCTCAGGTTTTTTCACAAAAAAGGAAAGACTTAATCTGGGAATACAACAAATTATTATCAAACGACTCTCACCTCGGAATTCTGCTCGATGGAAATATCAATGCTTTTACAAATCAAGAAATCGTCACTGTTCTTGATAGTGCCTGGGCCAAGAAAAAATCAATATTATTATTACAAATTCTTGGATATCTTGAAAATCCTGTTTGTGAATTAGCAATGTTTAGCGATTTTGAATTAAACAAGGCGCTTCAGCGGTTCAAACGTGAAAACAATCTATCCTCCGAAATCGTGATTGGTAACTCTATCAATCAAATCTTATTTGATCAGTATTTAAATTCGAATAATAAAAACCAGCTGCCATATCTTTTACGAAAAAATTCTCTTGAATATCAAGATCTTGATATTCTATTTGTAGTATATAAAAGTGAATTAGAATTTCAGGTTTGGGCAAAAAAGAGAACCATTAATTCTGCCTATATATTGATTGCATCCTATCCTATTACAGATCCCACAGTCGCTAAACTTGGTCCAAAATCAAGATTTGGAGATTCTTTAACACCTGAGGGGATTTATTCTGTTGATTTTTACTCCTCCTTTCGTTGGAGTGATTATTATTTAGCTTTTAGAGTATCCTATCCCAATAAATTTGATCATGCGAGAAGAGATTTTTGGAATGTTGGCGGTAAGGCGGGGGGTGATATTAATATCCACGGTTGCTGTCTGTCCATCGGTTGCATACCGCTAGGCAATCCAGCAATAGAGGAAGTATTTTTTTTAGCCAGAACCAATCAAAGTAATGGCTCTGATATCAGTATCATCATATTTCCCTTCAAATTCAACAACAAAGTCTTAAAAGATCATCATTATGGTGACTCACGAATTAAATCATGGAATAAGGATTTTTGGAATTCATTAGAAGATTTACATAAATATTTTAAAAAATATAACAAGATACCAGATTTTACTATAAATCATAATACCGGTTATTATATTTTAAACGGCATCTAACTAATTGTCCGGCCGTTAACCATTTTTGCTTGTCTATGGAATACGCTAAGAAAAATCTGTATAAACAACCCCACGTCTTTCGCTGTGTACATGACGTGCACCGCCGTTTTCAATCGGAGCTTTCCCCTTTTTATATTCTAAATCAGAAAAAATGTTTTCCCGACGGCTGTGTCTATTTTCAATGGAAGTGCCGGCTGCTTGCTAAACATAAAAAGTGCTTCCGTGGTTTTTCGCAGGTGGGCAAAAAATGCTTTAACTGCCGCTATTTTTATGAGGAGAAAGACCATCAGTATCCGGAGTTGATGGAAAACGGCTGGGACCGATCCTCGTTTCTGGAAGCTTTTGAGGAATTTGAAGAATGGGTACAGGAACTGAAGGCCAAGCGGGTGCCCTGCGAGGGTACCGTGGCCGCGGTCGTTCCTGAGCTCTCCCTGAAACATCAGGGGGGCAAACAGCAGCTGCGGGCTTATGGATTCCTGATCCGGTTTGACGAAGGTTTTATCAATAATTGCCTGTTTGAGGATCCTTTTTATCTCTCCATCTCCTCCCAGACCCAGAACCAGCTGTTGATACGAAAAGATGATGTCCTAGAGTTTGAAGCCAATTTAAACATCGATCGGGGTCGCTTTAAATTTAACCGATCCGGAAAGTTTCAGTTCTATCAAAGAGGCGAAGAAAAAGCATTGCGAAGTACGGATGTTCTGGCAGCCCTGAAAACCTATACCATCCAGGAAAACCAGCCGGAAAAGTGTCGACGCTGTCAACATGGGATCCTGGTCGACCGGGAATCGGCAACACCCGGTCCCTCCCGGGCAACGGTCTGTTTACAAGGTATTGCCGATTACCGCTATTGCACGGTAAATGTCAATACAGAAGATCCCAACGGCCATGAGTCTTGCATTAATGCCCAATGGGGCAATAAAAAATGTTACCATGTATTATAAATAAATGATGGTTATATTGATGTAATTGGTCGGGAATAAACAATATTATAATACCGGATAGTAGAGAGGTTGCATGCAACCTCTCTACATTTTTTAATATTATCATTTTTTATTTAAATTCAATAAAAATATCTTTGTGTTCTTTGTGTGCTTCATTTTTTATAGATAAATCAGATTAAATTATCATCATGACAAGCGAATTAAATAAAAAAATTGTTCTGTCTATGAGCCTGGGATTGATGTTCTGGCTGGCGGGAATTATTTTCACCCCGGTTCTGGCCGCTGCCGGTCATCCTCTTTCACATAAACTGGCCGCCTTTGCCTATTTCTTTTATCAACCAGTCTGCCACCAGATTCCGGGCCGGTCATTCTGGGTCGGTGATTTTACCATGGCCGTCTGTATCCGCTGTTTTTCTTTCTATTTCGGCGGATTTTGTACCTTGTTGTTTTTTCTCTTTCGAAAAAAAATTTGCTTGTGGAAAATTTCCACCTATGTCCTTTTAATGATACCGGCGGTTGTAGATTTTCTGTTGGAAAAATTTGATTTATATACCAATATTATCGGTCTGAGGTTTTTCACCGGCTTTATGTTCGGTATTGCCCTGTTTCACCTGCTGATTCTCTCTGTTGCCGTCCGGGATCAGAAGACGATTGATAAAAATTCTAAAACTCTAAATTTAACCGTCAGCGTTTTACAGGATAATAAATTTTGATAATTAATTGACGTCGGATGCATAATTTTTTTTTAACCACAAAGGACACAAATGCTAGAATCGTAGAGACGTAGCATGCTACATCTCTACTTTGTGTGCTTTGTGGTTAAAACAATTCAACTGATCAGGAAAAACAGGGTGTAAAATATGGATAATCAAAGAATTATTACTGCCGGATTTATCGGCGGGCTTGTGGCCGGTGCACTTAATTCAATACCGTTTTTAAATTTTATCAATTGTTTCTGCTGTCTGGGTATTATGCTGGGCGGTCTGGTTGCGCTTGTTTATTATGATAAAACCTTTTCTGTACCGGAATATATCAGTCCGGCCGCTGCCGTGACCGTCGGGATCGCGGCCGGCCTGTTTGGTGCTTTTATATCCCTGTTTATGGACTGGGTTATTTATATTAACTTTGGCCACTGGGAAATTGAATTTATGCAGCGAATTTTTGAAAATATGGAAGAAGTGCCGCCGGTGTTGGAAGAAGTTATGTACGAACTGGAAAAAGAACTTCAATCCGGATTCATATGGGGATCTATCCTTTTTCGTAACCTGATCATTATGCCTGTTTTTTGCCTGATCGGTGCACTGATCACCCGGGTGGTTATCAACAAAAACCGACAGCCACTGGTTTAAGGATGCGGTTTTGAAAGTTCAACCAAAACCTCTTTCCATAGCGACTCCCTGTTTTTCAGGGTCATTTGCAGGAGAGAAATGTCCTTACGCTTTTTAAGCTGTAAGGTCTTAAGAACATCCATCGAAGCCAGTGTGGCTATTAATGGAATATCGGAATCCATAACTTCCAGAATCTTTTGACGGAATAAAGCGGATAGACATTCCATGGTACTAATTTCATCAATTAAAAAAAGTTCGACTTCCTTACTGGTCACCAGCTGCCTGGAAATGAACTTTTCAAAACCATCCAGATTTAACCCAAAGGCCCCGAAACGGTCCGGTCCGACAATATGACTATGGGCAAGAATCAACTCCCGAAAGTCGAATGAACTGAGACGATATCCTCGGAGTAATTTATTTTCGTGGACTGGTTCCTTATAAAATCCGCGAATTACCAGAGAGGTTAAGTCACGATGCAAATGGGAAATCAATGAGGTTTTTCCGATGCCTGGAGCACCGGTGATAAGGACGTTTTGAGGCATAAACGATTATTTTTTATTCGTGGTTTACTAAATTTTATTACCTTCATCAACGATAGAGCGAATTAAGATTAATTAATAAAATATTAAAGCGCAAGTAGATAATGTATCCTATGAAATCAACGACCTATACCCACCGGGTGGCTGTTAATGCTTTTCTGATTTTTTATTATAATATTATTTATCCGAATATATTCATAGCGCTGTCGTTGGCTGCAATCAAAAAAAGAATTTGTCCACGGATTATCCGTGGATAATAAACCCTGCTGCTTTGCAAGAGAGTTCTCCCAATACGCATACTAATATATATTGATCGATCCGAAAACGATTGAGCATTGAATATATAGTTTTTCTGTCGCCTTATCATAATCCCCTTCGGTATGCTCCAGTTTTGTAAACAACCCTTCTCTTTTATTACTGCGCACCATGATGTCACCGGCAACACTATTGGTACGTGCTTTAAAAGGAATACCCTTGGGGGCAATAATCGTAACATCTCCAAAAATACCGTTTATAAAAACATTGGTTATTCCCCGGGCTAACTTTATTTCTGAAAGATCAAGTTTTATGTTACCGAAAACATTACTTACCGATCCACCCCGAAAGTTTTCCGAGGTCACTTGCAGTTGAATATCACCAAAAACATTGCTCTCCGATAAACCGTCTTTGCTGCTTTTGCCCCCTTCTTTCGCAGAAGAAGCAAAGGATTCAAAAGATTCTTCACCCTCAACCCGATAGCGACCTCTGTCATAGATCATCTTAATACCTATTGCTACCAGAATCAGGGGCCAATAGGTGCTGAGAATATCACCAAAATCGAGATAATAAAAATTATCAAGCAATAAAAGCGCTCCCAATAAAATAAGGATGGCTCCCCAAAAAATACCACTGCTTGCTTTGGAATGATGCATTGAGTTTTTCCTCCTCCCCGAAATATGGCCTTTTATTTGCCAGACGCTTAGCACTCTGCGCCTGGCGCGCAAAGACTTTGCCAAAAATTATTATTTTTCATTGCCAAAATTGACCACAGGAAATTAGCAATTCGTCGGCATTCCGCCAATATTTTTTTGAATTATTGCACCAATACCTGCTCAAATGTAAATTCCTTCTATGCAATTAATCAATGTCACAAAAAATACACCGCTTTTTCTGCGTTTCTATGCCCGGTGTTTTACTTTTCCCTACGAAGAAATGGGATATGAGTTACAATACATTTTTCGCCAGCTGGAGCGGGGGGAATTTTCTGAAAACGAATTTCCACATCTGGACCAGGTTCTGAATGTCATCAATAATTACCAGGGGGAAGAAATAAAAACCGTCCGCGAAAATTATGTTATGCTATTCAGCCAATGGGAAGGTGGCTCCCCGCTATGCCCTCTGATTGCCAGTGATTTTATGCATACCATTGGTAAACCCTATGATCCGGAGACTTTTTTTGATCACCTGATGGAAAGCGCGGTCCCGGTTAACACGGATGAACCGTTGGATTCCCTCCTAAATTATCTGGAATATTTTTCTATTCTTTGTGAAAATGAGTGGACGGATCTGAATTTTGATGAACTGCTTGAATTTCAGGATAAACATATTTTTTCCTGGATCCCCTCTTTTTGTGACCGCTTATACAAGTCAAGTAATATCAGCTTCTATAAAGAGGTCGCCGTCGGGCTTCAAGATTATCTACTCCAATTCAGTGGAGAATAATTCCACATATAATAATTGATTTTATTCTCAAATAATTCCCATAGGAGAAATCGATTGAAATATTTGACGTTTCTGATCCTGATCCTCTTTTACCTTCAGGCCTGTGCTCCCTCCCAAAAAACACAGAAAGTCCCGGAAATATCTCCCGGAGTGAAAGTTGTTTCATTAGATAACCGTTCATTACTTTCACATCCGGAATACATCGATTCATTAAAAATGTATCTGAAATCGGCAATCCGGGATAGTGCCTTTCCTGGTTGTGCCATTTCCGTCGGTTTAAAAGGAAAACTGGTTTTTCAGGAAGGCTTTGGCTACCTTACTTATGACCCGCCATTTGCAAGAGTAAAGACAAACACGATTTTTGATCTTGCTTCATTAACTAAAGTTATCGCCACCACTACCCTTGCGATGATTCTATATGAGCAGGGTCAGCTGCCGCTGGACCGGAAAGTCGTCGATATTTTGCCCGACTTTCATGGAAATCAGAAGGATCTGGTTACGGTTCGTCATTTACTCACCCATACCCACGGCCTGGCCGGTTGGAAACAATTTTATTTAAATCTCAAGGGAAAAGAACGTATTGTACGGGAAATCTGCCGGACAGATCTGCTATATCCACCGGGCACTCAATACGTATACAGCGATTTGGGGATGATATTGTTGCAAAGAATAATTGAAACGATTGCTCAAAAATCTCTGGATTTACTTGTCAAAGATTATATCACCGGCCCCCTGCATATGGACCGGACCTTTTATAAACCGGATAGTTCCTGGTATGGCGAAATTGCTCCGACTGAATTTTGCAAATGGCGCCGGATACTGGTCCGGGGATTTGTACATGATGAAAATGCCTATGCTATGGGTGGCGTTTCCGGACATGCCGGTTTATTTAGTACTGTTGAAGACCTATCTGTCTTTTGTCAAATGTATCTAAACGGCGGGGTTTATTATAATCAAAGGATACTACAATCGGAAACCATTGATCTTTTCACCCAAAGGCAAAATTTAGTTGAAGAAAGTACGCGGGCACTCGGTTGGGATACGCGATCAGAAGAGAACAGTATGGCCGGGGATTTTATGTCCATGCGTGCCTATGGTCACTCCGGATTTACCGGAACAACGGTTTGGATCGACCCGGAAAACAAGGTGTTTGTTGTATTTTTAACTAATCGTGTCTATCCGACACGTGAAAATCAGAAGATTCGCGCCGTGCGTCCAAAAGTACATAATTACATCATGAAAGCGCTATTAAATAGAAATACGAAATAAGAATTTCCAGTTAATCCTGTTATCCTGTTATGTTAAAAATCATATAAGATTATATGATACTCACTATAAATAATATTAATCTTCTATTTTCGGTTTAGATTTATATTGATATTTAACAATTAAGAAAATACCAATAAGGATTAGTATCACCGGCCAATATCGCAGGATACCACTGTGACTGATCAGGAAAATAAGACCAAGTCCGGTCAGGATCGATGCCGGTACCAGCATTCCCCTTTCTTTTCCTCCCAACAAATACATCATAAAAAATCCGATACCGGGCCCGATAAGAAATCCAGGCCAGAGGCTGCCCATTAAATACCAGCCTTCCAGGGCACAATATAAAAACATAAGTCCATAAATAATCAGAATGCTGCCCGGCATCAACAATCCGGAGTTTTTTCGATCCTGAAAGAAACCAATCCAAAATCCCACCCCGGCCAGCAGAACAAAAACCGGCCAGACATTCTCAAAATCAAATTCAAAATAACCAAAATTTTCGGAAAGAAATAATAGCCCGAGTATAATTAATCCAACGCCGATCACCATATCTGATGTTTTCATTTTATTCTCCTCTATTTCCTAAAATATCGAGTGAAGAAACCACAAAGCACACGAAGCACACGGAGTTTTTAATTATTAATATAATCTTTGTGTTAACTTCGCTTTAGATAAAAGAATAATCGATATAAGATCTTCGTGGGCTTCGTGGTAAAAGCATTTTATATGTTTTAATTTGAACCACCGGGGTCGTCGCTCTCCCGAAAGGCGAGCACTAAGTTCTATGTGGTTTAAAAATAACTGTAGAGCAATTTAATTAAATCCCTTCCATGGAGCAAGATAATTACGCTATTCCATGGCATTGATTTATTAACAATTTCTTTTAATCTATATTGCCAATGTGTATATTTGTTCTTGTAATTAATTGGAAAAAAGGAATCTAATCTATTCAATGAGGTCGATATGGAAAATCGAGTGTTTAACTTTAACGCCGGGCCCGCGGCTCTACCTGTTACCGTTTTAGAAGAAGTCAAGGAAAATCTGCTCAATTATAAGGGAGAAGGTTTATCAGTGATGGAAATGAGCCATCGCTCGAAGACGTTTGATTCCATTATTAAAGAGGCTGAAAATTTGACCCGGGAAGTTTTTTCTATTCCTGCCGGTTATTCCATTATATTTATGCAAGGGGGAGCGACACTACAGTTTGCTGCTGTACCTCTTAATTTACTCAATGATACCCAAAGTGCGGATTATATCAAAACCGGGTCCTGGTCGGAAAAAGCGATCCAGGAAGCTGAAAAATTGGGAAAACAGTTCAAGGTTATTGCCAGTTCAGAGGATCAAAATTTCAACTATATCCCATCGTCCTTTAAGGTTAGTCCAGATGCGGCATATTTACATATTACCTCAAATAATACCATTTTCGGAACTCAATGGGCCGATTATCCGGATACGGGTTCTGTTCCTATCGCCTGTGATATGTCCTCTGATCTCGGATGTCGTCCTTTAAATGTAGGTAAATTCGGGCTTATTTATGCCGGTGCTCAGAAGAATCTGGGTCCGTCGGGTGTTACTGTGGTCATCATCCGTGACGATTTGATGGAAAAAAGTCCGGGAAACATTCCGACAATGACCAGCTATAAAATCATTGGCGGTAAAGGTTCCCTTTACAATACACCGGCAACCTTTGGTATTTATATCATAAAACTGGTTCTGGAGTGGGTAAAAAATAGCGGGGGCTTAACTGCCATAGGAAAAATAAACCGGGACAAAGCCGATCTGATATATAATATTCTGGATTCCAGTGATTTTTACCGGGGAACTGTTCAAAAAAACAGCCGTTCGATTATGAATGTTACTTTCCGCCTGCCTTCAGAGGAACTGGAACAGACCTTTATTGCAAAAGCAACCGGACATGGTATGATTGGCTTAAAGGGTCATCGTTCCGTAGGGGGCATCCGGGCCAGCATTTACAATGCCGTTTCTCCGGCCGCTGTAAAAGCGCTTACTGATTTTATGAAAGATTTCGAAAAAACAAATGGTTGATTACCATAAATAAAAAATATAATACTTTCGAAAAGATATATACGATCGTTAAAAGAATTTCACCCGGTAAAGTGGCCACTTATGGCCAGATTGCGGCATTGGTTGGGCCGGGATTGCCGGCAAGGATTATTGGATATGCTTTGCATGGTTTACCGGAGAAAACGGATATTCCCTGGCACCGGGTAATTAACCGGATGGGTAAAATCTCATTTTCACCATCGAGAAACAATCACGATTCCTTGCAAAAGCATTTACTGGAGCAGGAAGGAGTCATATTTAATTCTGAAGACAAAATTGATTTTAATAAATTTCTCTGGCATCCTGATGAATAAATAAGGTTTGTCTGTGTATAGAATTCAGATGTCATTTCATATTTATATAAATTACGGTAATCAAAAATTATACAGGAGGAAATGATTATATGGCAGAAAGAGAAGTTTTTGATTTTAATCAGATGAAAATACCCAACTTATCACCTAATCTGATTAAATACGGTGTGATTGCTTTTTTTGTGTTGATCTTCGCTTTTTCATCCTTTTTTACGATCAGCCCGGAAGAAGTGGGTGTCATTCTACGCTTCGGTAAATTTTCACACGTCGCCGATCCGGGACTTAATTTTAAATTCCCCTTGGGAATTGATCAGCTGTACAAAGTTCCGGTGCAACGTCAGCTCAAAGAGGAGTTTGGATTCCGCACCGAAACAGCCGGAGTTAGAACCCGCTATTCGGAAGGCAGTTTCCTCGATGAATCATTGATGCTCACCGGTGACCTGAATGCTGCGGAAGTTGAATGGATTGTACAGTATCGAATAGACGATCCGTATAAATTCCTCTTTAAAGTCCGGGAGACACAATCAACCTTTCGGGCCATGACCGAAGCTGTTGTAAGAGAAATTGTAGGCGACCGGACCGTCAATGAAGTTCTGACGGTTGGACGTCAGGAAATCAGTGTTACTGTACAGGAAAAACTTCAGGATTTATGTACTCAGTATGAGACCGGTATCAAAGTGGAACAGGTGGTGCTACAGGATGTAAATCCTCCTGACCGGGTAAAACCTTCTTTTAATGAGGTGAATGAAGCGCAGCAGGAAAAAGAAAAACTGATCAATCAGGCCCAGGCGGAATTCAATAAGGTGATTCCACGGGCCAGAGGTGAAGCCGAGAGAACGATACAGGAAGCGGAAGGATATGCCCTGGAAAGAGTGAACAAAGCCCAGGGTGAGGTGTCCCGTTTTAATGTTTTGTTTGGACAGTATCGACTGGCAAAAGAGGTTACTCGCCAGCGAATTTATCTGGAAACGATGAACAATATTTTACCAAAGGTCGGGAAAAAACTGATTGTAGACGAGAGTGTCAAAGGCCTTATTCCGCTTCTGGATTTAAAGACGGAGGTGACTGATGCCAAATAAGAAACTGATTTTCTGGGCGGTTGTTATTCTAATCGCATTAATCGTTATTTTTTCAGCTGCTTTTGTTGTTACCGAAACCGAGCAAGTTATTATTACCCAGTTTGGCAAACCGGTTGGAAAACCAATTACATTACCCGGGATTAATTTTAAAATTCCGATAATTCAGGAAGCCAATTTTTTTGAAAAACGATTTCTTGAGTGGGATGGCGATCCCAATCAGGTGCCAACCAAAGACAAACGCTTTATCTGGGTCAATACCTATGCCCGCTGGCGAATTACAGATCCGCTGCTTTTTTTCCAGCGTTTACGGGATGAACGTGGTGCACAATCCCGTCTGGATGATATTCTCGATGGAGAAACGCGAACGGCGATTGCTAATCATTTACTGGTTGAAGTCGTTCGAGCTACCAATCGCGAGCCCATTTTTGATGAGGAATCAACCGGAAGTGATGAGTCACAACTACTGGAAAATATTAAGGTGGGTCGTGAAAAAATCACACGTGAGATATTAACCGCGGCAACGGCGCGTACACAGGATCTAGGAATTGAATTACTGGACCTGCGCTTTAAACGGATAAATTATGTGAAAGAGGTCCGCGAAAAAGTATATGACCGCATGATCACAGAACGTAAACGGGTCGCCGATAAATATCGTTCTGAGGGACAGGGTGACGCATCCAGAATTCTCGGGGAGAAAGAGCGTGAATTGAAACGGATCACCTCGGAAGCCTTCAGGAAAGCTCAGGAAATCATTGGTAAAGCAGATGCAGCCGCAACCAAGATTTATGCCGACGGTTATAACCGCAGTGAGGATTCACGTGAATTCTACAAATTCCTGAAAACAATGGAAACATATGAATCTACCTTTGATAGCAAGGACTGGCTGATTCTTTCCAGTGAGAGCGATTTTTACAAATACCTGAAAAGACAGTCGGGTCGGTAAATCAGAAGAATTTAGAAGATCTTATTCTTTATCACAGACGGACAGGGATCGTTCTCATATGGAACTATCGGAAATAGATCCCTGTCCGTTTGTGGGAATTTTATCAATTATGTTCGTGTTTTTATCAATTGCACCGCTACTAGTGAGAATAAGCTAAAGACTGCCCCGGCGAAAAACGGAATTCTGTAATCAACCATCCAGGCAAGCCCTCCCATTATCGGTATAACCACCGCGGCAATATGATTTATTGTAAAGCCAACCGCCATACTGGGGGCAATGTCCCTGGGATCCCCTACCTTTTGAAAATATGTTCGAATCGCTATGGAAAAATTGAAAACAATATGATCTACAATATAAAGGATAGTAACAATCCATTTGGATTCCACATAAGCATAAGCAATAAAAACCGCTATTAATGTGGTATATTCAACAGAGAGTACTTTTCGCTCTCCATATTGAATAATTGCCTTCCCTATCTGGGGCGTGAGAAAGAAATTAATCGCATTATTTAGTACAAATAGAATCGTAACTTCCTGGACACTAAAAGCAAACTTTTTTACCAGCAAAAAAACGGCGAAAGTTACGAATATCTGTCTTCTTGCCCCGGCTAAGAAGGTAAGAAAATAGTATAACCAATATTTTTTTCTTAAAATCATCCTTTTTCGTTGGGGTACAATATCCTGCCTGGTTGGATTTTGATTTAAACCCCACAATCCGACTACTATAATTCCAATACCTAAAAAAAGATATATTTGTAAATAAGTCAGGATTGTGCTAAAAACAAAAATTACCAAACCGATGATAATACTTGTCGCTGCAGCATAACTGCGTAATTTACCAAAAACCCAGGGGGAGATTTTTTGATCAAAATACTGAAGCGTTAGGGACTGGTTGGTTGTTTCATAATAATGAAAACCAAAGCTCATGAGCAATGTGGTAAAGATGAGTCCGATATACGAGGGGAAAAACCCGGTTAAACCTACTCCGAGACCAAGGGTTATTATTGACAGGGTTGAAAGACGGTGTTCCCTGATTATAATAATTATAAAAATAGCCAGCAAAGCCAGAAATCCAGGTATTTCCCTGACAGATTGGATCACACCGACATGATAACCATCTAAATTTGCAACCTCGACTGCAAAATTATTAAAAAGAGTTCGCCAGGTCTGCAAGCCGGCGAAAGAAGCAATCGTTAATACACCCAGAAATCGAAACATTTTGTCTTGTGTTGCATCGTACTCATTCATAATAAAGATCTATAATTTCCTTAATCGATCAGTGGCTGTTTATTGAATAAACCGAAATTTATGGAAATACCTGAAAAATAGTAAATAAAAGATCCGCTGTATCTTTTTATTTTTCTGAAACATCATTAGCAATTCCTACGTAAATACGATATCCCATAATGCAAGGAGTAAATTATGAAAAAAGTGATTCTTGTCGTTCCCCTTTTTCTTATTATTTTTACACCGTCCCTATTTGCTAAAAAAGTAGAGATGAACCATAAATATCATGATCATCATTTTAAATGTCTCGAAAATTTTGAGATTGATTTTGATGGTAACATTCTTATTTTAACCTGTCAAAATAATGATGATTTATGGATAGAAATAACACCCGGTGGGGACCTGTATATAACTGACCGTCGCGTATACCTTGATCGAGATCAACAAAAATTAATGGCCGAATATTATGATCAATTTATAGACATTATAGAGCAGGCAAAGCTGATCGGGAAAGAAGGAGCTAAAATTGGTGTGAAGGGGGCAAAAATCGGAATCCTCGCCGCCGGCGCGGTTATAAGGATGCTTGTTACTGACTATGATAGTGATGATCTTGAAGAGGAAATAGAAGAAGAAGCGGAAAAACTTGAGGCCCGGGCGGAAGATTTGGAAGAAATGGCTGAGGAACTGGAGGAAAAAGCAGAAGATTTAGAGGAATTACATTATACGGTGAAAAGTGAAATAAAAGAATTGGACGAACTGGATTGTTTCTAGATCTAATCAGGACCGGTTTATAAGCAAATAGAGACCATAAAAAATCAAAAAAACCGGCAGAAGTAATACCAACAAGACCAGCGGAACAACCAGTATTCCAGCGATGGCCCCAACAATTCCCAAAGGTACCAGTACTAATACAAAAATCACGATTGCCAGAATTAAAGAGAGAATCTTAATCGGAAGAACCAGAAGAAAAGCACCGGTGTGCAGAATAATAGAAAATATTTTCAATAAAACTATCGTCAGAAGTATGATTGAAAGAATGGCGATAACTTCCATTTCTAAATCCTCCCCTTTTCTCTCCTGTTTAAGATAACAACGACCGGGATTATCCGATTTAATAAAGATATACGTAACGATTTAAAAAAAGATTCTTTTCTGAAACATAAGCGGCAATGATTTCTTTCTACTGTCTTTTTCAGTTTCATAGAGGCTTATCTAAAAAAAACCCTTCCTTCTGGCAGGGCTGGGAAAAAAGTGATTGATATACTCTTAATGATCACTCATTCCAAAAAACAACGAAGGATTGGCTAAATATTGATTGGTCTTTTGCAACAATTCATAGTGTGATTTTTCTTCCTTTGCCAATAATTCATAAAAATCCTTCACGACTTTATCACTTGCTTTTTGGGCGGCATCTTCATAAAAAAATCTGCTGTGTGATTCCAGTTCAAGGGCAACGTTTATAATTTCTTCATCATCTACGCCAACTTCTGTCATTTCATCAACCGCTTCATCCAACTGATCTTTCATTCTGTCAAAAATTTCATTAAACATGGCCAGATGTGGTGATTCGACTTTGACTTCGTCCAATGTGTTTTTCGTCAGTGATTCATAGATTTCTTTAATACGCTGAATATGGACCAACTCATCTTCGGCCAGTCTTTTTAACATTCTTTTACCTAAAGAATTCTTAATTTTTTCAGCGCCCTCTGTGTACCATTTATGTCCTTTTTGTTCAATGGCCAATGACTCCTTCAATACCTGTTCTAATTCAGCTTTGTCCATCCGGACCTCCTTATTATTCTGAAAACACGAAGCGTGCGAATATATTTTTTTTAATAATTTAGTTGAATTACATACTAAAAACAATCAAGCATATTTCAAAAGAACATTGTCTATACAGGTAAAACATATCCTAACCTGAATAATTCAAGATCCTTCGTAGTTTATGCTATTATAGCCAAAAACTTTTATCCACGGATTATCCGTCGCAGCCGGATCCCGCCATAGCCACGTCTGCTGATTGACTGACACGAATTAACGCGAATTTCCAAAAATTATATTTATAATATTTTATAAGATTAAAAACATGATAAAAAAAACAGTGAAATTCGTGAAATTCGAAATGATTCGTGAAAATTCGTGGAATTCTTTTCTCTGTTTGCAGCCAATGGCTGCGGTATGAATAGACCGCACTAATATATATTCTTCCTGTTTTTTTCTTCTCCCCGTTGGTTTTCCAGCTCGTCGATTCTTGCTTCAAATATTTGAATAAGTTTATGCAATAAACGAACATCTCGTTTTTCAGCCAGAGATCTGCCTAAAAGCCGTCTAAAACGGGTAATAAAATTATCATAACTGTCGCGTGGCACAAAACCGATTTTTTTCATACTTCTGTGCAAATGTTCATAAAATATTTCCAATTCATGTTGTGAAGCCAAGTCATATGTTTTTACAGAATGTTTCAAATTTTGAAAATGGAAAAAAGTATGCGCGTAAATCATTACTGACTGAGCCAGGTTCAATGAGGGGCTTTGTGTTGCTGTTAAAATCGTAGAGTGAAAATGACATTGTAATAACTCTTTGTTTGTCAGGCCCGTACCTTCTCGTCCAAAAACAATTGCCACCGGATATTTTGCGGCCACCTCTTCAATTTTTTCAGATATTTCCACCGGCGTATACAGAGGAAATCTAAAGTGTCTTTTTCTCTGTGTTGTGCCAATGACTAATCGTTTATCATGTATTGCTTCTTCCAAGGTGGATACTACTTGGGTCTTTTTTAAGACATCCTCCGACCGATGTGCCATCCATTTAATTTCTTGATGATTTTTATCAAATTGCGGATTTACCAGAATTAGGTTATAAAATCCGCAGGTCTTTATGGCCCGCGCTGACGCACCGACATTTCCTTCAACTTCAGGTTCCACTAATATAAAGTATAAATTCTCTCTGATCGTTGAGAATAATTTACAGTAGGGGATTCTTTGGTTATCGGTCGATGACATTTGTGGTATGTGCGGTATGGTATATTTTTTGTTTAATAAATTATTTCAACTATCACGTCTCAACCGAAGTATCAATCAAATATTTCCAACGTGAAATTAACCGTTCCGTTGCTCCAGTGTTTCTGGATGCAAATTTCTCAGCTCTTACACCAAATATTTTTCGCTTTTCTTCATCAGAATAAAAAGATTTTATCCACTGATAGATTTCGTCCGTATTGTTGACTACAAAACCGCCATTATCATTAGAAAACTGAATCGCTTCATAGGAGTTTTTATACACCGGGCCAAACAAAACCGGTATACCAAAGATTGCCGGTTCTATAACATTATGAACTCCTTGATGAAAACTTCCTCCGACATATGCGCAATGTGCATAATTATAAAGACTGGCAAGATATCCGATGGCATCAACAACCAATATTCTCTCTTCTGCAAGTTTTTCACGTTGACTTAGATTTAGTACGCCCCATTCTTCAAAAATTGATCTTATATTCATTACTGCCTTTTCATTCGGATGATGTGAGACCAGAATAAATCTAATATTTTTCTCTTCTCTTAATATCCTTTGAATTGCGGGAAACAAATGTTCCTCATCTTCCGTATGCGTGCTGCCGGCGACAAAGATCCATTGATTATATACCCAGGTTTTCGGTAAAAGATTTTGTGACTGTGCCCGTTTTTTACGTAAAATAACCTGATCGTATTTTGTATCCCCGACAACCTCAACACGACACTGGGGATAATGGATGGTAAACTGGTGGGCATCATCCTGAGAAATTGCGAATATACAGTCAATATCGCGATAGACATATTTAAAAAATTGTTTGATCCCTTTATGTGCCCGGGTGGATTCTTTCCGCAGCGAAGCATTTATTAAAAATATTGGTATACCCTTTTTATGGGCTGTCCAGACCTGGCCCGGCCATATATCCCACTTGGCGACAACGATTAATGCTGGCTTGATAGTATCATAAATCTGCTCCCAATTTTTTGATCTATCAATGGGCATATAAGTATGAAAATCAAGACCCGGGGTTTGTCCAACATTTTCATAGCCGGAGGGAGAAAAAAAGGTAACGATATTAACGGTTTTATATTGTTCTTTTAGTATCTGAAGAATCGGCCGGATGTGTTCAAATTCTCCAAGAGAGGCCGTATGAAATAAAATGCGTTTTCCCTCTAATGGCTGGCTGCTGTCCAACCAATTGGTGATACTGGCAAGGGTCGAATATCTCGTAAATAAACTCTTTCTGATTTTTCCTGAAAAGATAGCTAGGATATGGGCAAGGATTACCATCCCCGGTATCACCAGATAAAAATATACAATTTGCCAGAATTTTCTCATTAGGTTTTCACTGATTCGTACTAGTTAAAAGAAATGATTTCAATGTTTTAAAAACCTGTTCTGTTGATATGTCTATCATACATTTGAAATGACTTTTCGGGCATTTATTTCTACCGATGTGGGTGCAGGGGCGACAGCTAAGATCTCTGTTTTCTAATACAAATGATTTACTGCGAAAAGGGAAAAATCCAAACTCCCTGACCGTCGATCCGAAGATGGCTAGAACCGGGGTCTTTACAGCTGTGGCCATATGCATTAAACCGGTATCATTGGAAACCAGCGCTAGTCCCTTTTCAATAATGCTTGCGGTTTCCAGAAGGGAAAGTTTTCCGGTAAAATTATATACTGAAGGTTGTTGTTCTAAATATTTTCCTGTTTCCCGGTCACCGTCCCCCCCCAGAATGACTACCGGAATATTTAATTCTTTGTTAACAAGCTGTATCAAACCTAAAAAATTATCTGCTGGCCAGCGCTTGGTAAAAAATCCGGCTCCCGGGGCAAGGCATAAATATGAACTTGTCTCTTTCAGGCCTGTTTCTTTGATTTTCTTTTCTGCAGCGAGAACAGACTCTTCTTCCCAATATAATTCCAATCCCTTGTTATCGTCAATAACATCATAAGATTTTGCTACATTTAAATAGCGGCGGGGAATGGGAATAATTTTATTATAATAATTTTTCTTCAAATACACCAGCATCGTTTGTTTGAATTTATTCTTATTTATCGAAAGAACTCGTTTTGTACCAATGTGCCTTAAATAATTACTACGCAGGTTGTTATGCAGATCGAAGATAACGTCATATGATATTTTCTGTAATTTGCCTTTTAAATTTTTTAAAGCGTTCGCCGTATCTAACCGTAAAATATGAAGATTATCAATATGGGGATTGTTTTTCAACAAATCTTTGAATTTATCTTTTACAACAAAATCGATTTGGCTATTTTTAAATTTTTTCCGCAGTTGTCGTATGAAAGGTGTACTTAAAAGTATATCACCAATAGAACTAAGGCGTATAACGAGAATTTTATCGGGAGTATCAACCATTGTTTGGTTTGTAATTATTTTTTACGGTTGACAATATATTCAATAAAGTTGAAAGCATTTTCTTTGGCAGGACCATTGTTAAAAAATGCTAAATTTTGCTTAGCTTTTTCTGCATATTCCTGAACATATTCATGAGCGGAATTTAATCCGTTGTAGGTTTTAGTAAAATCATATATCCTCTTAACGTCGCTCTCGGTTACTCCTTTTTTTATCAATTGAATAATAAGTTTTTTTTCGCTTAGTGGTGCTTTTTTAAAAGAAAGGATTAAAGGCAATGTTATTTTTTTTTCTCTCAAATCAGCACCAACTGGTTTACCAAGTATAATTTGATTTCCTTGATAGTCCAGCAGATCATCCTTGATTTGAAAGGCAATCCCAATATTTTCTCCATATTGCTTAAGGTTCTCAATATCTTCCGTGCGATCACTGATCGTCAGAGCGCCCAGAGAACAGCAGGCACTGATAAGCGCGGCGGTCTTATCGGATATCATTTTAAAATAATCTGATTCCGTAATATCCAGTTTGCGGCTTTTTTCAATCTGAAACAGTTCTCCCTTACTCAAGCGCTTGGATGTTTCCGCAAGTATCGAAATAATTCCCATTTTTCCGGTTTCGGCGGCGTTGATTAAACACTTTGCGAGCAGGTAATCTCCCATTAATACACTGATCTTGTTCTTCCAAATAGCATTGATTGAAGGAAAACTTCTCCTTACCACGGCTTCATCAACGACATCATCATGAATCAAGGACGCTGTATGCAGTAGTTCAACAATGCTGGCAACGATAAAGGTGTTCCCATTGGGTATACCTAATAACCTTGCACTCAAAAGGACGAGCATCGGTCGCAGACCTTTGCCTTTATGTTTAACCAGATACTTTGTTATATTATCTATAAGGAAGACGTTAGAAGATAAAACGTTGGTTAAAGTTCTGTTATATTCATCCAAATCCTTTTTTAAAAAAGATCGGACCTTCGATAGATTTTTATCCATTGATTTATTATACGGGTGTTAGAGAAACCAGCCAGAATTGTTTTAACTACTTCTTTTGCCAGATTATTTTATTAAATCATTGTATAGCAGAGAGCAACATCTAAAAAAATTGTATTACACAATAAAGACCACAAAGAATTGTGGTTTCTATGATAAGTATTTCTATGATTTGTGATCAAATTAAAAATTTAGTTAATGAGAAAATGGTAAGCAAGTCGATTCATTTTTTATGTGAGGGTATCACTCTTCTTTGCAAAAATATGGGAGATATAAATACTTATCTCATATAAAATGATTATGGGAAATGCAAGAAGTACCTGTGTGGTAGGATCCGGAGGGGTCAGTATTGCCCCAAGAATAAAAGCACCAACAATGGCATATTTTCTATATTTGCGCATGAAAGACGGTGTGAGGATCCCAAATTTTGAAAGAAGAAGACTTAGCATGGGAAGTTCAAAAACAACACCAAAAACAACAATTAAGCGCAGTAGAAAACCAATATAAAAATCCAGGGCAATTTTGTTTTCTATGTCGGGAGGGGCCAGACTTAGAAAAAATTGGAGCGCATATGGAATAATGATAAAATAGGCAAAAAGTCCGCCAACAAGGAAACAGACAACAGAAGCAAAAACGATCATGGGTAACAGTTTTCTTTCTTTCAGTAATAAGCCGGGGGCAAGAAATTGCCACAATTGATAAAAAATGACCGGCAGGCTAAATACAATACCGGCAAAAAGGGCAATCTCCAGCTTAATAATAAAAACGGTTTGGACTTTTAATACTTGCAGAGGGACCGGTGTGTCAAGATTTTTTCCAGGATATAGAAGCAATTCAAGAATATAATCTGAGAAAAAAAAGCATATAACCATCATAATAAAAATAGAAATTATCGATTTTAATAGTCGCCATCTCAGTTCTTCAAGATGATCCAGAAATGGCATTTCTCTTTCGTTAATATTTTTTCTATTCATTTGGGTTTTAAAAAGATAGGTAGGTTAAAAATTATATAGCGGAAACTGACCCGCCAACTCTTTTACTTCCGCCAATACATTACTCAAAATCTGTTCATTTTCTAAATTTTGTAATACACGATTGATAAATCGTGCAATGGTTTTCATTTCGGCTTCTTTCATGCCTTTTGTCGTAAGCGCTGCTGTTCCCAGTCGTATTCCGCTGGTGATTAAAGGACCTCGTGTATCAAATGGCACCATATTTTTATTAACGGTCATACCGGCGTCATGAAGGGCATTTTCTGCTGCTTTCCCGGTTATTTCCTTTTTTGTCAAATCTATCAGAAACAAATGGTTATCTGTACCACCGGAGACAATATCATAACCAAGTTTGATCAATTCTGAGCTTAGAGATTTTGCATTATTAATAATCTGCTGGGCATAGACCTTAAAGGAAGGTTTTAGGGCTTCCCCAAATGATACGGCCTTAGCGGCGATAATATGCATAAGTGGTCCACCCTGTATGCCCGGCATTACATTACTGTCTATTATCTCTGACATCATTTTAGTTCGTCCGGATTTTGGGGCAACAATCCCCATTTTGTTTTCAGTATCTTTGCCGATAAGGATTAGTCCCCCCCGGGGACCACGTAAAGTTTTGTGGGTGGTGGAACTGACCACATCACAAAAAGGAACCGGACTGGGATGCAGACCAGCGGCAATGAGGCCGGCCGGATGGGCAACATCAGCAAAAAGGATGCTTTCGGCGTTGTCAGCTATTTCTTTAAATTTGTCAAATTCATAAAATCTTGAGTATGCACTGGCACCAACAACGATCATTTTTGGTTTATGTTCAGTGGCAAGTTTTGCTACTTCATCCATATCTATTCGGCCCGTATTTCTTTTGACACCATATGGAATGACCTTATACATTTTACCAGAAAAATTTACAGGGGAACCGTGCGTTAAATGACCTCCATGCGCTAAATTCATTCCGAGTATAGTATCGCCTGGCTTTAAATACGTAAAATAAACCGCCATATTGGCTTGACTGCCGGAATGGGGCTGGACATTTGCATACTCACATTGGAATAATTTTTTTACCCGGTCTCTGGCCAGATTTTCTGCAATATCTATAAATTCACATCCGCCGTAATATCTCTTTGCCGGATAACCCTCGGCATATTTATTTGTTAGTACGGAACCTGCAGCCTCTAATACGGCCCGGCTGACAAAGTTTTCAGAAGCAATAAGTTCTAGTTTATATTCCTGACGGTTAATTTCTCCCCGGATTGCCTGATAGATGTCCGGGTCATTTCTTTTAATATCCTCTAACATGAATAACTCATCATAAACCGGTTAATTTGGTTATTAAATCAATTCGTCTTTGATGCCGGCCACCTTCAAAAGATGTGTTCAGCCACACATCAACAATATCGATCGCCTTTGATTCATTTAATTCTTTTCCCCCAAGACAAAGCACATTTGCATCGTTATGCAAACGGCTAAGCTGCGCCGAGTTTATATCATATGCTAAAGCAGCACGTATTCCTTTGATCTTATTCGCGGTTATACACATACCAATGCCGGTCGCGCATATAAGAATCCCGCGATCATACTTATCTTGTATAATGGCCGTGCATGCCTTATATGCATACTCAGGATAATCAACAGCATCCATACTAAAAATGCCAAAATCCGTATATTCTAAATATTTATTTTCCAGATATCGCTTAAGGGATTCTTTTAGCTGAAAACCCGCATGATCAGAACCAAGTGCAATTTTCAAATGATTAATCTCTATCTAATCCAACTATTGTAACAATCTTCCTTCAATGTTTTACGATTCTGATTCATAAACTTTTCCTCATCAGTAGGAAGATACGGCTTCAGATTGTTGATTCGTCGATTGGCATCACTTTTATAATTGGGGTCTTTTGAAGCTTTCTGGTATTCATTCATCGCTTTTTCATATACCAAACCATCATCGTATTTTCTTTTGCGTTGATCTTTGTTCTGACAATAAGTAACCGCGCTTTCATATATTTCTGCCATGATAATATAAGCCAGACCAAAGCCAGGTTTTGCCTGTAATGCTTTGTTTACCCAGTATTTTCCGTTTTGGAACTGATTTAAAAACTTATAATCATTTGCAATCGAACACATAATTTCAGCGTTATCGGGTTCAATTTCCACGATTTTTTTATATTCTGCTATCGCATGGCTATATTGCTCCAGGCTTTCATCACAAAGTGCGATTATTTCATGCGCTTTTATGTTCTTAGGATTATTATCAATTACCTTGTTCAGGGGCATTAATGCTGCTCTGTATTCTCCGGCTTCATAAGCAGCTTTACCATACTTAAATGCAAAATCCATATTTCCCGGATCATTTTCCCATGCGTTTTTAAAGGCCTCTAATCCACCTCCGGCACCATAAAAATACTCACTGTACAAGGCTAAATCGTTGGCATATTTGCTATTGGTCGGCGCCAAATTTGTCAGTTGTGTTTGAACCTCAATCGCCTTTTCATTCCCTTTTTTATAATACAAAAAGGCCAGTTTTTCAAGATATTCTTCTCCTTCAGGATTCTCTGCAACCAGAGCCTCGTAATGAGGAATGGCGCATTCTGCATTACCTAAATTATCCTGTAAAAAACCAGCATAATAATGCAACATTACATAATCTGGATATTTCTCCAATCCCCTGTAACAGGCAATAAATGTGCTGTCAGCTTGCTGCAAATTAAAATAGGAATCGGCTAATTTTCCTATGGCCATCCGGGCATATTTTGTTGAATCATTGATAAATACTTTCCATAGATACGGGATGGCCGCAGTATAATTTTTATTTTTATAATACTCATATCCAAAGCTATACCAATGTCTGATATCATTAAGAGAAATGTCTCCATAGTCTTTGTTATCATAACTTGTCAGAAGTGTTTCCGGAATACATGCAACTTCTATTTGCTCCTCTTCGAATTCATTATCTTCAAATTGAGCAAACATTAAGTTTGCGCTTAATAAAAACCATAAGAAAACACAGAGTATAATAACAAAATTTTCTTTTTTCAATGTTAGCCCTCCCACTACTTATATTTATCTGTCTTCGCGTAGAAACCAGAGTTCACTGGCAGCAATTGAGAAATTAAGACGGAAATAACTTTCACTCAAGCCATTTTTTCCAAGACTACCTCTTTTCCCGAGTTGAAAGGCGATATCTAAACGACTACTTCCTCTGACAATCGGCAGCCCTAAGCCCAGGCTAAGACCATAATCTATTACCGGTTGTCCGTTGGACAGAAAATTAAGTTTTCCATAATATAATCCCCCCCGGTAATTCATTTTATCACTATAGGATACTATCCGCCTTGCAGATGGCATATATTCGGCGCCTAATCCCAGTCGATAATTATTATCGACGCCATCTACGGTCATGCTATTGAACAAATATCCATTTTTCCAGGCAGTATAATCAAAATCTGCGCCGAGCGCCCAGCGCCCTCCCACCTGATAGACGACTCCAACCGTTCCATTCAGCGGAAAAGTTATTTCTCTAAATTCATCCACTGTTTTATTGGTTGTAACCGATGCCTGCTGGGTATATATTGTTATTTTTGTGGGTAATTTTGCCTGCGCCCCAAATGCCAGTTTTTCATTTAATCGATAAAAAACACTCAGACCAACACTTGCTCCTTTGCCATAGAGACGATACTCATTTTCAATGATCACATCCTGATAGGTCGCCTCAGAATATTCCAACTTTGTGTTGTCTGTAATATTGCCTAAAATATAGTATAATAATAAACCAAATGACAAATTTTTGCTGACAGCATAGGAGGTGACAAATTGAACTTCACTTAGAGATCCTTTTGTTTTTATCGTCTGTGTCGCCGGCGAACCAACCCCTGCGTCTTCTAATATAAATCCCTGATCATTAAAACTTTTAGGTAATATACCAAATCCTATAGCTAATTTTTTTTGAATCAGAGGAATGGCAATATAACCACCAAGAAAATTGCCGTCATTGGAATTAGTCTGGTTTTTTTCCGATTCAGAACTAAGAGATTGAAAACCCATACCCAATGTAAAGGTCGTTCGTGATATATATGACCACGAAGAATAATTCATCTGATTTAGATCAACGGAATCCATAAAAGCCATCGAAAATCCACCACGGCCCAAGGCTGCTGTAGAATACGGATAATAATGTTCACCTATTGATTTCGGTACCAACGCGAATATCGAAGATCCCCCATAACTCAGAGATGGAAGTAGAAACAAAAATGAAACAAGTATTTTTTTTATTGTTTTCATAATTTAAGGTTAGTTATAATCTTGCTTCCGGAACTAAATAATATTCAAGAATCAGCATCGGACGGTCATCGATATTAGGAGATGAACTATCCTTAATTGAGTAAATGGCGATATCATCACCCTCATATCTGTAGTGAAGCAAAAATGATCCGTAAGAAATATTGCCATTTATAATATCCTGAAAAAAACTCTGTGACGCCAGTCCACGATCGAAAGGATTGATGCTCAGTATATTATCCGAGGTTTCTTCGAGCTCAACACTATAGAAGATATTGCTTGAAAATGTTGAATCAACCGTATAGTATGGAAGTAAATCATAATCGGAAGATACCGTTCTTAAATACATTACATCACTTTTATTGTTATTAAATACAGAATTTAAAGTATCCCGTTTGAGAATTAAATCCATTGTAGCCATCGCTGCTCTTACCGGAATACTACCCAGATCAAATTTAAGGAATGTGTATACAGAATATCCGGAGACAGCAATTAATTTTTGCGGATCAAAACTACCATTAAAGTCAATTAAAGATGCATCTGATTCGACAAAGAGTGTATCATGAAACGTTGAATCAAGTGCAACATTATAATAAACAGCAATTAATTTAGGACGTTGGGATGGCGTCGCTCCTTCATCCGAGCTGAACTCTTTCATATAAGTGGTATTGTCAAAATCAACCAGCAAACCAAAATTTTGACTTCCACCAATTGTATCCTGCCAGATATCCATTATTGCCGTGGGCAGGTCTATCAGATGTACTCCCGTACTGTCGTCAAGAATCTCAAAAGTAGTGGTTGTTTCCAAAGCATAGTCAATGTTTGCTTTATAATCCCAGTCCTCATCAGCATTTACGGATTCGCTCCAATCCGTTGAAACTAAATATATCGATCCGGTCATTGGTGAATCAGTCATATCCCCCTGGTTGGAGACAGTAGTCAACATCAGTCTGAGAGAATCAATTTTAATCGTATCGGAGGGAATATTCGTAAACTTAATCAGAAATCGTGCGTCAAAATCTGCATATGAACCCAGTAATAATTTTAACCCGACCGCTGTTGAAACTTTACCCTCAACAATAGACGTGTCTGCAAATGCTACAAGAGTATCGCGGAAAACAGTACCATAAATTATTCGCTGACCGGAATTATCACTCAATAAATCCCCATCCGTACAGGACCACATTGTTATTAGTCCAATCAGAGATATCATTAATTTTTTTTTCAAATTTTTTCCTAAAATATGGACAAAAGAGTTTGGAATTTAACCAAATATATTTTCTATGTCAACGCTGCTAATTTGTCTCTACTCCTTGCCAAAACAGTGCTTTTTCACAAGGTGCTTTCAATTGTTAGCTTTATCTGTCGGCGATAGATTATATCTTCTTGCTTTATTAAAGTCCTGACATAATCCTCAAAATCGGGCACCGGGTGTTTGTATAAACAACCCTAGGCTTTGTACTTAATTCCTAAATTTTTGTTCATTCTGGTGCTTGGTTTTAGGTAGGACAATTTACTGAGTAGAAAGAATGATAATATGACTGATGCCTAAAATTAATATTTATCCCGATGTTCTGTTAATCTTATTCATCCAGCATGGTCATATATATATCAAGATACTTTTGTGAAGAGCGTTCCCACGAAAAGTCTTCCTGCATGGCTTTCAATTGTAATTCTTGCCATTGTTCCTTCTTTTTATAAATTTTTAATGCTCTTTTTATAGTCCTTACCAATTCTTTTGCTGTGTATTTTTCAAAAACAAATCCGTTACCGGTGTTTTCCTCGAGATTATACTCGGTAATTGTCTCAGCCAGGCCTCCCACACTATAAACAATGGGTATTGTGCCATATTTTAAACTATACATCTGATTCATCCCGCACGGTTCATAGGAGGATGGCATAAGGAAAAGATCGGAACCAGCCTCAATCATATGAGCCAGTGTTTCATCAAATGCCTGGTTGAGACTAATTCTATCAGGATATTTTTTCTGATAGTTTTGAATTTGCTTCTCAATTTTTTTATCTCCGGTTCCAAGAATTATTAATTGAAAGTTTAACATCATTAATTGATCCATGGCTTCCATTAATAAGAAATATCCTTTTTGTTCTACAAGACGGGAGATCATACCAATTACTGGTACATTTTCCTGATAGGACAAATTCACTCTGGTCAGCATCGCCTGTTTGTTCTGCTCTTTTCCTGTCAGATCATTTTCAGAATATTTATAGGGTAATAACTTATCTGTTGCCGGTGACCAAACGCTGTAATCAACACCGTTCAGAATACCTGTGAATCTATTTTTCTTTTTCTGCAGAACTTTTTCCAGGCCGTAGCCAAATTCCTTCTTTGTGCTGATTTCTTTCGCATAGGTATCTGAAACAGTTGTTATCCAATCCGAATAATTTATTGCACCTTTTAATAAATTCATCTGACCATAATGTTCAAATGCACCATTTTCTTCTATCTCACTCGGTTTAACCTCAATCTGCGGTGCCGCATTTTTCTTAAATATACCCTGATAAGAAAAATTATGAATGGTAAAAACGGTTTTTATGCCCCGAAGAAATTCATCGTTTTTATAAACGGTATGTAAATAATAAGGTACCAGAGCAGTTTGCCAATCATTACAATGAATAATATCCGGACGCCACGATAGAATTTTTAGTGTTTCAAGCGCACCTTTACAAAAATAGGCGAATCTCTCGGCATTATCAGGAAAATCTTTGCCGGTGGCACTATCTGTATATAATCCGGCTCGACCAAAAAAATCAGGAATTTCTATAAAGTAGATCTGTACCTTGCTGTCTGGAAGAAAAGCTGATTTTACGTTGATGGTTCTGGTGACATCATTGATTGTTACAGGAATGTCCTTAAGGCGGATAACCTCACGCAAAACATACTTTCTTTCATTAATAGATTTATATTTAGGCATTATTACACGGACTTCTTGATTGTTTGACTTCAAGGCTTTGGGAAATGCTCCGGTGACATCACCAAGACCACCTGTCTTAGCAAAAGGAGATACTTCTGATGAAAGATACCATACCTTATACTGATTCATGCTCTCTCCAATGTTTTAAACTTTTCCTGTCCCTGAAATAGTTTCGAACTTACTAGTGATTGACAGCTATCAGAAACTCGGCCGGTAAGGGTTATCTTCGACCCAATGATAACCTGAATTGAACTTATACCATAATCATTTTATAAATCTAATTTATAAATGCACCTTTGGGGGAATTAAATAATTAAAAACTGAAGATACCTGTTAAGAAATGTCATAGAAGAAATTTTTAACTTCATATAATAAGATTCCCTCGAACAGAGAGACATGATTGAAAAAACAAATGATATCTTTTGATCATTATTTAATTTTTGATGCCGTTTTTTCAAATACAATACCCGCATAAATGATGAATAGCTCTTTTGGATACCTTTTTTCAGGTTAATTAAAAAACGAAATAATTAGATAACATTATAATTTAATTAATTTTACGATATCAATCAAGCGAAATGAGTACATCAGGATGTGAGGATTATCCAAAATAGAAAACCAAATAATTCTCTTATTGAACCAGAACACTCTCTATCCGTGATATTTCAGCATAAAGATCATCACCTTCATAAAACCATACACCTCCCTTAACAGATACCCGTTTTTTTACAGCAGCTTCCTGTAGTACCGGATCGGAATGAATGCATGGGCAATTTGGATTACCCCATGTTCTCCCGCAGTTTTCAAATGCTACAAGAATCCATCGATTCTTTTCTGATGATTTAACTGCCGTGACCGGTGCTTTATATATATTCCTTTTTTCAGTCTGTTCGTTAAAACCGGGAGCGCCTTTTAGTAGAAGACAAATCTGTGCACGGAGTCCGGTTAGATTAATATCACTATCATTGTCTAACCAGAGTTCAAGATAAACAGAATCTTTTCGTGGTTCAACGATGGCACCAAATTTAATACCATTGGGTAACAGACGTTCCATGCTCAGTTTTCCATCTTCCCTAAGGATCCAGTCCACATTTTCGATGTTTTTATTTTGATCATTCCAAATGGTCGGTATGTGCGTATGGGCTAGAAAGGTAAGTCCAAGATTACTAAAGATTGCTTCGGGGAGATCAAGAACAACATAACCGCCATTATTCCATGGCGTGAAAATACTGACTTTTGTACCCCGCTGCGGGGATATTGCACTATTGAGAGATCCGATACGAGGATGTCGTCCCCCTGGATAAGGAAGGATTTTTATCTTACCATCATCGCTTCGATTTGAAATAACCGGATTTTTTAAATCAAAATCATCTATAATATTTTCTACTTCTGATAGGCGCAATCCACAAACTCCTGCGGCTTCTTCTAAATTATAACGGTGATGCAAAATCATATTTTCCATCCAAAAATCGAGTTTTTTCCGGGTTTGATTTACCTCCGTGGGCATTTTCAAAGGACCATACCGTTCTTTTGACATCGGGTCGTTTATTAATTTATCCTCCGGGATAAAAGTCCCAATATCCTTTAATGAAACTACATTAAAATCATTCTCTTTTAAATAAGACATGTACTCTTTGAATCGTTCCGGTGGTGTATGTACCCATGGATGGACAATATCCGGAATACCATGAAACTGAATGACTGCAATTTTTCCATTTTTTGCCCGATCCACAACCTTTTTAAAATGGTCAAGAGTCCACTCAGGATATCCATCGCCTGCGCTTGGGATTAGTAATCGGTGATTATTTTCCGGGTCGAATAATGGGCCGGGTTGCTTAAGTCCATAGGAAACTTCCGGCTGCATTCCCCGACGGGCAAATTTGTATCCGGCTTTTTCCAAAACTTCCCGGGCTTCCGGACAGAAAAAATTCCCCGTCCATCCAAAGCTCACCGGCTTTGGGACGCCGACTTCTTTTAACTTATACTCCACCAGGGCTAATTCTCCCGCCAGAAGGGCTGCAGCAGCCGGAGAGTAAAAACCCATATGGCTCCAGGAATGATTGCCTATTTCAAATCCCATGTTGTGCAACACGGCCACTTCTGTCCATGTTAAAAAATGTTCTGCGTCGGTCATCCAGGCCTTGGAAATAAAAAAGGTTGCGCCAAATCCATATTCCTTTAAAAGCGGGGCAACGACTGTCAGATGAGACCTGACTGCATCATCAAAAGTAAGAACTACCGTTTTATCCGGAACTGATGCGCCATTTACGGAAAACCAAAAAGTAATTATAAAAAATTGTAACATTGCAAAAAATTTGTTTTTCATTTTTCGTTCCTTATGATTCTGAAAGATCGATCGTGTATTTAAGATACTGGCAGGAATTTATCCTTCTTGAATCCCTTCATTGAAGATTACCTGTCAATGAATAATTATCTATTAGTCGGGAAACCACTTTAACAGTTCCTTCACCACAAGATTGTGTCCCTCTCTATTGGGATGGTTAACTTGTGACATTAAATCATCTAATCGCCTGCCGTTTTTTGCATATTGTTTGAATGCCGTATAACTATCTACCAGGCCAATATTATATTCATTCGCAAGTTGTTTGATCTGCTCAGCATGAAGATTTAAGGGACTAGCTGTATCATTCATTTCTGATCTTTTGTCTGGTGTTGGTGTCAGGAGTAGAATTTTTATGTCGTTACATTTTGCCATTTCAATCATGGAAACCCAGGCTTTTTTAGCTCTTTCAAGTCCGATGCTTCGATCATTAAGGGCATAATCAATGAGAATCAGATCCGGTTGGCAGCTTAATACCTCTTTCTCAAATCGGGCCATACCCTGTTCGGAATTTTCACCTCCTATTGCTGTTACAATAACATTTATAACAGCAAACGGAAATCTCTTTTTTAATCCTTTATGCAAAAGATGTGGATAGGCATTGAAGGTATCGACCAGTGGTGTTTTAAAATATCCAGCAGGGACACTATGTCCATGACAAACGATATTAATCGTCCGATTGTGAGGCCATTCTTGTTTGAGGAGTAAAGTTATGTTTTCAAGATATATTGACCGGTCTGGAAGGCCTTTTCCCTTGTCTGATAGATTTGCTTCATGATTGGCAAAACCACTGATAGACATTAAGATTATGATGAAGAACCTCACTATTTTAAGCGACATGTGATATTCCTTCTTTCCTGAAAAAACGGATATAAAAAAATAGTTGTAAAATGTGGAGGTACATTTGTGCGATAATTATCCTCTCTCTATATAATTAACAAAGCAACTTTAAAAGAGCGAATTTCATAAGGTTTAATGACGAACGAGAACTGACACCCGGACGGTTCAATTTTATTGATGATATCTTCGATTAAATTCACTTCGGTCACGGAAACAATTTGCCGGTCAAAAGATACGGTAACAGTCTCTTGCTTGCCCGCGGATTCATAAATTCTTACTATCCAGTCATTATCATCTTCAGCTATTTTTAAAGCATTTAAAACCACCGATTCCGGAGTCATCCATATAAATGAATGGGACGTTGGCAAAATACCTTTATGAGGGTTCGACTTCATTATCATTAATGGCTCATTAAATTCCAGTCCCCGATGCACAACCTGTCCGTCAATAAAATCACCTTTATGTGGATATAATGCATATTTAAAACTGTGATAGCCTTTGTCGGCCATTGGATCGGGATCGGTAGGCGCCCGCAGAAGCGTGAGCCGGATGGTGTTTCCCTTAATATCGTAGCCATGCTTGCAATCATTAATGAGAGTGACACCATAATTGCCATCGGATAAATCAGCCCAACGCTGCGCCGGAACTTCATACCGGGCCTTTTCAAATGGCGTTTCAAAACCGGTGGGACGTTCAATGCTGCCGTAAGGAATTTCATACCGGGCAACTTTGGAATAAACGTCTACCGGAAAACCAACTTTTAATACTTTGTGTTCCTCCCACCACATGACATCATTGCGTACCTCTATATACGGTAAACCATCATAGAGTGATATATATTGAGTAAAGAATGAGCTGGGAAAATCTTCGGTTGGTTTCCTTTTATTATTACCAACAAAAGCATGGACAACTTTTATCGTCGCCCTGACCGGGCCAAATTCTTCAAGTGTTACTTCCCGCGCCCGGTCAAGATCAAGCGGTTCTTTGCTAAATCTCATATTCCAGGCATCATGTGCATCATCCTCCAGAATTTGAAGAATATTTCCTTTGGGCGTAACAAGAACCTGGCGATTATTGACCCGGTCATAGATTTCAGCGATTAGTCCGGAAATTTTATCTATCTTTACACGAAGTGCCGTGTTTTCCATTTCTGATCGGTTAAATTTGAGGTGGTTTGCACCAATTCCCGGTTTTTGCTCCACGAGTCGATAAACGGAATAACCATAAGGCGGTATATTTTTTGCCATGAATAACAGGGTTTTGCTAATTACAGATTCCTCAATCTTTTGGACTGGTATCTCATTTCCTTCCAGATCCAGCACACACCATTCCTTGTCCATATCCAAATCATCCAAGAGTAGTTTTACAGGACCATTACGGGTCCAGGAATGTGGATTAAAAATGATAAGAGGGTTTCCCGGTCCGCGAGTATCTATCTTTTGGGCCAGAAATTCAAAAGCCCTTTTTGTCACTAATCCGCCGATTTTTTCTGCCTGGGCATACTCCCTTTCAGTATCATGAGTAACAGCATTGATTGATGTACCGGGTAGTACATCGTGAAATTGATTAAATAGAATGGTCCGCCAGACATTAAAAATTCTCTCCTTCGGATATTCATAACCATATTGCCTGGCAATTGATGCCAGTTTCTCCGCATTTTTAATCAGTACTTGTCCCTCACGGTTATGTTTTTTTGTTTTTGCCTGTGAGGTATAGCATCCCCGAAAGTGCTCCAGATAGAGTTCGCTATCCCAGGTTGGCAACTTTGATCTTTCATTCTTGGTAAGCGTATTAAAAAACTCATGAGAGCCGGTTAATTGAAGATCGGGAAATGCGGGTGCTATTTGTGCCCGCCGTGCCCGTTCTAACATTTCCATTGTTGGGCCACCCCCATGGTTTCCGACACCATAAAGAACAAGTTCTTTACCAATATTCAATTCTTTTTTTTCTTCGGCTATAAAATCAACCAGTTGCTCGCCGTTTAAATCATGCATATAGCCATCACGGGGAATGTAGGCCATAACCTTACTGCCGTCCGGCGCTTTCCACCAGAAAAAACGGTGGGGAAAATTTCGGGTATCATTTGGATCGACACGAATGGTGATAAAAGCTTCAATACCGGAACGGGCAAGAATTTGAGGAAGATTCCAATTGAAACCGAAACTATCCGGAATCCAGCATTCTTTAACATCTACACCAAATTTTTCCCGGAAATACCGTTTTGCATAGAGCGATTGTCTTACAAAGCTCTCGCCGGAGGGGAGATTTCCGTCTGGCTCACACCATTGACCACCAACGATTTCCCATTTTCCTTGTTTTACCTTTTCTTGAATTTCTCTAAACAGACCGGGATAATAATTTTCCATCCACTCATAGGCGTGCGCCTGACCCATACTGTACTTAAAATCCGGGAATCGTTTCATAATATTAAGAACCGATTCTGTTGTGTTCTTTAAGACCTCCACCGTTTCCACCCAGGGCCATTGCCAGGCCAGATCAATGTGAGAATAACCGGCACAAAAGAGATGATATTTCTCCTGTACTTCAGCTTTTAAGTCCTGTAATAATTTCCCCTGTTTATCAAACTCCGCCAGAAAACCTTGCTCATCGCCATCAATGAATGCCTGGGATTCAATAATATTATGGGCAACTTTGTTTATTTGCCTGATCCAGTGTTCCGGTTTTTCGCTTAATTCTCGGGCAACACGACGGGCTATCATTAATCCCCAAACTTTATCCTGTAATTTTTTCTGGAATTCAACCATATCGCTGAATTCGATCCGGTATTCGCTCACTTTTCCCCACCCGGGGCGATTGATACCTCGAACGGCAATAAGAAAATTATCTCCGGCATGAAGCTCTTCCGAAATAATGAATTCAGCGGTTCCCCATTCAAAGGAACCTAAAGAATCTCCATTTACAAATACCTCACCACCATTATCAATGTATAAAAATAACGTCATTTTTCTACCGATAAGTGAAAATCCGCCAATTTTCTCAGGAATGTTAACCCCACTACGAAACCAGACATTGGTGTTGGATTCCTTCCATTTAAATCCGGGAAACGTAAGCTCCCAATCGGAATCATCCAAATTCACGGATTCTCCACCGGGCTCACCGCCGATTTTATATCTGAGCTCACCGACTCCACCAAAGGCAAGAAGATTAAGAATCTCCATTGCCTTCGTATCTTGAGAATAAAGCAGAGATGAAAAAGTGAGAGGTGTAATAACAATAAGAATTGCAAACAACCGTAAGCATGAACGCTTTTGCATTTTATTACCTTTAGCTGATTATAAGGACGTTGTTTCTAAGAATTTAATCTTCCATCATCAATAAAATTTTTATTTCCTGTCAACTGGTTTTATTCAAGATCAAAGATCCATTGACAATTTTAAGAATTTGACCTCTAAAGGTTTAAAGTGGATCGAAGAAACATTTTTTAACAACGTTTCACCAAGAACATTCGCCTCATCAACGGATTTCACCTTTTTATTTCTAAATTTCCCTTCAACGGAAAGCGATGTTGATTTGCCTTCAATCTCACGCAGGTGAAGGATGATACAATTTTTTAATGGTCTTGCTGATACAAGGACCAGATTTTCAGCATCAATTTTTAATGTCGACAATGATTTTTCCCCAATGTCGCTATCTCCGGATGTAAAGACCCGCGCGACCAGGGGAACAGATGAATTCCATCCAAAACGTGTTGCTGCGATATTACTCGTGTCAGGGGTTGAGGTAAGAAAATAATTCCATCGAAATTCCCCCTCCTGAAAGGCACGAAAATTAGTGAACCAATAATTGTTCATCACCCAAGAAAAGATATATGGCGTATTGACTTCGGCAATGTACTGCCATTTGCCAAGATTAATATCTCCAAATTGTACCAGAGGGATTTGTTTACTTCCATAGATTATTTGTCCCTCGGGATTCCGGACTGCAGCAAAATTTTGGATCGTATGCCAATCCGATGAAGAACCCGGCAGCTGATTCACTCCCGGCTTAACCAGGCCTCCCTGTGCTTCATAAACTATATGGGCATTTGGAAGATTTAATGGAAATGCGACATAACAAGCTTCAGCTTTTTCAACCCGCTTTTTATAAAGACAAAAATCCATTTCTATTCTTTTTTCCATCTCAAATAACTTGTATTCTATCTTTATTCTTTTGGATTCTTCTCCTGCTTCTGTTTCCGCAGATATTAGGGCTGATTTCCACAAAGGGCCCTTTAATATCTTTTCAATTTTGATGTTTTCTAGTCCCGTTCGTCTAAAAGCTTCCTTATTAAAATCCCTTGTTTTGAGGATTCTTTCATAAATAAATTGACCCATTTTCCATGGCCCATCCGGATCAACCAGTTCCTGGATTAATTGTTTATCATATAAATTGGAAAGTGCTCCGGTTTCCGGATCAATCACCAACTGGTAATAGTCATTTTCAAGTGTTTTTCCACCGAAAGCAGACATATGTGGCTCTTTTCGCTTTCCTTCACCAATTTTTATTCGAAAGGAACGAAAACCCAGCGGAGGTATATTTTTAACCCATATGGTCCAATAGGTACCTTCACTACGGCTTTTTTCCGGCTGAGCAAATATTTCGGCACCGGTTTCACTATCAAGGATTTGAAATTGGGCATCAACAGGTAAAATTTCATGGTCGATAAAGAGTTTGATCAAGCCCGATCGCTGCCAATTAAGGGTATTATAAACAACAATTGTCGGATCCTCACTTCTCTGAATAAAAGGTTGTAGTAATCCAAGTGCCTCTTCCCGCAAAAGCCCCTCATTTTTAACAGATTCCCAAACATATGAGGATTTCTCCCCCCACTGGATCATACTATTTTCAGACATTGGATTGCTTATGCTTTCAGACGATCCAAATGTATGTTCCTGATAAAACAAGAGGGCATCTTGAATGGTTGCTGTGCGAGCAATTGATTCAGGTGAAATTTCTGCTCCCATCAGTGATGCCATCGCTAGTAAACCCTGACTGACCTGTAAAGCATTTTGAGTTAGACGGGCTTCTGCTGTTTCCCGCGCAGCTGAACCAAATCCATCGGTCCACCAGTCAGGCCAGGCAACTTGATAGACGGGGAGTTCTTTTGCGTGGTGTTTTTCCAGAAATTGCAGGAACTCGTGCGCGGTAGCAATGCGCAACCGTGGCGATGTATAAGTATCGTTCCAGATCTTTACAAGATTACATGCTGCGGTTGAAGGCGGTGAGTTATCTGTATGGTAACCAGAATAATTGACAACGATTTGATCAAATGGATAGTTTTTTTCTTCAAATAATTCTATATATTCTAATAATCCGGGTTCAAAAAAATCCATATTGCCGTCATGCAGCTTCCAATAATTACCAACATGATAATGATCTGCCCGATGCGCGAGTACCCGTTTTCCTGATGGTGATTTCCACCAAAAAGCTGTCGGCTGGTCAAAGGGTAGGATTGATCGGGTTTCATTTATACCCATACTTACATATTTGATACCGATGTCGCTGAAATAATCGACAAGGCACCAACCGATACCATTTACATCATTTTGCATGGCGGTATAGACAGGTAAGCCTGACTGTTTTATTTCCTTAATTGGTTGTAAAGAAGCTGCCAGGGCGCTTTCGGAGGATAACTCAGACATATTTAAGAACATACCCGCGATTTCAATCCGTCCTTCTTTAACTCTTTTTTTAAGTCGTTCAATCTGTTGCGGTGGTCGGCGTTTTAGAAATTCCCTTACTGGCCAGGAAACTTCACAGGTCCAGCGAAATTTTGCATCATCGGGAAAGTTGTCAGTTAAATCGCAAAAATCTAAGGCATAATCTATAAATCGTAGATGCTCGGGCAGGATTTCAGTTTGCGGCCGTGTATATCCGATGTCGGTATGGACGTGTTGTACGAGATAAACAGTCCATGGGCGCACCCGATGCAATATAACATCTTTTAATTCAAGATTATCTGTCAATGATTGTACTAAAATCTCTGCCGGACCGGTCTTTTTAATTACCGGTACTTTTAATTTGATGATTTGTTTCCCGGGATCTAATCGCTCTAAAAATATTTTCTGGGCGGAGTCCCACGCGTCGTGCCTGATAGTCAAAACGACATTTTTTAACCCTCCTGAAAATATTTCCGCATTTATTATTTGACGTTCTCCTTCAGGGGTTTTTTGAATTAATGGGGTGGTTTTAATTTTAACTGTTTTTATTTTATTTTTTAATGGAAATGTTCGAAATGTCGATGTAATGATTTCTTCTCCGGGTTTATCATCCTCATTCACAACTTTAACGGATAATCCCCAGCCGCCGCCGCCCTGGTCGACTTTCACCAGGAGAGGATTATTTCCCTTCATCAATATGATTTCGACCTGATCTTCAGCGGCATCAACCGTTCGCCCGACATGATGATCGTGAATCATCTGCCCGTTGAACCAAACCCGAACACCATCATTGCTTCGTATTTTGAGTAACGCTTTTAGTCTCTCCGGTGCTATAAGTTGGCAAAAGGCATAAGCCACTCCCGGTGCTTTCTTTTCTACTCCAAAAATTTCTATAAAATCCAACAATCCGGACGATTTACTAAAGGCTGTTTTCCATTTAATGGTGCGTCCGTCATCAAGGGTAATAATATCGTTTTCTTTGGGAATGGCATCCTTTTCCCCGCCGAACGAGACCAGATAATCCTTAAAATAGCCAAAGCATCCCTCATCATGAAAACCCGGTTGACCATTAGGGAATGGGCCGGCAACGATCCAAACCGGACAGGTACCATTCTCGCGAAGAGGAAATGTTTCCCACTCTCCACCTATGGAAATTCCTGATAATAACAGTAAAAAAATGCCTATTTTTCTCATATCATTCTCCACATATTTTTAAGGATCGTGTAAAAAAATAACCTGTTAATTTTGCCATGGCATGATTATACCTAGCTCTTCCGGTGATTTTGGTATATAATATAAATCGAATTTCCACCAACTATAGCCGTGACGAGGGTAGTCCGATAAATATATTACTGCTGTAAAATCATTTTTATGTGACGGTTGTTCTAAAACAAACGGTCGATAGGAACGAGACTGGATATCTACCGGTATTACCGTTACCTGTTTTAGGGGTAGAGGATTTTTAAACTGATAGGTCATTTCAGCAATTTGATCATAGCGGAGATGTTCAATTTCCAAATTCCCTTCTCTTACTTTCACGAGATCGCGCCCATCAACTCTGGCTTCCCAATGAAGGATTTGTACCGCATCCTTCTTATAGTCTTCTAAAATCTGGACATATTTCTTTTGCAGGTCGGAAATTATGGTTATTATTCCATCCTCATCCGGGGCGGTTGCTAATATTTTTTCTGCTTTGGGTAAATTCTCCAGCACTTGTTCCACATTTTTTACCAATTGTATCATTCCGTCCAATCTGTATACACAGCCAGGCATTTTGATAAATTTCGCCATCGTTTCTTTTAATTCTGATACCCGGTGGATTAATATCTCTTTAGTTTTTCCGATGGGTTTTTCTCTATATTCGAAATAGGCAAAAAATGTTTTTACATAAAGGTTATTTGTTTTAATCAGCCAGTAGGTGAGATTAAGCGCATTTTCAACATTTTGCGCCAGTTTTTGATCGCTGATTAATAATTTTGCGCCGGTGTATTTTATGACCATAGAATCGGCAATGCTTAAGCCGTGGTCAAGGTATAAAAGTGTTTCGTTTATCCAGGGACGGCAACGCAGATATATGGTTCGCAAAAATTCAATATGTTTTCTTCCGTTATCAAGTCTCGGCAATCCTTTGACGGGAAATGTTGTCAACCGTAAATGAGGAAGTGATCTAAAATCACCATAAGAAACGGGTTCAATATAGATACCATATTTATAGGCATTCGGTGATAATAAATAGATATCAGCCATCGGCGCTGCTGCTGTCTGACCAAAGCATATGGCAGTAAAATCTTTGACAATTTCTTTGATGTCTTCCCTGGGATTCCAGGCTAAGCGATATATGGTATAAGTGGTTACTGCTCCGGTATTCCAGTTTTCATCGGATGGAATAGCATAAGTTCCAAAATCAACCCCTTTCAAATTAGTTTTTTCCGATGCTAATATGGTTTCCATTCCTCCCTGGTAATAGGTTCCGGGGAAGGTCGGAAATGTACTTACACCGCTATGACTATGATAATCCAGAGTAGCCAATAAAAGGATCATGTTATGGGGGGTCAGGTTAAATGTAGGATTATAGGGCTGGTGAAAATAACGATCTGTTGTACTGAGATAAGGAGACATATACAAATTTTTTACCGGAATATCATCTGTAAAAATATTTTTATATACCTCCGCCATTGAATGCTGCTCATGTGCGCTCGTCACCCAGGTGCGCTGGTAATAAATTTTATCAAATTCCCCAACCACAACATTATAAATCTTTTTTACAAACGTTCGATACCTCTTTGCAAGGCTCCAATCACAACATTCTCCGTCATGCATTACATCAAAGGGTATATAAGTACCGCCCACCCGCGTTAATTCTCCTGTACGTATTCTGATTCCATCGATTTCCGGCATTGTTTTCAAGAGTCGGCGATATTTTGCCTGCACAGCATCCCAAAAAGCGGGATCCTCCGGGGATAATGTTGCACCGAATTCTTTCATGAGTGTCGGATGATATGAAAATTCATCCTCATAAACGATAAATTTTAGATGTAAACGATGGGCATATTCTATCAACTGACGTAATTCTTCCCTGTTTTTTGCATTATTCGTTTTCTCTGGTTCTGAATCCCAGGGAACAAGATTATTAACAGAGTAACCCCCATGAACCCAGGTCGCACTAACCCGCAACGCGTTTTGTATTGCTTCTTTTGTCCCTCCACCGGTAAAACGTATTTTTAGCTCTGGGATGCGCGTTATATTTATATCCGGTATCTTTTTGAACACTTTCATCCGGTCCAAGATCCAATACAAACCATATACCTCTCCCAGGATTGATCCTCCGGAAACAGCCATTATTTTATTGCCATCGACAGTCGTTGTTACAATCTCGTATCCCTGGGAATCTTCTATACCTTGCAGTTTTATTTTTCCCTTTTGGACCAATGATTTTGTGTAACTATTGCGAAGAGGCGAGCCAATCAGAATTGAGTTCCCGGAAAGTTTTTGGTTGCTATCAAAAATCATTAATTTTGTTTCCATTTTTTGCCCTGATTTTTGTAGATCCTCCAGGGCAAGTTTGATTGCTTCATCTTCCATAAGCTGCCTATTTAAAACAATAAACCAGCGCTCGTTTTCCTGGCCATACAAAGATGAAAAACACATGAATAACGCAAATAATATCAATATTTTAGTTTTAAATACCCATTTTCCCTTTGTCATAATGATAAACCCTTTCCACTAATTTTTATTCAATCCATGGATTTTTAAATATCATAAACATTTTTTTATTTCTGAACCCGCATCCAAATGACTAATTTTTGCTCTTCTAAGAGTGTGACGGGAAATCCTTTTAATAATTCTTCCCCGGAAATCACTGATCGTTCTTTTTCAGAACTCATCTGTATTTGATAATTGCCTTCAATGTCCACCGTGTACCATTCAGGAAATTGATTGATCCGGGGATAGTCTAATGGCAAGTGAAGATGATCGCGATGTCTGGGGCAGTCAAAACGAATCCGGCCTTGCCAGGGTTGGTCAGTCTGTACTGTTATATACAAATAATCGTTCTCATATACGGCACCGATTTTAACATCTTCACGCCAGCGATCAATCCACAATCCTTCCGTTTTCCATAAGGCATACATAATGGTAGTACGTGCGAAATTGCCATCTCCATGCCACCCTTCAATAATCCCATTGGGTTGCTGCTTTTCCCACATAATCAAAATCTGTTTATCGATCCACTCAGCCACTGATAATGCCGGCTCACGGTTGTAGAGATTAATTGCTCCTTCTATGGCATCCGCATATCCATCGGCACTACCATTCTCCCAATTATAATCTTGGTAAAATTGATTTAAATTGGACAGGACATATTTCACCGCCTGGAGATATTCTGTTTTATTATCTATCAAATACAAGGTATAAAATGCATTATAATTATAACCCCAGGTGTCACAAATTTTATCATCATGTTCTCCGGTTTTCAGATTTACCCAATTATATAACATACCGTGTTCGTTTCTGCCTGTTTCCAGAATACGATCAAATAACCGCTGAATCGGCTGCTGATAGATCTTTTTCTTTTCCGGTGCGATAAAATGTGCGGTTTCATAAATCTCAGAAAGTCCGGCAATTATTTCACAGCCATGATCCCTTAAACGCAGCTTGTCACCTGTTTCTAATGGATGTTGATATAACAAATAATAATCTGCCAGCCGAAAAGCCCAGACAAGATATTTTTCCTGCCTTGTCATCCAATATAGCCGGGACAATACCTGAAGCATTTCACCATTCACTTCATGGCTTTTAGCCGGAATATTACCAAATGGGGTCGGATATGGGGCATGTGCCCAGATAGCATCAACAATTGACAGCATACGTATGGCCCAGGGCGAATCTCCAAGCCATTCTGTCAAAGGTAATAATCCATCTTTGATATACTCTGAGCCGCCAAAGATAAGGCGGTCTAAATCAATTTCCTTATATTCAAAACTTTTTTTTGAGAATGAATAGGTATCCGGAAGGGCATCAAGTCGTGAGGTCAGACGTTTTTCTGAACGCAACATATCATGCATTTTTCCCTCAAACAGGTTCTGATTTGTAAAAAAAGTTGTTAATACCATAAAAGGATAATTATCCGCAGCTGCATCTTTGGCATTCCAGATATCCTTGTTGTTGGATAGATTCTTTGGAATTAATCCACTTTCCGGATCAGCATAATGCAACCACCCTTTTACATAACGATTGCAACGATCAAAGGCTTCACTTGCCAGCCGGCCGTTTTTTTCAGCCATTAAAATATATTTACTGTTTATCTTATCCGACAGTTGATCTGTGTTGCATGAAAGAAAGAATATAAATAAAGCAATACACAATATTGACCCGTTTTTAAATGCTATCACAGATAAATGATTCTTTCTTGTCATGGTAAATATTCCTACTAACATATAAAGAATTCTTTTAAGCGATTTTATCCAACAGGGTGAATAATTGAGAGTAATTTATTGTTTCTAATTTATTCTGTGTCTTTGAGAAAATTTTTAATTTCTCTAAAAACTTTTTCTTTCTCAATATCTAGAGTAATGACGTGATAAGATTTTTGTAGTTCAAGTATTCTTTTATTCTTGGAAGAAAGTCTTCTATATATCTCAGCGGGACCCTTTTCATCGACCACATGATCCTTGTTCGTATAAATGATAAGTGCCGGTGCATAAATATCTGGGAGATCATTTCTCAGATGCTTTGAAAACTTGAGTAATTCGGATAATGATTTAAGGGGAATTTTATCATAGGCAATAGTCTTCACGTTTGTCTTGATATCAGAACTAGCACCTTTTTTTGTATAAGGGTAAATTATATGCAAATAGTGGCTTAAAAATGAAAATTTGTTTTTCAAATATAAGGCTGGGGCAAGTGCGACGACACCATTAACTTCATAATGTGCCGATAAATGTAAGGCTAGAGAACCGCCCATAGAAAGACCGATGACGAAAACTTTAGTATATTTTTTGCGTAATTCAAATAGCTCAAATTTTGCCTTTTCATACCATTCACACCAGGTTCGTTTTCTCAGATCTTCTGGTTTTGTACCATGTCCCGGCATTAATGGGATGGATATTGTATATCCCTCGCTGTGAAGAGAATCTCCCAATAGGCGAAGCTCAAAGGGAGAGCCGGTAAATCCGTGTAAAAGAAGGCAGGCTGTTGAATTACCTTCATAATATAATGGCTCACAGCCGGGTATAATTTTTCCTTGTCGTTGTTTCATTAAATTTTATTTTATCCATCTTGACGAAAAAATCCGGTTTTGTCTCGGATTTTCTTTTGGTGGAATGACCATGTTTAATTTTCTTGATAATTTAACAAAAATCTGAATATTATAATAACAATGTCTACAACAAATATTTTACATGACAAACCATCAATATTGGATTCATACGATATCCAGACATGATTTTGGTACTGTCCGTGTTTAAACAATCTGACAGTTAAATGCTATTTTTTGATACCCTATGATTATATTCGCGCTTTTATCAGAGAAATAATTAGGGCATGGTATTAATGAGACATGAGAAAGATTATACGAGAACACGGGGATGCAGATAATAACAAATCGTATAAAGATGATTAAATTAAATAAATTTATTTGTGTGTTCTGCCTGCCTCATTAAGTCTGGTGGAGCAAGGCTGGCGCAGTGTATTATCGTTTATGAAAGATAACATGATCAGTAATGGGTGTAAAGATGCAGAAAGCTTCCACCCTTTCGTCGCCAACAACAATGGATGAGTGGCTTACATTGGGCAAGACAGAACAGATATCTCCGCTTTTTAATTCTACTTTCTCTCCGGCAACATTTAAAAGAAGATGCCCCGATTGAACGATTGTTACTTGTTCCTGAGGGTGGGAATGCTCTTCAAACTCCAGGCCCGGTTCATAAATATAGTAGACAACCATTACATTCTTTGATGTAAAAACCTGTTGGCTTAATTTCGGATCTAAAAATTCCTGATCGGTATCTTTCCAGCTAGACTTAATGAAATTTTTCATGAACACCCCGGCATATTTAAATCAATTTATTCATGCACACAGCCCAAGACTGTAAACAAAGAAAAAAATAGTCCACAGGTTTTACGGTTTTGACGGATAATCTGTGGATAAAAGTTTTTAAAATTTTTACTAAAAAACAAAGTTTTTTGATACAATAGCATAAATCTACTGGTTACTATATGGTAAAAATGGTGATTTTGCAAGGAAAAACTATTTTTCATTTTTTCGCCATTGTATCAAAGCTTTTTTTATAAATCCTTCATTTCTTTCTAAACATTCTTCTGCTGAATCCAGATCCTGTCCGGTGAGGGCCATTAAAATAGCTGCTTTAACATGACCCTGCGATTTCTTCAAAAAATAGGAGGCTTTTTTATAATTTTCATCTGTTGCCATCATAATGATTTTTTTAGAGCGTTCGATTAATTTTTGTGAATTCGGCTGTAGATCAACCATCATATTTTCATAGACTTTACCAAGTTTGATCATCGCTGTTGTTGTCAGCATATTAAGCACCATTTTTTGAGCACTTCCTGCTTTCATTCTGGTTGATCCCATTACAACCTCCGCTCCCGGCACCGGGCAAATGGCAACATCCACATCTACCTGAACCACTTTTCGTGGATTACAAATAATAAATATTGTTTTTGCCCCTATTCTTCTTGCCTCTTCCAGTGCCCCGATAACATAAGGTGTACGTTGACTTGCCGCAATTCCACAAACAACATCCCGGGAAGTAATATTCTTTTTACGTAAATCAATGGCCCCTTGATCTTTTTTATCTTCCTGACCCTCCTGCGCTTTAACCAGAGCCTCAAAGCCACCGGCGATAATGCCCTGGACCATTTCCGGATCAGACCCGAAGGTTGGTGGACATTCCGCAGCATCTAAAACCCCCAGACGACCGGAAGTGCCGGCGCCAACGTAAATCAGACGGCCCTTTTTTATAAAGGCTTCTGCAATAATCTCCGCCGCCTGTATAATATAGGGGATTTCTTTTTCTACCGCTAGCGGTACTTTCTTGTCTTCCCGATTTATCAACCGCAAAATTTCTTCCGTACTCATAATATCTACATTATAAGTATCCGGATTTCTATTTTCCGTAATAAGTGCCGCAAGTTCTTTAAAAACAGTGTTTTGTCCCACTTATTTCCCCAATATTACTACCCATTTATTTTTCAAATAATTTGAGAAATTTAACCAGTTGAGACTTGGTGTACAGGCCCTGACAGTTACATTTTCAAATTTCATGCTTTCGACTTCCCGCTGATAATTCCCACCCTTTAATACAAACATTTTGCTGTTTTCCGCCATCATCTCTGTGGTCCAACACCACAGATTATCAAGACTGGCCACACCCCGACTCACAAACAATTCAAACTTCCCCGCTGTATGATATTGATAATACTCACACCGCTGTCCAATAATTGGACAATTGAGATTAAGCTGATCACAAACCTCCTGCAAAAACATCACTTTTTTATGTGAAGAATCAAGAAGTGTCATTGACATATCCGGCCGCATGATTTTTAAAATGATACCGGGAAATCCTCCGCCGCTACCAATATCGATGGTATTTCCCCCGATTTTTTCGGGAAGACATGAGTAAAGGTATAAGGATGGCAGATAATGTCTTTCTACAATATGCGGGATATCATTCTGTGATACCAGATTTTGCTTTTTTGTCCAGATCTTTAAAAGATCAAGATATTTATAAAAATGTTCTTTTTGTTTTATGGTGACAGAAAAGTTCCGGGATTCTAAAAAATCATACAACTCATTAAGATTGAGCGGATGTTTCACGTGAAACCTTTCTTTGGTATTTTTCTCTTTCCAGATAAATCAGTAAAACAGACAGATCTGCGGGCGATACTCCGGAAATACGGGAAGCTTGTCCAAAGCTCTCCGGTTTTATTTTAGCCAATTTTTCTCTGGCCTCGGTAGATAGGGCGGCAATAGATTCATAATCAAAATCCGGCGGAATTATACGGCTTTCCTGCTGTTGAAAACGTGTTAACAGGGCCTGGTTCCGCCTGACATATCCTTCGTATTTTATGTTAAAAGCGACTTCCTGAATGGCTTCTTCGCTATATGAATGGATCTGATTCAAACGAAGAATTTCTCCCAATTCTACTTCCGGCCGTTTGATTAAATGAATGATTTTTTCGGGCTGGTGCAGCATAGAACTTTTATGGGAAAAATGTTCATTAAACAAAGCATTGTTCACACTGGTGCGATTAATATAGTTTCTTAATTTGTTAATCTGGGTAATTTTATCTTCAACCCTGTTCACATCTTTTTTATCTAACAGCCCAGTTTTTGCTCCATATTTAGCCAGGCGTAAATCTGCGTTATCCTGACGCAGTAAAAGACGAAATTCTGCCCTGGAAGTAAACATACGGTATGGCTCCAGTGTACTCTTATTTATCAAATCGTCGATAAGAACACCGATATATGCCTCCGAACGGGATAATTTAAATGGCCTGGATTTATATATTTTTAACGCGGCATTAATGCCGGCCATTAATCCCTGGGCTGCTGCTTCCTCATAACCGGAAGTCCCATTAATCTGACCGGCAAAATAAAGTCCTTCCACCAATTTTGTCTCCAGGGTAAAATAAAGCTGGTGTGGTGGAAAAAAGTCATATTCTACAGCATATCCCAGCCTTACGATTTCTGCTTTTTCCAATCCCGGAATGGTTTTCACTGCTCGTCGTTGTATGCTTTCCGGTAAACTTGTAGAAAAACCGTTTAAATAGATTTCCGGATCATCGTATCCTTCCGGCTCCATAAAAAGCTGGTGCCTTGGCTTATGGGCAAAACGATTGATCTTATCCTCAATTGACGGGCAATACCGTGGACCAATTGATTTGATTCTCCCAATGAACATAGGAGATTCATCAAATCCCTCGCGCAGAACGGCATGCGTCTTTTTATTTGTGTGGCTGATATAACAGGATATTTGTTTTCTATCAATTTTTTCCGTGGCATACGAAAAGGGTATCGGTGGATCGTCCGGTTTCTGTTCTTCAAACTTGCCGAAGTCCATGGAATCTTTTAATAACCTGGGGGGGGTGCCCGTTTTTAAACGTCCGGATTCAAACCCGGCTGTCACAAGATTTTCCGTGATTCCCCGGGCGGGATTTTCCCCGGCCCTGCCCGATTTAAAATTCATCAGACCAATATGTATGACCCCGTTAAGAAATGTCCCCGCTGTCAGGATTACGGCATCAGCGTTTAATTCCCGACCGGATTCTGTTCGTACCGCTCGGATTTTATTTTTCTCAATAATTAAACCGTTGACCGGGTCTTCAATAATAACCAGATTTTTAATATGGCTTAACCTTTGACCAGCTACCTCCGCATAGTATTTCCGATCTGCCTGGGCGCGAGGTGACCATACCGCCGGACCTTTTGATTTATTGAGCATCTTAAAATGAATCCCGGAGGCATCGATGATCCGGGCCATTTGGCCACCAATGGCATCAATTTCCCTTACCAGCTGACCTTTCGCTAATCCGCCAATGGCCGGATTACAAGACATTAATCCAATTTTATGCCGGTCCATTGTCAATAACGCTACCGAAAGCCCCATTTGGGCCGGTGCCGCCGCAGCTTCAATTCCTGCGTGTCCACCGCCTATAACTATTACATTAAAATCCGTCATCGATTCTCAGGTTTCACGTGAAACATTTGTCATTAATTTATTATTTACCTATACAAAAATTAGCAAATACATTGTTCAAAATATCATCAGTGACTGTCTCCCCGGTGATTTCTGACAATGCATCCAACGCCTGTCGCAAATCCACTGCCGCAAATTCAAAACCACCATTTTCTTTCAAAATATTACAGGCTTCATTTAAATGAGTTGCCGTCCGGTCTAAAACTTCTTTTTGTCTTTTACTGGTAATGATTAAATTTTCCGAGTATTTTTCAAATCCCTTGGAAATGTTATCCATAATTGATTTCTCAAGATCCTTTAAGCCCTTACCCGTTTTAGCCGAAATTTTGACAACGGATTTTCCTGTGGATTTCAGCTGTTTTAGCGTTGTTTGGTCTGGGCCCAAATCCGCTTTATTGGCGACCAGTATTACTTGAGATTTAATGGTATCCAGGGTATCCACGATAAGTTTCCATGAATGTTCAAGGATCGTGTGGCTGGAATCAACCACTAATAATATTAAATCTGCCAGTGAGACTTGTGATTGGGTTCTTTTAATTCCTTCGATCTCTATGGCATCCCTGCTTTCTCTTAGACCTGCTGTATCAACCAATTTAAAAAGAATGTCATTTATGACAATATTTTCATGAATGGTGTCACGCGTCGTACCTGGAAGGTGGCTGGTAATTGCCCGGTTTTCACCAAGGATTTGATTTAAAAGCGTTGATTTCCCCACATTTGGCTCCCCGATAATGGTCAGGTGGACGCCACCTTCTAACAATTTTGCATAATTGTAACTGGATGTTAACTTTTTTAACTGTTTTTCCAGGCCATTCAATTGTGATAACAGCTTCTTGCGGGTCAGAGCCATAAGATCTTGTTCGGTAAAATCGAGATCCATCTCGACTGATCCAATTATTTCAATGAGTTTCTGTTTGGTTTCTATAATTTTCGTGGCCAGTTTTCCATTAAGTTGCTCCAACGAATTTTTTATGCCTATTCTCGATTTTGCCTTAATAATACTGGACACGGCTTCGGCCTGAGACAAATCCATTTTTCCATTAAGAAATGCCCGCAGTGTAAATTCTCCTGCCCTGGAAATCCGGGCACCCCGATTTATCAGAACTTCCATAATATCATCTACGATAAAGGGGTTTGCGTGACACGAAATTTCCACATAATTTTCGCCGGTATAAGAATTGGGGGCGTGAAAAATGGAGATTAATACCTGATCAAAGACTTTGTTCTCGCTTATAATCCGACCATAGTGAATCGTATTTGCCGGAACGGTCAAAAGATCCTTTCCGGAAAATACTTTAGCCGCAATCGAAATAGCATCCGGACCACTCATCCTGATAACGGCAATACTGCCCGAGCCCAGCGCAGTCGCCAGGGCAATAATGGTACTTGAAAAATCAGTGGTTTTATCCATAAAAAAAGCCCCCTGCGGGAGCCCCTTTTAATTCTTATTAATAAACATAAAACATTTATTAATTGTTTGTTTTACTTAGATTTACCGTTTCCATCCGTTATCTTTTGCTGGATAATGGTCCATAGATTAAACAGCGTGTAATAAAGATTTAAACCGGATGGGAACTGGTTAAAAATCAAAAGCATAAAAACGGGCATAAGATAGACCATCGCTTTTTGTTTGGGATCCTGCATCGTCATTTTCGATTGAAAAATCATGGTTCCCGCCATTAAAATCGGTAGAATATTAAATTGATCTCCATACATTGGCAATGAAAAAGGCAGGGTAAAAATTGTATCCGCCCTGGATAAATCATCTATCCAGCCGGGAATAAAAGAGGCGCCTCGCAATTGTATGGTGGACCGAAACACAATAAACAAGGCGGCCAGGAGGGGCAATTGCAGCAGCATCGGAAGGCATCCTCCCATCGGATTAATCCCATGCTCTTTGTATAATTTCATTGTCTCTTTGTTCATCCGCTGTGGATCGCTTTTATATTTTTCTTTGAGTTCCGCAAGCAATGGTTGTACGCGACTCATTTCCTTCATAGATTTATAACTTTTTTTGGTTAGCGGATAGACGACGATTTTAACCAAAATGGAAAAAAGGATAATAACGAGACCATAGTTTGGAATAAACAACTGGAAAAATTTAAATACTTTTAAAATAAATAGACTGATGGGGCGGAACGTGCGTTCATACCAGCCGTGGTTCATAACCAACTGATCCAGGCCATTGTTATAATCAGACAAAATAGAATGATCAAGCGGTCCCATGTATATTCTATACGTATCATCAATACCATAATTAACAACGGTGCTGACTATCGATGTATTATATCGTCGTTCTAATATATCACCGACTTTAACACCCTCCCCCCCGAATATGGCACCCGTGGTTTTGCTCCTTGTCGGAATGATCGCTGACACAAAATATTTTGTTCGGGTGGCAATCCAATCAGTTTTACCATTCATCGGAATTGAATTCACACGTTCCTCTGAGTCAATGCTGAAATTTTCTAGTTCTCCCCCCATACTGGCATAAGATTCACTATATGAATAATCCTCACTCGAATTACTTTCATTCGTCGGCATACCGTTTATCCAGCTGATTTCATAATCATCGTTTAATAAAAGATCTCCGGCCTTTGCAATTTTGAACTGTAAGTCGATATGATAGCTACCGCCATAAATTGTTATCTCTTTGTGTATGATCATCCCCTCTATCTCTAATTCATAACGCAAGGTATAAGTTTCTTCCGCTTTCAGGTCAATTTTTTGGGGAACGTCATCAATCATTTTAAATGGGTAATCGTTCAAATTGACTTTCCGACCGGATGTGGTAATAAAAGTAATCTCCATACCATTTTTCATAGATCCGTCGATGATCTTTGCCGGTTCCCCTAACCAGGTATCATAAGCTTTCAAGTACCAGAATTGAAAATTCCCGCCGCCCTGGTTCGATATGGCAGCCGAGATCTTTTGTGTTTCTATTGTCGTAATAACAGCCTCGGAAAATTCTACAACGGCAGGTTCTTGTATCTCTTCTCTCTCTTCTGAAAAAATATCTGGCGTTTTGCTCTCAACAGATCTTGCAATTTGTTGATTGTTTACCGGTTTATCCTCTTGTGTCGGCTCTTCTGAAAATTCTGTCTGCTGTTTTTCCTGAACGACCGTTTCATCATATATAAGACTATAATAAGACGGTAAAAGAAGTATGATTACTGTGATGATAACAATTGCTAATAGTGATTTTTTATCCATAATTATTGTCTATGTCCTACCTTGAGTTTTTCTTTTTAACCGGATCAAATCCGCCTTCATGCAGGGGATGACATTTACTGATACGTACCAGACTGTACCATATGCCCCTAATCAAACCGTGAGCCTGAATAGATTGATAACTATATTCAGAACACGTGGGATAAAACCTACAATGTGGGGAAAATAAAGGTGATATAAATTTTCTATATATGTTAATTAATAAAAGTAGAAATGTTTTCATATCGTTTGTAGCCGGCTGTCAAATTCTTCGGTCAGACCTTTATAGTCAACCGCTCCTTCATAATTATAAAGAAATAAAATTCGGTTGTACCGGGAGAATATATGAATATGTCCCCGTATATATTCTCTGATCAACCGCTTACAATAATTTCTCCAGACAGCTTTTCCAACACGTTTTTTTATAAGTACCGCAAAGCCGAATTGATCAATTTTTACATCCCGATTTAGAAAAAATAATCCATACTTTGTGTATATTTTTTCGCCTTTCGACATGAGTTCTTTTATATCAGTATCTTTTTTGATCGGTAGAATTTTATGCAGAGCGGATAAATTCATCACTAACCGTTAATTTTTTTCTTCCTTTGGCTCTTCGCCTTCCCAATACCGCACGTCCATTCTTTGTGCTCATTCTTTCCCGAAAACCATGTTTATTTTTACGTTTCCGGTTACTTGGTTGATATGTTCTTTTCATATTTTATTCCTATTTATACCTGTTGTATTAAATAACGCCGAAACTTATTATTTTAATATATTTACACGAACTAATCAAGACATATACCATAAATTTATCGAATCATAAATAGACTAATTAAAATATCTTTTACAACAGGGTAAATTCAGGTTAACAAATACAAGTTACAAAATAAATATCCTCGATAAAAAATATCATGAAATTAATTTACAGAACAAATAGTTATAGAATAATCAGCTAAATTAATATTGGATATTCAGATCAATGAATGAAAAAAAGATGTGGGACCAGCGTTATAGCACAAAAGAATTTGCCTATGGTAAAGAACCTAACGATTTTTTGGTACAAATTGCTGAACATATTCCAAAGGGAAGACTTCTTTGTTTGGCCGAAGGAGAAGGTAGAAATGCAGTATATCTTTCCGGAATGGGACATGATGTTCATGTTGTTGACTTCTCTCTTGCTGGATTGCATAAAGCGACTTTATTGGCTAAAGAACGTTCAGTAAAAATCAAAACTTTTTTAGAAGATCTTGCAAATTTTAAAATTGGTATTGGTACCTGGGACGCGATTGTTTGTATTTTTTGTCATTTATCACCTAAACCACGAAAAAATCTGCATAGAAAAATAATGCTTGGTTTACGTCGCGGTGGGGTCTTTGTTTTAGAGTCATATTCATCCGCTCAATTAAAATATAAAACCGGTGGGCCACGTACAGAAGAACTTTTGCTGGATTTGAAAACAATAAAAAGGGAATTGTATGGTCTTGATTTCAAAATTGCCCTTGAGAAAGAACGGAATGTTTATGAAGGAAAATATCACAATGGTCCTGGGGCCGTTATTCAGGTATATGCTGTTAAAACATAATAAATTTGTCGTATATAACGAGATCTCTCCCGATATTTAAATGTAAATGATAAGAATATATCTCCACTATATATCTCTTTTTTAATATTATTTATTCTGTGTAATTCATGAATATCAGATTTATCAAATATCCACATAGTTATTCATAATCATCTGTTAATAAGATGTTATTTTTTTATAATATCTTGGCAATAAAGCTCTTTAAATATTTATTTTAAAAAAGTTATTAGATATTATTCACATATTTTCACAACTTATTTATAATTTTTATTATATCTTTTCCTAAATTACCGGCTTATTATAAGTTATTCACATATTCACAGGACTATATACTACAACTATATTATATTACATATATTTAAGAGTATAAAATCACCTTGATATAAATTCATTTATTAAGTATTTTTAATACACAATATACCAATTGGAGGAACTATGAACTTTACTGTTTCAAGAAATAGTATTTTCAAAGCATTACAAAAAGTTATTAACGTAATACCAAGTAAAACAACGATTGATATTCTTTATAATATTTTACTTACAACCGAAGAAAAAAAATTAAAAATCGTTGCCACCGATCTTGAAATTACTCAAATCTCTTGGTGTGATTGTAAGGTAGAAGAGACTGGTTCTATCGTTCTTCCCGGAAAATTAGTAATGGATATTTTGAGAGAAATGCCAGAAACAGATTTAACCTTTAAGGTTGATAGTAATTTTAAAATAGGTTTAAATTCACAATTTGGTGAATATAAAATATCCGGACAGAATGTGAATGATTATCCTAGTATCCCATCTCTGGAAACAGAAGAAACGGTCAAAATAAAAAATGTATATTTAAAGAGAATGATAGAAAAAACATTATATGCTTGTTCTACCGATAATTTACGTCCAGCTTTAACAGGTGTCTTTTGTCAAATATTAAATGATCATATTCGTATGGTATCTACTGACGGACATCGATTGGTAAAAATATCAAATTTTGATTTTTCTTCACCGAATCTTCAACGTGAATTAATCGTTCCAACCCGGGCATTGAATCTTGTTGCAAGAAATATTTCTGATGAAGGTACTCAAGAAATCATTTTAGGAAAAAATCATGTTCTTTTTAAATTCGATGATACGTTGTTGTATTCAAGAATAATAAATGAACCATATCCGGATTATGAACGTGTTATTCCACAGAATAATACGAAAGAGCTGTCCATCAATCGTGATGTGTTAATTGCTTCTGTAAAACGTGTTTCTTTGTTTTCAAATCCTATTAGTTATCAGGTAAAGATTAGATTTAGTGATAATAAAATTGATATTTATGCACAAGATATTGATTTTGGAGGAGAAGCACATGAAAGTTTAGAATGTGTCTATGAAGCAACTGAATTAGAAATTGCTTATAACGCAAATTATTTATTAGATACTTTGAGACACGTTGGTACAGATAAAATTCGCATGTCTCTTGAATCATCAGATGGACCGGGACTTGTCTTTCCACAGGAACAAAGAGAAAAAGAAGAACTACTTATGCTGGTGATGCCGGTTAGATTGAGTTAATAGTGAATGATTCTAAAAAACCTGGAGATAGAAAACTTCCGCATTTTTTCACAAATAAAAATAAGTTTTGACGATGAAATAAATATCATCTCGGGGATGAATGGACAGGGGAAAACAAGTATTCTTGAATCAATATACTACCTTGCACTCACCAAAAGCTTCCGAACCTCTAATGATAATCATGTAATTTCATATAACAAAAGCTATTTTAATACTAAAAGTAATTTTTCTTCAAAACTTTCATCGAATAAAAAAATAAGACTTTTTTATTCCAGCCAAGAAGGAAAACACCTTTTTGTAAACAAAAAAGAAATATTAAAATTTTCGGATTATATTGGAACAGTTCCTTGCGTAATCCTGACGTTAGACGATCTAAAACTTACTCGTGGAGGTCCACAGGAAAGAAGAAAATTTATTGATATACTCATTTCACAAATTAGTCCTGTGTATCTCGATGACCTGAAAATTTATCGGAGAACGTTACAACAAAAAAATGCATTATTAGGAAGTGAAGACAAAAATAAAATAAAAGATCAAATTTCTATCTGGAATGAAAAACTTATTGAGCACGGAACAAGAATTATATTACATCGTTTAGACGCTGTTAATTTTTTTAATACCCATTTATCTGACTATTATAATACAATTTCTGCATTACATGATAATATAATGGTTAATTACAACTCAAGCATTGGAGAAAATATAAAATCCTATGATAAAACACGTATTGAAAAATTGTTTGAAAGAAAACTTCATCTTATTTATAGGTATGAACTTGAACGAAAAATGTCAGTTGTTGGTCCACACAGAGATGATATAATTTTTTATAAAGACGGAAAACTTTTCAGGGACTTTTGTTCTCAGGGAGAAAATAAAACCTTAGTTATTGCATTAAAATTTTTAGAGTGGGAATACATTTCTCACGAACGACACCTAAAACCCATCTTGCTCCTTGATGATATCTTTGGAGAATTAGATGAGTTACGAATGCAAGGCATATTGAATTTCTTGGGTAAAATTGGTCAGGCTTTTATTACGACAACCTTGCAAGATAAATTTAAAAAACATTTAATGAGCAGAAAATTTATTCTTAAAGATAAAAAATTATATGATGCCTAAAAATAACTTTAAAGATATGCCCTCTGTCCTGAAAAAGGTATTAAATAAATATAATCTGACAGAATCTGTTTTAAAAAATAATATTATAAATAATTGGGAATCCATGGTTGGTAAAAAGATCGCAAAACAATGTACGCCTGTCGCATTAACAGATAATATTTTAACCATTCGCGCAAAAGATAATATATGGAGACAGGAACTTGCACATAGGCAGAAGGATTTGGTAAATTTGTTGAATGAACAGTTACAATCAACGCTTGTGAAAAAAATCAATATTATTTAAGCAGGGGTACCATTAATGACAGAAAAGCGGAACAAAAAATCTGAATATACAGCAGAAAATATACAAATTCTAAAGGGTTTGGAAGCAGTACGTAAAAGACCGGCAATGTACATCGGGGATATTACTTCGCGCGGTTTACATCATCTGGTCTATGAAATAGTAGATAATAGCGTAGATGAAGCGCTTGCTGGATACGCGTCGATTATAAAAGTAAAAATAGGTAAGGACGAAATAATTACCGTTGAAGATGATGGCCGGGGAATACCGGTTGACATTCATCCAGAGGAAAAGATTCCGGCGGTAGAGGTTATCATGACAATGTTGCATGCCGGAGGAAAATTTGACAAGAGTTCTTATAAAGTTTCCGGTGGCTTACATGGTGTGGGGGCATCAGTCGTGAATGCTTTGTCCGAATGGTGTACGGTAGAGATTTGCCGTGACGGCAATGTCTATTTTCAGAGTTATAAACGCGGGGTTGTAGATACGAAGCTTAAGATTATAGGAAAGCGAAAAAAAACAGGAACTATCATACGATTCTATGCCGATCCTGAAATTTTCAGTAAAATCGTTTACAGTTTTGATACTTTAGCCCAACGATTGCGGGAGCTTGCTTATCTTAATAAAAACCTGATCATCACATTGGAAGATGAACGTGAAAATAAAAAGGAAGAGTTTCACTATAAAGGTGGATTGATAGAATTTGTTGATTATCTCGATTCCGCAAGAAGCCCGATTCACAAAAAACCAATTTATATCGAGAAATCTGATACTGACACACCGATAGAAATCGCTCTTCAGTACAATTCTAGTTTTACTGAGAATATTCTCACTTATTGTAATAATGTAAATACTATTGAGGGGGGAACGCATTTATCCGGCTTTAAATCTGCGTTGACCCGGACGATGAATAATTATGCGTTAAAAAACAATTTAATAAAATCCAACGAAAAGATAACCTTTCAGGGTGAAGATGTCAGAGAAGGACTTACGGCGATTATCAGTTTAAAAGTGTCCGAACCGCAGTTTGAAGGACAAACAAAAACAAAACTAGGGAACTCAGAGCTCAAAGGTATTGTAGAGTCATTCGTAAACGAGAAACTTTTTGAATATCTGGACGAAAATCCACCCACCGGGAAAGCGATTATTGAAAAATGCAAAAGTGCCGCCCGGGCCCGGGATGCTGCGCGTAAAGCGAGGGATTTAACACGCAGAAAATCTGCCCTGGAAAGCGGTTCCTTACCGGGAAAGCTGGCTGATTGTTCAATTAATGATCCGGATCATTGTGAGATTTATCTGGTAGAGGGAGATTCTGCCGGCGGGTCGGCGAAACAAGGCCGGGATCGGCGATTTCAGGCAATTTTGCCACTTAAAGGGAAAATACTTAATGTTGAGAAAGCACGGTTTGACAAAATTTTGTCCAATGAAGAAATTAAAACGATAGTTACTGCTTTAGGAACAGGAATCGGCGATGAAGATTTTAATGTGGAAAAATTACGTTACGGTAAAGTTATTATTATGACCGATGCTGATGTGGACGGTTCCCACATACGTACCCTGCTTCTGACATTTTTCTATCGTTATATGAAAGAATTATTTGACTTTGGTAAAATTTATATTGCACAACCACCGCTTTATCGTATTAAAAATAGGAACAATATATTTTATGCTTTTGACGAAGATGAAAAAGAGCTGATCATAAAGAAATTCAATGGAGCCGGAAGTATAGATTTACAAAGATATAAAGGTTTAGGTGAAATGAACGCGGATCAATTATGGTCGACGACAATGGATCCCGAAAAAAGAACAGTTTTACAGGTTTCTCTCGAAAATGCCGCAGAGGCAGATCATATTTTTTCTACGCTGATGGGAGACGATGTAGAACCCCGGCGGGCCTTTATCGAAGCAAACGCAAAGTATGTAAAAAATTTGGATATTTAAATAGGATAAACTATGGCCACTGGTGAGAAAATTATTCCAACACTTATTGAAGATGAAATGCGTTCCTCGTATCTCGATTATTCCATGTCGGTAATTGTATCTCGGGCTCTGCCGGATGTACGGGACGGATTAAAACCTGTTCATCGTCGTATTTTGTTTGGAATGCGGGGATTAGGACTTAGCTATAATCGCACGTATAAAAAAAGTGCCAGGATTGTTGGTGAGGTTTTGGGTAAATATCATCCACACGGAGATACGGCAGTTTATGATACCATGGTACGTATGACCCAGGATTTTTCATTACGCTATCCATTAATAGATGGTCAGGGTAATTTTGGCTCAATCGATGGAGATTCGCCCGCGGCGATGCGTTATACTGAGGCGCGCATGTCCCGGATCGCCGACGAGATGTTAAAAGATATTGATAAAAACACCGTTAATTTTACGAATAATTTTGATGATACCCTCGAAGAACCAACACTGCTTCCTGCAGTATTGCCAAATTTACTCATTAATGGTTCTTCTGGTATTGCGGTTGGTATGGCGACGAATATTCCACCCCACAATTTATCAGAAGTCGTTGATGGCATTCTAACATTGATTGAAAACCCGGATATAGAATCCGAAAAGCTGTTGCCCATTATTAAGGGGCCAGATTTTCCCACTGGTGGAATCATATTGGGATATCAAGGTATCAAAGAAGCATATGCAACCGGGCGTGGTCGTGTGATTGTAAGAGCAAGGGCAAATATTGAGCTGACAAGTAATGATCGGGAAAGAATTATAATTTCTGAGATTCCATATCAGGTTAATAAAACGAACTTAATAGAAAAAATCGTAGATCTTGTTCATAGTAAAAAAATTGACGGCATTTCTGATATACGTGATGAATCTGACCGGGACGGATTACGCGTTGTAATCGAAATTAAACGAGATGCCAACGCAAAGTCGATATTAAATTCGCTTTACAAACATAGCCAGATGCAGACAACCTTCGGTGTTATCATGCTAGCCCTGGTTAATGGTCAACCGAAAGTTTTGACTTTGCGAGAAACTCTTCAGCATTTTATTAATCATCGTCATGAAATTGTTCTCAGGCGAACGAAATATGAACTTGAGGAAGCTGAAAAACGGGCCCATATTCTCGAAGGTCTGAAAATTGCCATTGATAATATTGATGAGATTATTGATCTTATAAAAAAATCTCGTGATCCGGAAATGGCAAAAAAGAATCTTATCCGTCAGTTTAAACTAAGTGAGATTCAGGCAAAAGCAATATTAGATATGCGCCTGCAGCGACTTACCGGCCTGGAGAGGAATAAAATTGAAGAAGAATATAGGGAAATCCTTAAGCTTATCGAGAAATTACGCGCAATTTTAGATAACCGTGGGCTTCGGATGCAAATTATAAAGGATGAATTGATTGATATAAAAAAGACTTATGGCGATGAGCGTAGAACAGAAATAATTGCCAATTATGAAGAGATGACGATTGAGGATATGATAGCCGAAGAAGATATGGTTATTACCATATCACATCGCGGTAATATTAAACGGTTTCCCGTTAGTGGCTACAGGCGTCAAAATAGAGGCGGTCGCGGTTCTATGGGTGCAACAACCAGAGAAGAGGATTTTCTGGAACATATGTTTATTGCCAGCACGCACCACTATATCCTTTTCTTTACGAACAGGGGCAGATGCTATTGGTTAAAAGTTCATGAAGTCCCCCAGGCGGGTAAAGCATCTCGGGGACGTCCGATCGTTAATTTGATCGATATTGAATCTGGAGAAAGTATTCGCGGTTTCGTGCCGGTAAAAAACTTTGATGAAAGTGGTTTTATCATAACGGCAACAATTTCCGGGATCGTCAAAAAAACGGATTTAAGTGCCTATTCCCGGCCAAGAAAAGGAGGAATTGTTGCTGCTACTATTCGTGAAAAGGATGAATTGCTCAGCGCCAGTATTTCCAGCGGAAACAATGATATCATCCTTGTAACTCGCAATGGTTATTCCATTCGCTTTAACGAACGGCAAGTCCGGAATATGGGCCGCTCGGCCGCAGGTGTTAAAGGTATAACATTGCGTTCCGGCGATGAGGTAATTGGAATGGTCGTTGTCAAAAGAGAAGACACATTACTCACGATCTCTGAAAAGGGAATGGGCAAGCGAAGCAATGTAAGTGATTATCGCACGCAATCGCGTGGTGGTAAAGGCATTATTGCAATGAAAGTGAATGATAAAACCGGTCATCTGGTAGCGGTTTTAGAAGTGGTCGACAATGAAGATATCATTATTATAACTGAAAATGGCGTGGTTATTCGTCAACACATCGGAAAAATATCAGTTATTGGACGAAATACACAGGGTGTAAGACTTATCAAACTAGACGACAAGGATAAAATTGGCGATGTGGCAAAAATTGTTCTAGGCAATGATAATAACAATAATGGAATAGAAGATAGTCACGAAGAATAAAGACGTTAATTTGAATTATTTATCTCTACGGAGGCTGAAATGAAGAAAATTTCAGATTCAACCATAAGCCGTCTGTCAAAATATTACCGAACTTTAGGACGCCTGATCGAAAAAAAGGTAAAAACAGTTTCTTCTGATGAAATAGCAGAAATTGATGGTGTCACCTCGGCTCAGGTACGTAAAGATCTTTCATTTTTCGGGACTTTTGGAAAAAGAGGGTTAGGGTATAACACCCTTGATTTACAAAACAATATCGGAACTATTCTTGGTCTATATAAAAAATGGAACGTTGCTTTAGTTGGTATTGGTAACATTGGCCGTGCATTAGTCGACTACCAGGAATTCTCAAAACAAGGTTTTATTATTCAATTATTACTGGATGATGATGAGAAAAAAATTGGAACGAGTATGGGTGAATTAGAAATAAAACCATTTGCAGATGCCGCAGAAAATCTTAAAGAGGAAAAAATACAGATTGCTATTGTCGCGGTTCCGGCTAATGTTGCGCAAGGGGTTGTGAATAAATTAACAGACGCCGGGGTGAAAGCGATACTAAATTTTGCACCACTTAGCCTTAAAGTGCCGGAAGATGTAATGATTAAAAATGAGAATATGTCAATAGAACTTGAGGCACTCTCCTATTTTCTAACAAATCGCGGAAAATAAGAAAGGCAGAACACTTAATCGGTTCTGCCTTAATATCGAAATAAAAATTTATTATTCGCCCTGAAGATCTTTTGATCGTTTAAAAGCTTCTTCGGCCTTCTTTTTGTCTCCCATTTTTGCATATAAAAAGCTGAGATTTTGCCATACCGAGGATGAATCAGGGAAAATCTCAACACCCTGTTCAAGCAATTCTTTTGCCCGTTCAAATTCTCCCAGTTGCAGTAAGAGGGTACCTAAAAGATCATATACTTCTTTAATGTTTGGGTCCAATTTTTGTGCTTTTTCAAAATATAAAACGGACTCTTTCATAAATTCTTTCTTTTTAGTTTCATCTTTTTCTGAACCCGTTGCCTTTTTAAATAAAAGTAATCCGAGGTTAAAGGGAATCGCTTTCTCATCCGGAACTCTTTCGGAAGCTATCTTATAGGCCTCAATGGCTTCATCTTTTTTGTCACCCAAATCTAAGCTTTCTGCATATCGTATCAAACATTCTGAATCATTCGGATTAACTTCAAGACCTTTTTTAAACTGTTCAGCAGACAAGATAAATTCCTTCTTACGTTGATAATAATACCCCAGATCAGTCCAAGCGACTACCGTGTCTGGTTCCGCTTCAGCGGCAGCTTGTAAGAATTTTAGAGAATTTTCATCATCGTTTTTGAATTGATAGGCGATAGCAATAAGGCGGTTTGCCATATAGTCATTCTCAATATATAATATATTTTTAAAATTCTCGATAACATCATCAAGTTTTTTAACTGCTTCGGGACTTTGTTTGTCCTCTATTTTAATCATTGCATTGTAGGTGGACACACCATCATTGTAAAATTTGTTATAGTAACTTTTTTTTGTTTGTTCAATTTGGACCTGAAAAGTATTTTTAATTGCCAAGGATTTATTAAAGGATGCCACCATTTCCTTCATCATACTTTTTCGTCCCTGAATTTCACCGAGATAATACCAGGCCTCTTCGTTTTCCGGGTATTTTTCAGTAGCGGTTATAACCTCTGTATAAGCATTATCATATCTTCCTGCATTGTAATCAATAACTGCCTGTTCAAGTTCCGGTGGACGACAACCATTTAAAAGCAGGATAAAAGAAAATAAAAAAGCAAAAAATACAATATACAATCTCATCTTTTCTCCTTATAAAATTAATTGATTATTGTTGTACTTGTGGTCTATTTGTAATGTATCTCTTAAGCATTTGTTGACCTGACTAATTCATAAAAATTTATGTTTAAGCGTATTTGTAACATATAATCAACAATTTAATTCCCCCTTACTAAAGAGGGTTAGGGGGTTGTTTTAAACGTAATATTTTGAAATATGTCAATGATTTACATCCCCTTAGTCCCCTTTTTTAAGGGGAAACTTTATTGTCGCTATTTGATAAATCTAAAATTCATGAATAATTCAGGTTAAGTATTAGTATTAAAAATCTTTGATATTTGTTTTTTTATTGGTTTATTAATGATGCCCTTTTCTGTTATTATACCGCTTAATAAATCCGATGGCGTTATATCAAATGCCGGATTATATACATCCGCAATATCCAATAAGTTATCATTATAACGATAAATATGCAAAATTTCTTGTGAATTTCTTAGTTCAATTTCTATTTCATCTCCTGATTTTAAAGAAAGGTCAAATGTAGAGCAGGGAGCAACTGCGTAACATGGAATACCATGAAACCGGGCCAGAACCGCCAAACTGTAAGATCCGATCTTATTAGCCACATCTCCGTTTTTGGTAATTCTGTCGGCACCAAAAAGTACAAGATCAATTTTTTCGTCTTTCATTAAAGATCCGGCCGCACTATCTGTTATAAGCGTGCAGGGAACATCATTATGCATTAACTCCCAAAATGTCAATCGGGCACCTTGTCCAACCGGCCGTGTTTCGTCAACATATACATGGATATTATAATTTTGTTGACGGGCAGCATAGATGACACCAAGGGCCGTGCCCCATCCACCGGTAGCTAGACTTCCTGTATTGCAATGTGTTAATATATTCGCCGGATTTGGAACGATTGCCAAGCCATTATAACCAATCTGATGACAAGCCTCCTTATCTTCCAAATGAATTTTAATCGCCTCAGATTTGAGTAAACTGATAATTTTGACCAGCGGCAGATGACAATTGGAGTAATAAACAGATTGCATGCGTTTGATCGCCCACCCTAGATTAACAGCCGTAGGACGACTCTGATAAAGAATCTGACAGGATTTATCCATTGATTTTTTAAAAGTATCGTAATTTTTATCTGTTAATTGATTTGCTGCAAGAGAAATGGCATAGGCCGCACATATACCGATCGCCGGGGCACCACGAACTCTTAAATATTTTATCGCTTCGACGCATTGATCAACAGAAGATATTGCCAAATACTTTAATTGTTGAGGAAGAAGGGTTTGATCAATAATGGTCAATTGATCATTATTGAAAATAATGGCGGGTGTATGCATAATAGTACCGGATTAATATAAATATAAGCTAATCACTCCTTTATAAAATATCAAGAAAATGAGGAGATAAAGAATATTAATAATCATGTATTCTGATTCTCGGTTTTTCACCATTCACATGCCTTCGTTCTTGATAATATCTTCAAAGACACAGTATTAAAAAGAAATTGTTCATCACAGCATTAATATGTAAATTTTTATATGGCAAAAGAATTTAAGAATATTTTGTTCCTTGTATTCATCTTATTTCTTGGGGGGACCATAGGGTATTCTCTGATAGAGGACTGGACAATTCTAGATTCTTTATACATGACCGTGATTACACTTTCGACCACCGGATTTAAAGAAATATATCCATTATCGATCACCGGTCGTATATTCACAATGGTTTTAATCATTTTTGGTATTTCTATCCTTTTCTATGCGTTGAGTGAAATAAATATGGTGCTATTTAAAGGAAAATATTTTCAGGAAAAAAAAATGCAAAAAAAAATCAATCATTTAGAGAACCATTATATTGTTTGTGGGTTTGGCCGGATGGGTAAAAAAATTACCCAGGAACTTCATAAACGCAATAAACAATTTGTGGTTATAGAAAAAAAAATTGATGATCTGGAGCAATTTGAAAATTGCTGTATTATCAATGGTGATGCAACGGAAGATGATATTTTATTGCAAGCCGGCATAGAAAGAGCAATGGGTTTAGTTTCCGTGCTTAGTACAGATATTGCTAACACGTTCACAACACTCAGCGCCAGAGGGCTAAATCCCAATTTGAAAATCATTGCCCGTGCTGAAGACGAAAGTTCAAAGGGAAAACTATTAAAAGCCGGGGCGAGCCGGGTTATTCTGCCATACGAAATTGGGGGTTTTCGAATAACCCAAGCCCTGCTAAAGCCAACCGTGGTAGATTATATTGATGAAGTTTTTTCACGATCAGATATTGGGTTGGAAATTGAGGAAGTTAAAATAATGGCCGGGTCATCACTGATTGAAAAAACACTGGCGGAATCTGAAATAAGAAATGCCTTTAATATAATTATCATTGGAATATATAGACAGGATGGTGATCTTATATATAATCCCCGTTCTGACGCAAAGCTTATCACGAATGACAACTTAATTGTGATTGGGGAAAGAGAGAAACTGGAGAAACTTCAGAGAATTGCCAATGCGAAAAATTAGTTTTTTATTGTTTCCGGCCATTTTTTTCGCAACACAGCCGCAGATTTCATTCAATCAGGAAGAATTTATATCCCGTGTGAAAACAATTTATCACTCATTATCTCTCAAGGGATTGGATAATTTTTCGTGCTGGGTCACATCAAATATTTTTCTGGAAAAGACCAAAGGTTTTTTTAATGAAGAAGAATTTCCCTTTGAAATTATTTGGAAAAGTCCCAACAAACTGTTTTATATAAAAAGAGCCATTCCCAGTCTGACAGTCCCAGAAAATCAAAAACAGGTTGAACAGATAAAGATGGATCTTTTACAAGAACTGAAAGGTTTGCTCATTGACTGGCAGCGATTTTATGCAGGAAATGTCCTTGATGATCTGCCCGAAACGCATTTAATATATTCTAATAGGGATACGGCGTTTATTCAGTATCAGAAATATGACAGTGGTAAAAATTTGAAGATTAAGATGCTTTTTGGTGTAAATGGTCTATTAATGAAAATAATAACAATTTATCCGGATACCCGGGAAGAAATATATATTTATCCGGGATACCTTCTTGTTGAGGATAAATGGCTTTGTGATAAATGGATGGTTCAAATGCTAAAAAATGGACAGGTAGAAGGTGGCTTTACAGTTAAATTAGAGTCAAGAAAATTTGATAAATATTGGATACCGGTTAGGATATTAATGCAGCTGCAGAAAAAGGAATATAATACCAAATTATTTATCCGTGATTATAAACTAAGAAATATTATATTAAACAAAGAAATAAAAATATTACAGTAGCGAAAAGATCATGTAGTATAAATTATTTTTTTTAATTCACGGGCAAGCTTTTCCGGATATGATTTTTCTGAAGACCGGTGTTTAATAATTTCTTTAAGTTTTTTCTCGAATTCAATTTTTTTATCACAGGGCAAACAATAGCTTAAATGATCTTCGAATAATAGTATTTCTTTATCGGATAATTTACCGTCCAAATAAGCCTGTACGCTTTTTTCAATATCTGAACAATCGAATTTTTTTATATTAGTCTTTTTCATTGACTAAATACCCCCTTTTTTTAGCATAATTCCATAGATATCTCTGAAGTAATTTTCTTCCCCGGTATAAACGAGACATAACAGTTCCAAGGGGCGCATCAATAATCTTGGCAATTTCATTATATGAAAAACCTTCGACATCGCAAAGCAAGACCACTAAACGGAATTGATACGGCAAGTTTTCTAAAGCATCTTTCACATCATCCTCAAAAAAGTTTTCCAGAAAATCTTCTTTTGCTGTTTCCTGTAAACTAATAGATTCGTCTAATTTTTTGTAAAGATAAAATTCTTCCAGATCATCATAACTTACTTTTTGAGGTTGTCGAATAGCCTTGCGATAGGCAGTAATATATGTATTGACCAATATACGGAATGCCCAGGCCCTGAAATTGGTGTTTTTCTGATATTGATCAAAAGCACGAAATGCTTTAAATAATGTATCCTGAACCAGATCTTCCGCATCATTCTGATTATGTGTCATTCTGAGAGCGGTACTATAAAGAGAGCTTAAATGCGGCTCTGTCAATAATTCGAACTCAATTTGTCGTGCTGTTGGCAAATAATTTCCTTTATTATTTTTCAAAATAAACGCTGATTTTAAATAATCTTAAATACTTTGTCAAGCCAAAAGTCTTCCGGGCTTTAAGCATTTTTTAAAAGTATTCGGAAAGTTGATCCTTTACCGATGCGGGTTTCTGTAATAATAATTTTTCCGCCATGGTAATCTTCGATTATTCTTTTCGCTAAACTCAATCCCAGACCCCATCCTCTTGTTTTTGTGCTAAATCCGGGTTTGAAAATATCGGTTTTATCTCTGGTGTTTATTCCTTTGCCCGTATCCGAGACATCAACAGAAATAAAATTATTGTCTTCATCTTGAAGAGAGATTTCAATCACACCACCTTTGCTTTCGATGGCATCAATAGCGTTTTTTAATAAATTTTCAATTACCCATTCAAAAAGTTCACCGTTAAGTTTTACCACCGGAGATATGGTATAATTTTCCTTGATCGTAATTTTCTTCTCGAGCCGGGGCAATCGTTTCCTGAAATAGATAACGACATTTTCCAAGATATCGACAATATTGGTTTCCTTGAGCGTTGGCACAGAACCAATCTGCGAAAAACGGAGCGCAATTTTACCGAGTCTTTTAGTATCTATTTCCATTTCACTTAAAGCTAGCTCCATCTTTTTTGGATTGTCTTTTAACAATTCTACCCAGCCCTGGATTGAAGAAAGCGGAGTACCAAGCTGGTGTGCTGTTTCTTTTGCCATACCTACCCAAATATATCTCTGCTCACTCTTTTTTATCTGAGAAAATCCTACATAGCCGATTAAAATAAAAAGAATAGCAGCCGTTATTTCAATATAGGGCAACCAACGCAATTTCATAATGATTGGTGATACACCATAGTGATAATATCCTAAAATAATATTTTTATAGAATATTGGAATTGGAGGATTTTCAGCGTCAAGATCATCAATATCTTTTTGAAGAAAACTGGAAATCTCCGGTGTGAAAACCCTAAGAGAATCATAAGCGGCATCAATATTGATACAGAATTGGGGGATCATCTGTGCATCGGTGTAAATAACAGGAAAATCGATGCCCTGGATTACTTCTGTCAGCAGAAACCCAAAATCGCCGGTCATATCCTCATTATTGATATTTTCCTCTAAAACCCTTACCCGAAAATTTATTGATTCACGGGATTTTTCCTGAAGAATATTCACAAGATGCTGTGTGTAGACAAGAATAGCACCGATGATGAGTAAACCGAGTACAAATAGAAAACCCTTAAAATTACCCTTGCGTTTGTAAGTTACGTATGACAATGTTTATCTCGCTTTAGCAACATGATATCACATATTTTGAAGACCAGATATCTGAATTTGGCTTAGTCATCAGGTAGTATTTATGGATATTTCCTGATTCTTTTTAAATCCTTTATCGGTCTGTATAACCGTAGCTGCTTCACAAAGCGGATCATGCTCAAAAAATAATATCCATTCCTCCTTCGCGGCTATCGGAAGTATTCTGTTCTTTTCTTCCATTGTTAATAGGGGATGATTATCATAAGCCATAACCCAGGGAATAGAGATATGAGATGCGGTTGGAATCAGATCGGCACAATAAAGTAAACTGGTTTGAGAATCATAAATTTTTACAATCTGCATATTTTGTGTATGTCCGTCCATTACTAATAATTCAATACCGCTAAAAATTTCCGTCGGCCCGTTCAATTTATTTAGTTGCTTTTTTTCCTCCAAAAGCAAAAAATCTTCTTTTAGAAAGCTTGCTTGATCTTTTTGAGATGGTTGAAGCGCCCAATCCCATTGTTCTTTTTGTATATGATGAATCGCATTCGGAAAGGTAAGAGAAATCTGACCGTTATCCCTGTAGGTTGTTCCACCGGCATGGTCAAAGTGTAAATGGGTGATGATTACATCGGTAATGTCTTCAGGAGAAAGATGATTTTTATGCAGACTCTTCCCAAGGGAGTAGGTTGAAAGATCAATATTATAGATATTGGAATGTTTTTCATCGTACTTATTGCCGAGACCGGTATCAATAAGAATCATACGATTGGCAGATTTAATGAGAAGAGAACGTGATGCCAATGGAATACGATTTTGTTCATCGGATGGATTATTTCTTTGCCAAAGGTTTTTAGGAACAACGCCGAACATAGCTCCACCATCTAATGCAAAACGACCGGTTTCGATCGAAAACAATTCGTAGTTACCAATTTTCACAACTAAAATTTCCTTCTAATTAATTTTTTTAACGATACGCCACACTAATGTCTGGGGTTAGAATAACTACGAGAAATTCTAAATTGATTAACCACGATTATTCGCCCTCCTGAATCTCATCAAAGATTCTTAAAATGAAATAATAAAGCTCCCGGATGGTTTTTTAATCTAGAAATCGGTCAAACCAGTTCTCGGTTAAATCAAATACAATTTCCAACGGTGTCGTCATAGATTCCATAGGATGCTGTGCACCAAAAGTATGAGTTGCGCCCTCGATGAGCATTAATTCTTTTTCAGGTGTCTCCAAATGATCATAAATTTCCTGTGCTTCTCTGACAGGTACAGCCTCATCATTCTGTCCGTGAATGATCAGTGTTGGAATTTCTATATTCTTGGCGGCGGAAAAGATATTCAGTTTTTTATGGTTTCTCTGAATATCGTTTAATAGTTCTTTACCGATACGCATAATTTGCCGGGTGCGCTTATTTTCGATCTCAAGATATCCCCTTTTTTCCCATAGGGAGATTTCTTCTTCTGAATATCGCTCAATACTGGCAATGGCAGACCAGGTTACAAGCGCTTTAATTCGTGGATCCGTCTGGGTATACAATATTGAGATGCCTCCTCCCCTGCTGTAACCAATAAGTCCAATTTGTTCTGGATTAACCAGGCCCTTTCCAATGGATTTGCTGGCAACAGCATCAACAACACATTTAAGATCGCTCAATTCATGTGTATATGAATTTTTTTCAAATAGGTCCAGCTCGGTAAAATTATACAAATTTGCTCCGATTCCGTTCCGTGAAAAGTTAAATGTTAGAGAAATATATCCGGCATAAGCAAGTGATTCGGCTAAGACAGGGAAAAATGCCCAGTCTTTAAATCCTTTAAATCCGTGACAGATAATAATCATCGGGGCGTTTTTAACATCCTCACGGTAATGAATCTCTGTGCGAATAATTTCAGAATCCGGATTCACTAGAGAAAAATTTTTACGTATCATAAATATGAAACTCTCCTTTTGGAATTTATTAACAATTTAATTTTAAGATAAAACGTGTGAAGAAAAGGATAGGGTTGAATCATAGGCCATAGAAAGAAAGATAATAACGTAGATACGATTTTACATATTTTACAACAAATAATATTACGAAAATAGTCTATTAATAGATAATTGACAAAAAATAATGCGATTTCCGCAGATTCTTAAATGGAAAAAACTATAAACGACTGACAAATTTCGCCAGATCTGTCAGGGTTGGATCCTTGATGAGAGAAAAAGCGGGCATATTATCCCGGCCGTTCTGAATTATATCTTTTATTTCTTCTACAGTCCGGCCATTGTTTTGAATACTGGGTTTGTCTCCAAATCCCTCGCCACTAGCCCCATGACAACGTGCACAATTATTTTTGTAAACAGCCGTAATTGCGGGTGAAGTCTCTCCCTGTTTTTCAATTGTTCCCGAGCCGGTTATTGTTTTTACCTGATATATAATTAAAACGAAGGCAGCAGCTGCAATTACAACAACAAAAAAGATCAATGGTGTTTTTTTCATAACGATGTCCTCTTCATTCTGCGGAATTAAGGTTATTTTTTAGTTCCAAATGAAAACAGTGAAAACTATCACCAAAGGTTTTTTTAACGAGAGTTATCTGGAAATTTTGTTGTTAATAAATTTGTCGGATGATAACTAACATTACAAAAATAGAGTAAAAAGGGCAACATATTTTATCTCAAACCCTTTAAATCATTTAACAAATCTGCTGCATGCAATTTTACATTTACCTTTGGGTAAACTTTTGTGATTATACCAACCGGATCAATTAAATAGGTTGAACGAATAATGCCCATAAAGGATTTTCCATAAAGGGATTTTTGTTTCCATACATCATATTTTTCGCATACTTCGCCTGATTCATCGCTCAGCAATAAAAAGGGTAACTGATACTTTTCTGAAAATTTTTTATGACGCATGGCACTATCTTTACTAATGCCAAGGATAACGGTATCCATCATTTGAAAGTTTGGGAAGTCATCACGAAAATTACAGGCTTCCGTTGTACATCCCGGTGTCATATCTTTTGGATAAAAATAGATAATCACCCACTTTCCGCGATAATCACCCAGGGAGTGCTTATTACCTTCCTGGTCAGTAAGTGAAAAATCCGGGGCCATAGTACCCTGTTCTAACATGTAATAATCCTCCTGCTTATAATTTCATAAAACATGTAATTTATTATATGGGTATAAAATTATGCAACATAAGAATTCCCGAAAACCATATGGTCTTCACAATATGGTTTATAGTGATTATTTGAAAACAATCATCCATCAGCACCTGTTATAATGCAAAATTCTTGAGGTTAAATAACAAAAGCAAAAAAAAATAAAAAAACTCAACTTTTCTCTCAAAACAATGATAATAGGATATATACTTATGCTTCCCCAATCTAGTAGGTAAAACCTTGCTTTTTTAGAGGTTGTGGTTTAAATTAAAATTCATTTAACTATATATAAATTCAATTAGTTGCATCCGGTAACCACCATTTTATAGTGGAGTATAATATGAAAAAGTTTGACCATTTCTATGCAAACGTAATGGTTTTTATCATCGCAATGGTCCTTCTTAATTCCTCTATGGCAATGGCGCAGAGAGCAAGCGCCGAATTTATTTCTTCGATTCTACCAACCCATTTGGAAACCGGCCAGGAAATTAAAGATGGCATTCAGAACGTTTCTTATAGTGATAATGTTTTATATGTCGTTAACATTTGGGCAGGTATACAGGTTGTTGATGTTTCGGACAAGGCAAATCCTAAAGAAATCGGAAAATATCAGAATGAACATCGCGCTCATAATTTTTATATACAAGGTAACTATGGCTATCTATCCGACGAACTTGAGGGGGTTCAAATACTTGATATTTCCAACCCGCGAGCAATTACCCGGGTGGGAAGAATAGAAACTACCGGCAATGCGTTTTGGGTAGTTGCTGACCTTCCCTATGTGTATGTTGCTGAGGAAGAGAATGGTGTGGTTGTTTATGATGTAACGAATATGTCCAGTCCCCAGGTTCTTGGAAAATATGATACCCCCGGCTGGGCGTGGGAATTAATCCTCAGCGAAAATATTGTCTATGTTGCTGATAAATCCGGCGGATTGCAGATTTTAGATTTTTCTGATAAAAATAATCCGGTTCGGATAGGTCAATTTCTCGGACCTAAAAATGCCCGTTCTATTTCACTGGAAGATAATTTAATTTTTATGGCAGATGGTGCGGAATGTGTATGTATCATCGACGTGAGTAATCCAAAATTTCCTGCTCTTATAAATAAAATGAGTGTGGATGGATATATTGCCGACGTTTTTAAATCTGGAAAAAATTTATTTATGGCCAATGAAACACAGCAGAGTATGGAAATTCTTGATGTCTCATCCCTTCCCAACCTGATACCGGGGGGCAGTTATCAGGCAGAAGATAAGATATATGGTCTGTGGAAGGAAGATGTGTATGTCTTTGTTGCGGCAAACAGTAAGACATTAATTTTACGTTATAATAGTCCTCCAAAGTTGGCAGTTATTGAGGATCGCGTTCACAATGAGCAGGAAGCTGTGACAATAACCGCGGAGGCCTTTGATCCCGACGGGGATGTACTCTTTTTTGAAGTTGAAAATCTTCCTGAAGGCGCTGTTTTTGACAGTTTAAATGGTACCCTGACCTGGATACCCACTTTTGAACAATCAGGCGTCTATACCGACATAACTATACGTGTTGTCGAATTTACTGACAGTCGATTGACGGATGAAAAGCACTTTACCATTACAATTAATCATGTTAACCGTCCGCCCTCTTTACCTGAAGTTGAAGACCAAAGAGTTAATGAAAATGATATCCTTACGTTTGAAATTGCCGAGGGTTCAGATGAGGATAAAGAAGATCTCGGACAGCTGGTTTACTCAGTTGAAAACCTTCCGGAAGGTGCTTCCTTTGATCCGCTAAAGCGTGTATTTTCGTGGAAACCCACCTATGAACAATCAGGAATTTATTCTCTTGATTTTGTTGTTTCCGATCAGGCCGGAGGTATTGATCGTGATGCCTGCACCATTACGGTCAGTCATGTGGATCGTAAACCGGTAATTCAGGCCATTGCTCCTATAACCATCAATGAAAATGAATTATTGGAATTTACAGTTAAGGGTCAGGATCCAGACAAGGAAGACCAAAAGGCCATATCATTCAGGGTTATTGGTCTCCCTGAAGGCGCCACTTTCTCAACAAAAGACAATAAAGTATCCTGGACACCCAGTTATGATCAATCGGGAACGTATGAAAACTTAACTTTTATAATGAAAGCCGGAAATTTATCTGATACGACAGTTACCAGTATAACTGTCCGACATATAAACAGACCCCCGGTAATGTACGATATCGCCGGACAAACGGTTGAAGAAAATAAAACACTAAGATTTGATATTGGCGGAGCTGATCCCGACACAGAAGATCAGGGAAAACTGATATATTCAGCCTCGAATCTTCCCGAAGGCGCAGCTTTTCATCCTGATTCCATGTTTTTTTCCTGGATACCCACCTATGAACAATCGGGTACTTATGACAATGTGGTCTTTACCGTCACCGATCCATCGGGCCTTAAAGCTACCAGAACAACGACCATAAAAGTTAATCATGTTAATCGACCGCCGGTTCTCAATCAGCCACCAGTGCAAACTGTTGATGAAAATTCACCATTGACATTTAATTTAGAAGGAAATGATCCCGATAAAGAAGATCAAAACAGCCTTAAATATAGTGCAAAAAAATTACCAGAAGGTGCTGCTCTTGAGGGAACCAGGTTCAGCTGGATACCTACATTTGAACAGTCCGGGGATTATACCGTAGACTTTACTTTAAGCGATGGCCAGCAATCGGATACGAAATCTGTAAAAATAACCGTAAATCATATAAATCGTATGCCAGCGATCGAACCAATAGAGCCACAGGTTGTAGATGAAAATAAGCCGCTTCAAATAAAAGTTATTGGGACAGATCCGGACAAAGAGGATACCGGGAAGTGGACTCTCGCGGCAAATCAACTCCCGGAAGGGGCGGTTTTTTCTCCTCAATCTGCTATGTTTTCGTGGACCCCGACGTTTGAGCAATCCGGTACATATTCAGTGACTTTCACTAATACAGATGAAAAGGGTCTGACAGCAACCCAAGAGGCGAAAATCACGGTTAACCATATTAATCGTATCCCCGTTTTTAATCCTATATCGCCCTTAACTGTAGATGAAAATACGCCTGTAAATTTTGTTGTGCCAGCCGGTGAGGATCCGGATATTGAAGATGCACAGAAATTGACATACACGGTTCAGAATTTGCCGGAAGGAGCAACCTTCGATCCGGTAACCCGCACCCTAAACTGGACCCCAACCTATGATCAGTCAGGAATATATGAAATTCCGATTTTGCTGACAGATGGTGAATTTAATGTAACACAGATCATCTCCATATCAGTAACTCATGTCAATCGTGCACCAACGCTGCCCGATATCCCTGATCAAACCGTCGATGAAAACCAGGTGTTTAATTATACTGTTCAATTCAACGATCCTGATAAGGAAGATGAGGGAAAACTAAAACTGAGTGCGTCTAATTTGCCGGAGGGAATGACTTTTAATAGCGCTAGCGGTGTTTTACAATGGACACCAACATACAATCAGGCGGGAACCTATCCAGGTCTTCAACTGATGGTACAGGATGCTGCCGGATTAAAAGCGGAGAAATCTTTTACGGTAACAGTGACAAATGTTAACCGTTCCCCCCAATTAACGTCGGTTCCTAATCAAACGGTATTGGAAAACGCGGTACTGTCTGTCACATTGCAAGGAACAGATCCTGATGAAGAAGACATTGGCAAACTACAATATTCCGCTGAAAATCTACCCAGTGGAGCAATCCTTGATCCGATAGCAGGTACTTTAAATTGGACACCTAATTACACCCAGGCCGGTTCCTATGACTTAAAAGTGAAGGTTACCGATACCGGCGGATTAACAGCAGAAACCTCTGTCTTGGCTGAAGTTATGGATGTGAACCGCTCACCACAGATTCAATCGGTTGAGGCAAAAACAGTGAAAGAAGGGGCCGCGTTGACCTTCGCTTTATCGGCAAGCGATGAAGATACAGACAACACACTTACCTTTAGTATTGATAATCTTCCGGCCGGGGCAAATCTGAATCCTGATAATGGAAATTTTTCATGGACCCCTGATTTTGATCAGGCGGGAGATTATACCCTGTCGGCCAAAGTTTCTGATAAAACCGCAGAAAGTACTACAACAATATCAATTATAGTAAATAATATCAACCGGGTACCGGTGATAGAGGGAGATGTTTCCATCAGTGTAACCGTTGGTGAAAATGCTGAATTCAGTTTTTCTGCCTCAGATCCTGATGGCGATAATCTTACTTTTACTGCCACTGATATACCAGAAGGAGCTCGCCTGGATCCTGGAAGTGGAAAGATCAGTTGGACACCATCGGAAGATCAGATCGGAAATTTTTCATTTACCGTAACAGTATCAGATGGTGTTGATAATGCGGAGGCAACGGGTCGTATAACTGTAAACCCCAAGCCTGCGATTCAGGATCAAACACCGGCTGATTCTATAAAGCAGAACTAACCGTTGACCACCGAATTTGATTTTGATGATGCGTATCCTTCAAAGTATAAAAAAACGGTCAAAAAACTATTTCTTATCCGGCATATTGGTCGTTGTTCCAATTGTCATTACTATTTTTGTTTTAAAGGCGATTTTCACCTTTCTGGATGAGTTGCTGTTACCCTATTTAAGACCGCAACTCGGATATTGGGTGCCCGGCATTGGTATTATTATCATGTTGGTCGGTATATATCTGGTCGGTATTTTTGTAACCAATTTTCTTGGTAAAAAATTTATCAATCTCGGGGAAAGAATTGTACTAAAAATTCCCATTGCCAAGTCTATTTACGGATCTGTTAAGCAGATATTAGAAACATTTTCTTTTAAGACAGATCAATCAGGTAAAAAAGTTGTAATGGTAGAATATCCGAAAGAAAATGTATGGTCGATTGGATTGGTTAATGGAGAAATAACTCATCCTGAAAGTAAAGAAAAATTATATAATATCCTTATAATTGCCGCCATTAACCCCGCTTCTGGTTTTTTTATTCTTGTTCCTCAAGCTAATATACTGCATCTGAATATTACAGTAGAGGAAGCTATGAAATGGATTGTCTCCGGTGGCATTGTTACACCCGATCAGTTCAAGCTCTCGCGAAACGTATAAAATGATAAATAAGGTTAAATCAATTATATTTTCGGCATTCTCTCCCAAGAATACCCGGAAGAATCTTTAATTGTTATTTTTTACCGCCCTGTTTATTTTGTTTCTGTTCTCCGCCTTTTTGGGCCTGATTTTCCAGGGGTCCCCCTCCTCTTTGCTCCTGCCGGACATTATTTTCCTGTTCTTGCTTTTCAATAGTATTCTGTAAATTATCGTTAATGCCATCGCCATCCAAATCGACAAAACGTTGTCTTTTTTTATTTTCTTTTAATTTTTGCCAATCCGAATCTAACCCATTAGGAATTCCATCGCCATCATGATCAGGGGCATTATCATTATATCCATCCCCGTTTTTATCTATAAATTGCTGTTCACCTGATTTAATATTAGTATTCTTGTCTGTTCTGGTGGTATCCTGGGCCAGGAGGCCGTGGAAAGGAAAACTCATCATCATAATGATAGATATAAATAGTAGCGTTTCTTTTTTCATTTTTAACCCTTTTATACTTTTAAGTTACTGACGTTTAGTATTAATTATATTCATTTTTTGCATTCGGGAGCGTAAATGTCGTTCAGAAATACCTAATAATTTTGCGGCTTGGCTTTGATTGCCCTTTTTTAATTCCAAGGCTTCATCAATCATTGTATTTTCAAAAGCGGCAACTTTTTCGATATAAGAATCTGTGAAATCATGGGGATCTAAAATCGCCCGCTCGGTGGATATTGATAATCCGGCCGGTAGATCATTGGTTGTGATCATGGTTTCTCGTGACATGACGATGGCACGTTCGATGATGTTTTCCAATTCGCGAATATTACCCGGAAAATGATAGCGCATCAGGTAATCCTGTCCCTCCTTACTGATACCACTGATATTTTTTCCGTTTTCCTTTGAATATTTGTCAAGAAAAAAACGGATCAGGATAGGAATATCTGATTTTCGTTCACGTAACGGAGGTAAATTGATGGTAACGACATTGATCCGGTAAAACAGATCTTCACGAAAACGTCCCTCTTTGATCATCTGTATAAGATTTCTATTGGTAGCAGTAATTACACGTACATCTACTTTCAGGGTTTTTGCGCCTCCGACTCTTTCAAATTCTCCGAATTGCAGAGCACGTAATAATTTTACCTGAGTCTGAAGTGGAATGTCTCCTATTTCATCGATAAAAAGAGTGCCACCATCGGCTTGCTCAAATCTACCAGCACGTTGTGATATCGCACCGGTGAAAGATCCTTTTTCATGTCCGAAAAGTTCACTTTCAAGTAAATTCTCAGAAAGAGCGGCACAATTTACAGTAATAAGTGGCTTATCTCTTCTGTCACTGCCGTAATGAATCGCTTTGGCTATCAGTTCTTTTCCTGTACCACTTTCACCACAGATAAGTGCGGTTGCTTTGCTTTTTGCAACACGACCGGCAGTATTCAGAACCTCTTCCATTTCTCCGCTCTGGGAAATAATGGCGTCAAATTTGTATTTTTCTTTGAGTTGTTCCTTTAGTAATTTATTCTCAGAAACAAGGTAGCGATGATCTTTTGCTTTCCTGACAAGAATCTCTAATTCATCCAGGTCCACGGGTTTTGATAAATAATCAAAAGCTCCTTCTTTCATAACCTGAACAGCATCACCTGTATCGCTGAATGCAGTAATAACAACCACTGGAATTTCCGGATTGAAACGTTTGATCTGCTGCACGACTTCCAAACCATTCATTTCAGACATCCGGAAATCAGTTAAAACCAGATCAATATTTCCACTATAAATAATAGAAAGACCTTCAGCGCCTGAATTTGCAGACAATACTGTATAATTGCGGCGTTTTAAAAAAGATTTAATTGAGGTGATTTGTGCTGGTTCGTCATCAATCAATAGTATACGAAAATCGTTCATTCCTGATACCCCTCTCTATTGGATATTAATGGCCTCGTTAATCTTAAAAGGTCCACTGTATGCCTCCGCCCAAAATAGCATTCTTGTATTTATACCAATAACTGTTCGAGTCATTTTCGATATACCCATAATAGAAATTGACTTTGAGTAAATTGAGCCAGCTCTTATTGATGTAAAACGATTTATAGAAATTGAAATAAATACTTTTCTGATCGTCAACCCGTGTTCCACCCAACCCAACAGTATCATCCGCTGTTGTATAAGCCTGTTCACTGATATAATTTTTAGAAAAGAGGGAGCCGCCAATTTGTACTTTCATCGACCAGGGAAGTATCCATGTTAATCCTGAAGAGACACTGCTGCTTTCAAAACTAAAAGGGTCGTCAAATAATTCTTCGTCCTGATAATAACTATCGGTATTGATATACTTGATTTGATCGGTTAGGCTGATTTGTCGTCGATATTGGATAAAGATACCTAAATTTTCATGTAACGATTGTGCAAGACGTGTTAAAACAATCGCCTGCTGTAAGCTGGGAATCTCTGTCATCGTGATTATTTGAGATTCCTCAACCATATTGCCCCGCCCACGTCCACTCCCCAAGGATGTTGTGTATGTATTCTCGCCAGCAAATGATTTATATCCGAAGTCAGCTTCAAAAATAATTGTTGTTCGGGAGGCAAAAGATTTATTAGCCTGGAGAAAAACAAAGTGACGAAAATTGTTTAAATCCGGCAAGTTTGAATAATTTCGATAACGGAAATTATAACCGGCTTTCACAAATAAGAAATCAAGATCAAAACGTATGTTGGAATATAAATATATCTGTGTATAATCATAGTAATTATAGTCCTCGCCATTCAGACGCATTGTCCCATCACTTCCCAGATATAGGGTATGACGATCTTCATTGCCAAAAGAATAATTGTAATTTAATCCAAATTCGTGTAAAGAAAAATTACGATCGTATGTGTCCCGGTATAGAAGAAAACTTCCCCTGTAGTGCAGGTTCATATTTGAATCATCCGGACGATAGTTTAAACTCATCTCAATATTAGTCAATAAATCCTGTGTTGGTGTTGGAGAGCGGAATAAATTATCATCATAGTAAGATGAAATTTCAAGATTCTTGGTAAACTGGGCCTGCATTTGATTGGCGCATGATAGGATAAAGCCAATGGTTAAAATATATTTAAATGTCTTCAATGTATTTTCCCTATAAGTTCTTTTCTGTTTTTGTATAAAATACAACAAAAATGATGCCAAATCGAGATCTATTGTAAAACTGAGATATATCAGACATATTCGGAAAGGATCAATGTAAAATTAAATTAATACTCGACCCAGCGGTCGAGATGATGGTCCGTTGGGTCGAACAATTCACCGGAATTGAAGTAATTGAAATACATCCCTGTGGTATTTATTTAGAAGGGAAAAATTTTCCGGAGATATGCTTTCATGTTTGTTGTTAAATTATACTGGTATTGACAGGCAGGATAATAAAAAAAAGCCGGACATTGGATTGCCCGGCTTTTGGTTAAATTCTTATGAACGTATGCTGCTAATTATTTCCACCTTTATTACCACCGTTTTTGTTGCCTTTTGTTCCGGAATCATCAGCGTTGCCATTACCGGAACCTGAGCCCAATCCAGAACCTCTCTTCTGCCCAGTCCCATTATTACCTCTGTCATCACTCTTTCCAAATCTATTCATCTGTCCGCTGCCATCCTGTGGGCGTTCGTAATCTTCATCCCGACCGTTAGGAATGCCGTCACCATCTTCGTCACGCATGTTGGCATTATCATTAATCCCATCACCATCTTCGTCAACAAAACCTTTGCCATGCCCTTTTTTAGCCTTTGTGCCGTCAAAATCTGGATCAAGACCGTTCGGAATGCCATCACCATCATGATCCGGAGCGTTATCATTGTATCCATCACCATCCTCATCGACAAAACCGGCGCCATGCTGTCCCTTCACCTGAACCTCTGTGGAGGTTTGGATTTGTTCTTTATTCAGGCTCTGTGAGATATCTTGTTCCGGACGTGAGTCTTGTGTCTTTGTCTGGGTCTTGGTTGCGGTTTTGGTCAGTTTCTGATATTGGTTTTGCGCTTTTTTCTGATCCTGATCAGAATTCTGCGTCTTTGTCTGAGTCTTGGTTGCGGTTTTGGTTAGTTTCTGATATTGGTTTTGCGCTTTTTCCTGATCCTGATCAGTATCCTGGGCAAAACTAATCGTTGCGACAAAAAAGATTGTCACTAATGTTAAGATTGAAAATAAATTCTTCATGGTATTTCTCCTTTGGTTAATGATATTGTTTTTAAATTCAATGGGTGGTAGAACAATTGGCGTGCCAAAACATTTAACAGGCATATAACCTATTGTATTATAAGCATTTACACAAAACAAACCGGGGCGAAATTAAAGGAATAATCCGACTATCCGGACGAAAAATATTACCGATTAGGCGAAAACGGACCATTTTTTACATTATCCAAAAGAAGGTATGAGAATCATATAAAAAACAGACGATTAAATAAACGGGCAATAATTTTAATGTGAAGTTGTATGGTAAGATATATTATATTTTTTGAAACCGTATCGGTAATTGTATAATAAAAGAGGTTCCTTTCTGTTTCTCACTTTCAACGGTTATAATACCTCCATGTTCGTAAATAATTCTCTGAACGATGCTCAAGCCAATACCGGTCCCTTTTGCTTTGGTTGTAAAATAGAGATTGAAGATATTGCTACGGATTTTTTCTGGCATACCCGGACCGTCATCTTTTATCCGAATTTCAAGCATGCGATCGTTGTTTTTGATCAGAGAAATTGTAATATTTCCACTCTTGCCAATAGCATCAACGGCATTCTGAATAATATTCATAAATACTTGAAGAATCTGATGATGATCCCACAGCACTTTGCCATTCCAATCTAAAACAACGTTTAAATTTATTTGACGTTCTTTCATCAAATAGTGATATTGTTTTTCCAACTGATTAAAAAGTGTCTCAACCTGAAAAGACTGGACCTGGATCGGTTCCGGTCTGGCAAAACGCAAAAAATCCTGTATCGTTTCGTTTATCCTTTTTACTTCACTGGCTACCAGCGCTGCCAATTCATGATATTCATCGCGGTCTTTTTTTGGTTCAAAATCTTTTTTAAGTTGCTGAATAATCGTTCCGATTGTATTAAGCGGATTTCTGATTTCGTGGGCGACGCCGGAAGCTAACTCCCCCATGGCGGTTAATCGTTTCTCCCGTTCCATCTGTTCTTCGAGTAGCCTTTGGTGGGTGAGATCGCGCATAACCAGAATAGTATTTTCGATCCCCATGCTGTCAGAAAAATAACTTTTTGATATGAGCAAATATTTTGTTTGTCCGTTTAGAGAACAGTTGACATGCTGGAGCAATGAGGATTCACTTAATATTTTGTGACCATCTGTTTCAGAGAATAGACGTGAGGGTGAAGCACCCAAAATCTCATTTTTATTCAATTTGGATAATTTTTCTGCCGCTGAATTAAAGATTTTAATACCGGTTACCTGATCAAAGACAATAATCGCATCACTCACATTATCAATAATATTTCCGGAGTATGTTTCTACTACGTCGTATTGTTTCTGCAACATTGAGAATCTCTGGCGGGTAAAAATGAATGTAATCATAAATGATCCCACAACAACCAGGACAATTGTAATTATAATAAGTCGTCTATAAATTCTTTCATTAATGTCCTGTATCGGTTCTATGGATAAACCGACACGGAGCAGACCAATGGTTTCATTGTTAAAAACAAACGGGTGAACCGCTTCGAATACTTCCAATGAATCAAAGGCAACGATTCTGGTAAGGAGTAAAGAATTCTGCCATGAGCGACGGAGAAAATCTGAGGTTGTGACTCCTTCCAGAACCTTTACATTACCGGAAGCAGCTAAAATGTTAGCAGTATCCTGGAGGGCAGTATATATAATTCTTGGATTATCTACCGTAACATTTCGGAGTAAAGCGCCGAAGCCAATATGCTGTTTAAATTCCAAAATTTTCCGGGCATCAATGTTTAATACAATAGCGCCTCTGTTTTTTAGCGCAAGGGCCACGGCAAATCGATAACCATTTTCAAAACGGGCTTTTTTAATACCAATGATTAAAGTATCCACGGTTCCAGAGAAAATTGGGAGAAGAATTTTTTGAGGAGAATTTGTTTCTGTCAGGCCAAAATGTTCCTGTTGATGACTTGAAAAGAGTTTCTGTCCTCGGCGATTAAAAATATTTATCCTGTAGATATCATTTTCAATACTTATTTGTTTTAAAAGTTCATTGGAGAGGTTTCCGTTTTCATAGAGTTTCTTAATTAAATTGCCGTTGTTTAATAGACGTTGTTTCCAAAGATCTTCCAGATAGGTGTTGGTTAGAAGCGAATTTTTTGATGCGACAATTAAGGATCCTAATAAGGCATGAGCTTGTTCTTCCATTAACTGATACAATTCTTTTTTACTTTGATACAGCTCAATGATCGCACTAAGAATCATTAAGAAAGCTAATGAAATAAATATCAAGAGGATATTTCTGGATTTGTGAAGAAACGTATTTCTTTTAATCTTCGTTTTCATTCTTAAATTCAATGTATTTATACTGCGGTTTAATCTATTTTCGACAAAAACGTTCTATTTTCACCCCGGCGGATCAAGGAGGCCATGGCGGTTATCAATATTTTCATCCGGACCGGCGCACTATACAGCCAGAAAACCGACCGCGGGCTCACATTAAAATTATATATCAAATTTTATCCCCTGTGCCAGTGGTAGATCATGACCATAATTAATCGTATTCGTTTGACGCCTCATATACGTTTTCCAGGCATCAGAACCGGACTCTCTCCCTCCGCCGGTATCCTTTTCACCCCCAAAAGCCCCGCCGATTTCAGCCCCGGATGTACCGATATTAACATTGGCAATACCACAGTCTGAACCTCGACCCGACAGAAATTCTTCCGCTTCGTGCATATTTGAAGTAAATATTGCAGAGGACAAACCCTGGACTACTCCATTGTGAATTTTTATCGCATCTTTGATATTCCCTTGATATTTGATTAAATATAGGATCGGTGCAAATGTTTCCTCCTGGACAATATTAAAATGATTTTCAGCTTCCGCTAATACTGGTTGAACATAACATCCGGATTCATAACCCGGACCATCTAAGATATCCCCACCACATAGTATCGTACCACCTTCTTCTTTTAATTTTTGCAAAGCAGTCTGCATGGTTTTAACAGCACCCTTATCAATCAGGGGGCCCATATGATTGCTTTCATTCAGCGGTGAACCGATTTTTATGCTTCCGTAGGCCCGTAATAATGATTCTTTGACTTTATCAAAAATAGATTCGTGAATAATCAATCGTCGCGTGGATGTGCATCGTTGCCCGGCAGTGCCAACTGCCCCGAAGACAATCGCTGGAATAGCCATTTTAAGATTCGCATGAGGGGTTAAAATTATTGCATTATTACCACCCAATTCAAGAATATATTTTCCCAGACGTTTCCCAATTATCTGAGCGGCGTGACGGCCGACCTCCGTTGAACCGGTAAGTGAAAGGAGAGGAAGACGCCGGTCATTCAACATCCGTTCTCCGATGGTCCGTCCGGAGCCGACCACCAATGAAAAAACACCTTCGGGAAGATTGTTCTCTTTAATCACGTCACCGATAATATTCTGAACAGCAATTGCGGTTAATGGTACTTTTGACGCAGGTTTCCATAAATTTACGTCCCCACAAACGGCAGCGATCATCGCGTTCCAGGCCCAAACGGCAACCGGGAAATTAAAAGATGAAATGGTAGCCACGATTCCCAGCGGATGGTATTGATCATACATACGATGATCGGGACGTTCAGACTGCATCGTAAAACCATACAGCTGGCGGGATTGCCCGACGGCAAAATCACAAATATCGATCATTTCCTGAACCTCACCCCACCCTTCCTGTAAAGACTTTCCCATCTCAAAGGAAACCAGAGTACCCAGAGATTTTTTATAATCACGTAACCGCAGTCCAATCTGGCGGACGATTTCTCCACGCTTTGGTGCCGGTACCTGACGCCAGTAAAAAAAGGCTTCTTCTCCCTGTCTAACTGTTGCTTCGTAATCAGCTTCCGAGGCCGGATAAACACTAGCAATATATTCGCCTGTCGCAGGGGAATGTATTCTCATTTCGTCCTGGTTAATCGTTTTATTCCAATTTGTGCCCGTAGAAGATCCGAAGTTTTTTTCATTGATACCTAAATCCTTTAAAAAATCCATTGAGACTCCTTTCAAATTGTTTCATAGTGTAAAAAAAACCACAGATTACAAATCCAATGCTTAATTTCGTACCCTCGGATCAGTCAACAACTGCTGAGAGGGTCTTTTAAAATATACGATTAAATGGCAATAGATTGTAAATTTTTTAGTTTTACCTGCTAATTTATCTTATTACATTGTGAAATTTACAAACCATAGAAATATTACTTTTTCATTAATACTTCATTATATTTGTCGCGCGAAGAGAGATAATTGGTCTGTGTTTGTTTTTTTATACTGACGAGAATAGACTTAGGATTTAATATGAATAAAAAAGAAATAGCGAAAATTTTAGAGGAAATCGGAATTATTCTTGATCTTAAAGATGAAAATCCTTTTAAAATAAGAGCGTATTATAACGGTGCCCGAATTATCGAAACCCTGGATAAAGACATAAAGATATTGGTTGAAAACGGAGAACTCGCCCGGATTAAAGGTATTGGCCAGGCATTATCTGAAAAAATATCTGTATTGGTGACAACCGGCTCCCTGCCGTTCTATGAAGAATTAAAGTCATCCATCCCCGAAGGGCTGCTTTCTATGTTAAAAATTCCTGGTTTAGGCGCGAAGAAAGTTAAAATTATACATAAAAATTTGTCTGTTACTACGATCGGAGAATTAGAATATGCCTGCCGTGAAAACCGGCTACGAGATCTTCAGGGATTTGGCCAAAAAAGCCAGGATAAAATACTCCAAAGCATAGAAAAACTCAAGAAATACAGTAAACGTTTTCTGTTTCCGGTGGCAGAAGAAGTCGCACAAGGCATACTCGAATATTTAAAGAAAAACACAAAATTAAAAGCCGTCGAAGTCGCCGGCAGCTTGCGCAGGAAAATGGAAACAGTAAAGAATCTGGATATCATCGGTTGTTGTGACAACAATAATCAGGAAGAGCTCATGGAATATTTTGTCAACTATGACCAAAGCGTTGAAATCACCGGTAAAGGTATGACCAAAGCAGCGATTATCCTAAATACTGGAATCACTGTTGAACTGAGATTGGTCGATGAGAAGACATTTCCGTTCCTCCTGCTTCATGTCACAGGTAGTAAAGAGCACAACACACAGATGCGCCGGCTGGCAAAAGAGAATAAAATGATCTTAAATGAATATGGATTATTTCGGGGGGGCCAATTGATTACCTGTTCGGATGAAAAGGAGATCTTTAAAAACCTTGGTTTACCATTCATTCCGCCGGAACTGAGGGAAAGCATGGGGGAAATTGATGCAGCAAAAGAAGGAACATTACCGGAATTGTATGATGGTATCCCTTTTTATGGACTTTTTCATGTACATACAACATACAGTGACGGGGCAAACACCATGGAAGAAATTGCGCTATCTTGTCAGAAAATGGGTTTTGATTATGTGGGAATTTGTGATCATAGTAAATCTGCCTTTTATGCAAATGGTCTCACCGAAGAACGTGTTATTCAACAACATAAAGAGATTGATCAACTGAACAAAAAAAATCGGGAGTTTAAAATTTTCAAGGGTATTGAGGTTGATATTCTAACGGATGGATCTCTCGATTATGATAATTCAGTTCTGGCAAGTTTTGACTTTGTTATCGCTTCCATCCACAGTCAGTTTAATCTGACAGAAGACAAGATGACAGAGCGTATCTGTAGAGCCTTACGTAACCCCCATGTAACCATGCTCGGTCATCCGACGGGGCGGCTGCTTCTGGCCCGGGAACCCTATGCCGTAAATATGTATGAGGTTCTTAAGGTTGCTGGTGAAAATGATAAAATGATTGAGATCAATGCCAGCCCCTACCGGCTGGATCTTGATTGGCGGTGGGGGAAAATATTCCGCAAGAAAGGGGTAAAAACAGCACTAAACCCAGACGCGCACTCGATTGACGGTCTTGCAGATTTTAAATACGGTATTGGAATTTCCAGGAAGGGTTGGTTTGAAAAAAGTGATATTTTAAATACATACACCACCACCCAGGTCACAAAAATTTTTAACAAGTAAATTCTATTTGATTTAAAATATTCTCTACTCATGATGTTTGTTCATTCTCGATGCATTTTCAAATTAACTTCCTTTCATTTTTTTCAAGCAAAAGACGACAGGCATCATTCAAATTGCCACCCGGTATCAATTAGAGAATAACAATTGATTACCAAAGACAAAATGCTATCACCAATGGAGGATAAAATGAAAACGATTAAAATAATTTTGCTCTTAATCCTGCTACGTATAATAATTATTAATATCACTTCCTGTGACACCAAAGCCGACCCAACCGCTCAGACAAATAAAATTAACGTGAAAACAGCTCTGGTCAGAGAAAAGACTTTTAGCCTTCCAATCAACACCAGTGGAAAATTATATACTTCCGCCGAGTCCAAATTATCATTTAAAATTCCAGGGATTATTGCCAGAATTTATGCTGATGAAGGACAAATGGTATCAAAAAACGCACTGCTTGCTGAACTGGATCTGGTTGAAATAGAAGAGAAAGTAAGTCAGGCACGAAGTGCGGTGCGAAAGACACAACGAGACCTGAAAAGGGCTAAAAGGCTTTACGCAGATAGCGTGGCAACATTGGAACAGCTGCAAAATGCCACCACTGCATTTGATATAGCCACGTCGGATGTCAAGATAGCAGAGTTTAACCTGAAACATGGTGCTATTTATGCTCCTGAAAACGGAAAAATTTTAAAACGATTGGCCGAGGAAAGCGAACTAGTAAGATCAGGTATGCCAGTCTTATTGTATGGATCTCACCGCCGTGGCTGGGTCGTACGTGCCGGTGTCACTGATCAGCAAATTGTGCGATTAAAAATTGGAGATACCGCCAACATCATATTTGATGTCTATCCTGAAAAGATCTTTAGGGCATTTGTATCAGAAATTGAAGCAGTGGCAAATCCATATACTGGCACATTTGAAGTCGAACTTCAATTAGAAGATAAAAAAGCCCGGCTTTATTCGGGATTTGTAGGCAAAGTGAGAATAATTCCCACTGATTCTCAGACTTATTCAATTATACCAGTAGAAGCTTTAATCGAGGGAGTCGAAAATGAAGGATTTGTATACCAGGTAATCCGGGGAGAAAATCGGGTAAAGAAACACAAAATCAAAATCGATAGAATTTATAATAATTTTCTTTTAGTCACTTCAGGGTTTGAAACTGTGAAGGAAATTGTAACCATTGGCGCGCCCTATTTAAACGAAGATAGTATTGTAAATATAATAGAATAATGCATTTGCTGTTTGTACCATTGAAGCATTGGTGTTGGAATGAAAATTATAATATAATGTAATGTTAGGAAATTGAATATGCGTTTACCTAAACTGGCAATCGAGAATCATCAATTTACAATCGTTGTTGTCGTTCTTCTGGTTCTTTTTGGCCTGGTTTCATTTATCACGATGCCCCGATCAGAGGATCCGCAGGTTTCTCCTGCTGGTAGCACAGTAATTGTAATATATCCAGGCGCAACCCCGGAAGATATGGAGGAATTGATTATAGATCCAATAGAAGAAGTGATCAATGAACTTGAGGATATAAAAAACATTAAATCTACCGCGGAAGACGGTTTAGCCGTCATTGGTGTTGAATTCTTGTCTGGTAGTGATCCGGAGGATAAATATTCGGATGTGGTTCAAAAAGTAAACAGTATTCGCAGCAGTTTGCCGGTAAACATATTAAATCTGGATATTGAAAAGTGGTCAATTTCAGATGTTCAAATATTACAACTTGCACTGACAACCGATTCTGCCGACTATCGACAGCTGGAACAAGAGGCGGAACGATTGAAGAAGGACCTGGAAACAACTGCCGGCGTAAAAAAGGTCAAAATTTGGGCCTATCCGGAACAAGAAATACGCGTATCCATTGATCTGCAAAAAATGGCACAATACGGAATAGGTTTAAACCAGGTTATTGCGGCCATACAATCAGCCAATCAGAATATTCCTGGCGGTTATGTCGATATAGGAAAACAACGTTATAATGTAAAAACCAGTGGTTCATATGAATCGCTCAGCGATATGCAGAATACTATTGTATATGCTTCTGAAAACAATCTTCTGTATTTAAGGGATCTGGCGGAAATATCATATGCGTACGAAGATAAAAGCTATTATGCCAGGTTCAAAGACAAAACCGCCGTGTATGTAACAGCCAGTCAAAAAACAGGTACCAATATCTTCACCATTAAAGATAATCTCGATATAAAAATTGACACACATAAGAAACGTATGCCTAAAACCATGCAACTGGAAGTTGTGTTTGATCAATCGGATAGTGTGGGCACACGTTTAAGTGGTTTTTTTCTGAATTTATTGCAGGGATTGATTTTGGTCGGAATAGTGGTCTTTTTGGTCATCGGTCTAAGAGCATCGGTCATTGTGATACTTGCTATTCCGGTGTCTATCATGATCGGTATCGGTTTTGTAGATCTGAGTGATTATGGCATTGAACAGATGTCAATTGCCGGCTTGGTCATTGCGCTGGGTCTGCTGGTGGATAATGCCATCGTTGTTATCGAAAATATTTCACGTTTCATGCGGCTTGGTCACAGTAAAATAGAAGCTGCCATTCAGGGAACAAGTCAAATAGCCTGGGCGGTTGTCAGTTCCACCACCACCACGGTTCTGGCGTTCATTCCAATCATGATGATGCAAAACATTACCGGCGATTTTATTCGCAGCATGCCTGTAACAGTAGTGTATACCCTCTCTGCATCATTGCTTATATCTCTTATTCTAACACCTTACCTGTCGAGTAAATTTTTAAAGATGAAAGATGTTAAAAAAGTAAGTTTAACACGTAAATTTTTAAATCATGAAATTGAGAATCGCTATAGAAATACACTTGCCTATTCTCTTCAGAAACCGAAACTAGTTATATTGATAGCAGCATTGGTATTTATATCAAGTATGGCCCTATTTCCTCTGATTGGTGTCAGTTTTTTCCCAAAAGCGGAAAAACCACAATTTCTCATAAATATAGATACTCCAGATGGGACAAATATCGAGCGTACCGATCAGATTGCCCAGTATGTTGATTCGTTATTGACAGAAAAATCGGAAATAAAACATTATGCCATTAATATTGGTCATAGCAATCCGCGGATTTATTATAATATTATACCGAGAAGAAATACCAGTACACATACTCAATTTTTTGTGACACTTGAGGATAATGATCTGATTACTTTTAACCGGGTCATTGAGGATTTACGGTGTCAATTGGATGGGTACCCAGGTGCTAAAATAGAAGTAAAGGAATTCGAGCAGGGACCACCGGTTGAAGCACCAATTGCAATAAGGATATTGGGAGATAATCTTTCAATTCTTAAAAATATTGCCCATGATGTTGAAAAAATGATTAGCATTAAAAATGGTACGCTTAATATCAGGAATCCTTTAAGTACCTCTAAAACCGATATTCATATAAAAATAAACAGAGACAAGGCGGGATTTTATGGTGTGCCATTGGCTGATATTGATAAAACGGTAAGGGCCAGTGTCGCGGGATTACCGATTTCTGGTTTTCGCGACAAAGAAGGGAAAGAATATAATATTGTTATTCGCCTTCCATTCACAGGTAAGATCGGATATGAAGATCTGGACAAGATTTATGTTTCTTCTGTCACAGGGGCCCAAATACCCTTAAAACAGTTATCCTCAATTCAATTTATCGGTTCGCCAATGCTGATCAACCATTATAACCTGCAACGAAATGTGACAATTACTGCTGACGTATTGAATGATTTTTCTGTCGACCAGGTTACACGACAAATCATTTTAGATTTGAATTCTTATGAATGGCCTGCGGGCTATCGCTACAGTATCGGTGGTGAATTAGAAAGTCGGGAGGAATCTTTTGGTGGCATGATACAGGCGGTGATTGTAGCAATAATTGGAATTTTTGCCGTTCTGGTATTGCAATTCAGATCATATACTCAGCCACTTATCGTCTTCTCTGCAATTCCATTGGCCGTTATTGGTTCGATGGTGGCTTTGCTGATTACAGGTAATTCGTTTTCATTTACCGCATTTATTGGTTTAACCAGTTTGGTCGGTATTGTGGTAAATAATTCAATTATACTGGTAGATTATACCAATAAACTCAGGGCAGAAGGAAAAGATCTGGTGAGTGCCCTAAAGGAAGCAGGAGAAACCCGGTTTATTCCAATTATACTTACCACAGCAACAACTGTTGGCGGTCTTTTACCTTTAACAATAGGTGGTGGTACCTTATGGGCTCCAATGGGATGGACGATAATTGGCGGTTTAATGATGTCAACGGTTCTTACTCTGCTGGTGGTACCAGTGTTGTACAAATTATACTCACGAAGCCGGGTCCCGTCATAGCCTGGCAAGCAGGCTTCCGCCTAAGGCCGGATCCCGTCATAGCCGGGCAAGCAAGTGATTGACTGACGCTGATTTGCACGGATTAAAACTATAATAAAAATATTTTTTAAATATAATCCGTGTCAATCCGTGAAATCCGTGGACTATTTTTTTCTTTGTTTGCAGTATCGCTGTGCTATGAATTAATCAGGGTAGATAACCAAATCTTAGTTGACGACTTAAATACTTTTTTTTAATTAGCTTGCAAAAGGCAGAAAGAATTTGTTATTTTCAGGCTCAATTGATGAATGAGCGTTAAAGAATAAATATGGCAACTAAAATTGCATTAGATGCAATGGGTGGTGATCATGCACCCGGGGAAATCGTACGCGGCGCGTTAAGGGCGGCCGAACTTTACCCGGAGATAGAAATCGTTCTTATTGGTGAACAGACACTAATCGAGAATGAAATTCGGAAAGCGAAACCTAACACGCCATTTGAAATTATACATACGGATGAATGGGTAACAATGGATGAGGATCCTAAAGAAGCTATAAGAACAAAGGAAAATGCCAGTATCAATATCGGAGCCCAAATAGTCAACGACAACCTGGTTGATGGATTGGTCAGTGCGGGCAATACCGGAGCAACCATTCTTGCTGCCGCAAAACACATTCCGGTAATCAGTGGTATTGAACGAACAGCTTTAGCGACTATTTATCCGACAGCAAAATTTGAAAAGAGTAAAAGTGGTTTTGCTTTAATGCTGGACGTTGGGGCAACATTAAAATGTAGCGCAAAACAACTGGTTCATTTTGCCTTTATGGGCAGTTTTTACCTGTCAGAAGTACTGGCTATTCATCAACCCCGAATTGGTCTGCTCAATATCGGGGAGGAAGAAACAAAAGGTGGGGAAATTTTAACACAGACATATGCTCTTTTAAAGAAAGCGGATGAGTTGAATTTTATTGGGAATATCGAAGGAAAAGATGTTCCTAAGGGTATTGCCGATGTGGTAGTAACCGAAGGTTTTATGGGAAATGTTGTCCTGAAAATGCTTGAAGGTGTAGCAGATGTGGTTAAAGAAACAGGAAAATATGCATTTAAGAAAAAACTGAGCTGGAAAATTGCGATGGCCCTTTTATCACCGGGCCTAAAAAAACTTAAGCGCCGAACCGATTATAGTGAATATGGCGGTGCTCCCATTTTAGGATTTAAAAAATTGGCGATTAAGGCCCACGGCCGTTCAAACGCAAAAGCAATCGCTAATGCCATCCGGGTAGCCGCAGAATCCTCAAAACAAAATATCTGTACTAAAATAGAAGATTCCGTTGGAAGGTTTAACCTCAAGCATGCCATTGATCTGACCGGAGTTTAAACAGACCTACTTTTTCTGCCATCGCTGATCCAATTTCACATGGGTCGGATTTAATGGAGAATATTTCTGTATATAATCCCGGATAATGTCTCTTAAAAGAATTCCAGTACGGAAGACTTTAGAAGGGTCAACGCTGGTAAGCATCTCAAAACCGGCATTCCCATCCGCCAGATAGTCTGTTGTAACTACCCGATATTCTTTTTTGGGATAAACAGGATGATCACCTACCTGAAAATATGTTAAGCGATTGTGGCTGGGACGACGGGTATCATATTCAACCACCCCCCCACCAATGGCGAGTCCTTTACGAATGCCACTGATATTTTCTTCAATCAATCTGCGTAAAAAATCTCCCTCAACTTCTAATATGACGAGTGTCCAGCTAAACGGACAAAGAGAAAAAAGGTCCAGGTCAGTAATTTCACCTTTATAAAGGTCTGTTCTGATATCTCCATAATTTAGAAATGAAAAATCGGTACCGGTTCGCTCAAGAATGGCATCACAGACTAAATTATTCATAGAAGATTCTCGTATATTAGAGCTGATTATATCAATAGTACTTAGGCCAACCAGATTGTTCCGTGACGTTTTAGGATAATTTCGACCATCTCCACGGCTAAAATCCGGCAAAGAGGTGTTGACTGTCTTGTTATCCTGCGCGTATATAGTGGATAGCAAAAATAGTATGGCTGATATTATTAAAACAGGTCTCATTTGCCCTCCATGAAAATTAAAAAGATTGCGGAAGATCACGATCGATAATTTTGAACACTGAATATTTACACACCACATCAATAAATCTTAACTTTTAAAATACAAAAATACTAAAAATCATGCAATTATAAGGCGCACTCTATATCATTGCACCAAGGGATTATGAATCTTTCAGAAGGAAGGGGAACACCATAGATGGATTTAATGGGCTTTCAGCAGAAGATTTGAATAAGAAAGTTTTATATTTTAAAAAGGTAGTCAGGCGGGTGAATAAAATAAAAACACCTAAAATTGTAAAAAAAATGGAAATAATAAAAAAAATTTTCTTATTATAACAAACAACCTAAATAATATTCAACCACTATAATATTTAAAGAGAAGAATACGCTATGGAGAAATGTTTGATCCTTCAAGAAAATCTTCATCAAAAAATCCGGGAGATATTAAAAATTCAGATGGATATCTTCCATTATGATAAAATCATGATTCTGAGAGTAGATGAAGATAGAGCCTGTACTCCCATTTTGAATTCCGATGATAAAAATTATGATTCTTTCATCTTAAAATCTTTAAAGAATATTAAGCATAATCAGGTTATTCTAAAAACCAAATTGACACAAAAATCGGATCTTTATAATTTGTGTACCTTTTTTAATGTACATGCTTTGCTCCCCATATTTCTTCAAGATATATGCGTTGCGATAATGGCAATAAATTCTCCGGTGCCTCTGTTCACCAGTCGTCAGATTGAAGTCGCCTTGTTTTCCAGCAGCTATATTGAAAATCTGATCAGTAATGAGAATTTAGTTCGGGATCTTGAAGGCTATTCCGGTAAGATGCAAAAAATGCTCAATGAAATGATCACCCTGCATGAAATCACCCATGCTCTTGAATCATCTGAGAATCTTGATTCTCTTCTGGAATACATTATGCAAAAAAGCCAAAAGGTGATGGAAGCTGAGGCGGCATCTCTGATGCTTACTATTGAAGAATCGAATGAATTGGAATTTAAAGTAACACTAGGACCGAAAGCTACGGAGGTTAAACCATTTCGTTTACCTATTGGCCAGGGTATTTCTGGCTGGGTCGCTCAAACAAAGGAAGCCTTACTTATTTCCGATGCCTATTCTGATCCCCGTTTTGATCCATCGTTTGATAAGCGAAGTGGATTCAAAACCCGTTCGATGCTCTGCGTTCCCATGATTTATAAATCAAAAGTTGTTGGTGTGATGACATTAATAAATAAACTGGACGGGAAACCTTTCAATAAGAATGATCAGATACTTTTCACAATTTTTGCTTCACAGGCAGCGCTTTCTATCGAAAACGCCCGTCTTCTATATTCCGCTATAGAAAAAGAAAGATTGGATAAAGAACTTCAGGTTGCAGCCGAAATACAAAACTTGCTTATTCCGCAATCTATCCCCAGTTCTTCCTATCTAGACATTGCCGCAGAGTATATTCCCTGCAAAGAAGTAGGCGGAGATTTTTATGATATTATCAAACTGGATAAAGATCGCTTTATTTTTGTGGTGGCAGATGTTTCCGGTAAAGGCATCCCAGGAGCTCTGGTTGTTTCTAACATGCAGGCCACTCTTCGAGCCTTTCTGGAATATAGTGCCGATCTTCTGCCCATCGTCACCCGATTAAATGAAGCAATTATCCGCCAAACCACATCAGACCGGTATATTACTTTTTTTATCGGATTATATGATCATCGGAAATCCAGTTTAACATTTATAAATGCCGGACACAATCCACCGTTACTGATCAAAAAAGAGGGTAAAATACATGAATTAAAAACAGGGGGAATTTTTATTGGTTTTATGCCCTGGGAATTTGAAAGCGAAACAGTACCATTTGAGAACGGGGATACATTGATCATGTACACTGACGGATTGGTTGAAGCTATGAATTATAACGAAGAAGAATTTGAATTATCCCGACTGAAAAATATTTTAGAAGAAAATCCGTCAGCGAGCAGTAATCGTCTTAAGAAAGAGATTATTAGACGGGTGAATGATCATATCGGCACAAATCCTTTATCCGACGATTTTACTTTGCTTATTTCGCGGAAAATTGAATAATTGATATTCTTCACAGTTTACGCAGATCTCGCCAGAGAAGAATTCCTAAACAGCAGCTGACAATGGACAAAAGAATACCTACCCCAAATCGGCCAAACAATAAACTACCGATGGCAAATAAAAAGCTGTAAATCAACAATACGCCATATATCCAATCTCTCAAAGAGACAGTAAGGGAATCTTCAGATCGACTAAGACCATAGGGTTCATAAATTCTTTTCCATAATGTACCTGCGGGTTTCACTCTGTTATAGAACTTTATCAAAACATCATCTTTTTCGGGTGCGGTAAGAAAAGTAACGGCAAGCCAGATCATTGTCGATCCCAGAACCGTTACAATCATCAGAAGACTGAACTGTTCAGGATCCCCGGTAGACATACCGAAACCCAGCTGCAAAATGATGGAAATCACGAATGATGCAATCATAGCCGAGATTTCTGACCAGGCATTTATGCGCCACCAGTACCACCGGAGAATGAAAACCAATCCTGCACCGGCACCGATAGCCATTAGAAACTTCCAGGCGCCTGAGATGGTATCCATCGCCATTGTTGTTAAAACACCCAAAAATAAAATAAGCAAGGTTGCCAACCGGGAAACCAAAACATAATGGCGGTGACTTGCACTTTTTTTAATAAATCTTTTGTAAAAATCATTAACAAGATAGGAAGAGCCCCAATTGAGTTGTGTACTGATAGTGGACATAAAGGCAGCAGCAAAAGAAGCAAGTAACAGCCCTCGCAGACCGGCCGGTAATGTATCAACAATCATTAAAACATAACCGGACTCTTTATCCGTCAGATCGGGATATATGACCAATGACACCAGAGCTACAATAATCCATGGCCATGGGCGGATGGTATAATGAGCGATATTAAACCATAAGGTAGCAAAGATACCGTGTTTCTCATCCTTGGCAGAAAAAATTCTTTGTGCAATATAACCGCCACCGCCTGGCTCCGCTCCCGGATACCATGTAGCCCACCAATTCACAGCCAGGTATATAAAAACCGCAGAAATTGGCATCCAAACCGATCCTATATCAGGAATAAAGGATAAAATTTGGGTATGTCCGCCGGGGAGACTATCCAGTTTCGTCAATAACGACTCCATTCCTCCGACATAATCCACGGCAAAAACAGCAAGAATTATAGCCCCCAGAATAGCAATAAAAAATTGGAAAAAATCTGTAATAACTACTCCCCATAATCCGGATAGTAAAGAATAGGAAAGGGTGACTGTGACACAAATCAGGACGGCGGTCCATTTATCCAAACCCGTAGCAGTAGCAATAATTTTTGCCATTGCCAATGTAACCCATCCCATAATAATTGAATTTATTGGAAGGGCAAGATAAAGCGCCCGGAATCCCCGCAAAAAAGCTGCCGGTTTTCCGCCATATCGTATTTCAGTGAATTCTACATCCGTCAGTACACCCGAACGACGCCAAAGTCTTGAGTAAAAAAATACAGTTAATAAACCACTCATAACCATGTTCCACCATAACCAGTTTCCGGCAATGCCATGTAAGGCCACCAAACCCGTAACGGCCAGGGGTGTGTCCGCAGCAAAGGTGGTGGCAACCATTGATGTCCCCGCCAGCCACCAAGGTAGATTTCTTCCGGAGACAAAGAATTCCTCAATATTTTTACTCGCACGCCCAGAATATTTTAAACCGATGACGATTACGAATAGAAAGTAGAAGAGAATAATAAAAAAATCCCATCCGCCAATCTGCATTCATATCTCCTTTTTGATGAACAAATAAGATTAAATAATACATACCATTGAGGCAAGTTCAATTTGGATGTAATGAAGAACAGGCAATTTCCATTTTAACCGGACACTCATGATAAAATATTTTAAATAACATGTAAAATCCATCCAGACTTTAAAGCAAATATCCGATTATTGCTTGTTTGTTCATATCAGAACTTTTAAATTCTTAAAGATAGGGTGTAGAAATTTTCTATGATTATAAATTAATTCAGGAGTTTTTTAATGGTTGATGAGGATACGATGTGGGGAAATATATTTCATAAAGAAAAAAAAACGGTGCAGAATATTTACTCGGTTCTTGCCAAGATTCCAATATTTAAGGATCTGTCAAAAAGAGAGCTACGATCTATTGAGAGAATTCTACATAGACGATCGTATAAATCTGATGAAGTTCTGTTTCGTGAGGGCGATCCCGGGGTCGGGATGTATATTATCGAATCTGGCAGGGTAAATATTACCCTGGGACATGAAAATAAGCTATTAGCGGTATTATCCGATAATGAATTTTTTGGTGAGATCGCCCTTCTTTCGGAAACGCCACGAACAGCCACGGCAACGTCCGTTACTAATAGTAGTATTCTTGGCTTTTTTCAGTCGGACCTGTTTGGTCTGTTAGAAACTAATCCACGGATGGGAAATAAAATATTGCTCAGACTGGCCCAGATGATCGGTGATCGTTTAAGATTTTCAAATCTGGAGAACCAGCAGTTAAAACTAAAAATTTCAAAGATTGAAGAAAAGTCTACAAAAAAAAGGATTTCTTAATGGATTCGTCGGGTGGAAAATTTCTACGATTTCTAATTGTAATGATCATATTGGGTATGATCGCCTGGCTTCTGTATAGCCTGAGTACGATTATCACAATCATCGTCATATCTGCCCTTATGGCATACATTTTAGATCCGATTGCCAGTTATTTGGAAGCAAAAGGTCTGTCGCGAAGTAATGCAACAATCATTATTTTCCTGTTACTTTTTGCCACGATTGGTCTTCTCGGATGGACACTATTACCGGGACTTTTTTACGAGCTATTTGATCTTCAGCATACTCTGAATTTGAAAGACACCGCCAGTATCAGTCAAAAGATTCAAGAATTTATTGAACAAAATCTGAGTTTTATAAATGTGGAAAATATTGACATTGATGAGGAAGTTAAAAATATCATATCATTTTTAACAGATGAGCTACTATCAATTCTGGCGAATCTTGTTTCGGTTATTTCATATATTGTAATCATTCCATTTGTTATCTTTTTCCTCCTAAAGGATGGGAGAGAAATGAAGAAATCTTTTATCCATGTTATTCCCAACCGCTATTTTGAAATGGTTTTAAACGTCATACATAAAATTGATCAGCAATTGGGCTGGTATCTGCGCGGACAGTTCACAGAAGCCTCTGTCGTCGGGATACTCTCTGTCATTGCTCTTTGGCTACTAGATGTCCAGTATTTTATTATGATCGGGGTCTTTGCCGGATTAGCCAATATGATTCCTTATGTCGGACCTGTTGCCGGAATGGTTCCTGCTATTATAATAACAATTATGAATGGTGGCGAACCGGTCAAGATTTTATACATTATAATTGCCTTTTCTATTGTCCAGTTAATTGACAATATCATCCTGCAACCGATGGTTTTGTCCAAAAGTGTCAAGTTACACCCACTAATCATTGTCTTTGTTGTGCTTATCGGAGGGCAGTTTTTTGGTGTTCTTGGAATGCTTCTGGCTGTGCCTGTTGCCGGAATTATAAAAGTTACTTCCAGTGAACTCTATCAGGGTATACGTAAATTTAATTTAATTTGATAGTTAAGAATGAAAAATTCAATGGGTATAGATGAAAAAAGTGAGAAGTTAAAGGATTTCTTACCAATAACGTTGTTCATTGTTCTTACTTTTCTGCTTGAAGCTTTTCGATTGGAGAAAGCAACAAATCTGGTTATATCCGTATTTATTTCTTTGTTTAGTTTTGGTGTTCTTTCTGCTATGTTACGCGAAAAGTACGGTGACTTGCCGCAGCTGAAACCGTTACAACAAAAAATTGGTTTTCTTTCAGTCGCCTTCATGTTTATTATTGGAGTGGCAATTCTACACTGGTATCAGATATTACATGTTAATATACGCTGGAGCCTTTTTTTTGTTTTTTTAATCCTTTACTTTCTTCTTTTGTTTCAAGCGGTTAATATGCTGCATGAAATAAAAGTTAATCTTAAAGGTGGAAAGAAATAGTATGGTACTTCTGGAATTTATGATGAGCCCAACAGGAAAAGGAGAGAGCCTCAGTCCCTATGTTTCCAGGGTTTTAAATGTAATAGATGAAAGTGGGATTACGTATCGTCTCACACCCATGGGAACAATTCTGGAGGGAGAATGGGATGATGTAATGGGTGTTGTCAACACCTGCTTTCAGGAATTAAAACGGGATTGTTCGCGTATTGGTGTCCATATCAAAATTGATTACCGCGCGAGCCCTGAGAGCCGGTTAGAGTCAAAAATTAAAAGCATAGAAACAAAATTGGGTAAAAAACTAAAAACATAATCTATCGGAATTATTTATCACTCCAAATATTACTTTTCAATATTATTTGTCAAATTCATCAGGATGAGATTTATGCGAATCAAGTTTTCCCCCCTTATTCAGAAAAAAATATCCGGTTTAAAATTGGGAATATTGGCGGGGAAGAATCTTTCCATTAACAATCAATCAGATCTGGTTTGTCAACAATTAAACGATTTGACAATTTTTATAAAGAAGAAATTCACTGATCAGCCGCCCTCAAAAGATCCGATTATATCAGCCGTTCGCCGTATGTATCGCCGGATCGGCTGGGAGCCAACGCAATACCGGCCGTCTTCGGAAGCGATGATACGTCGGTTTATCAAAGAAAAAGGATTATATCGCATTAATAACCTGGTAGATCTTGGAAATATTGTTTCAACACGCTTCCATTTGCCGATGGGATTGTATGATAGTGATAAGATAATCGGTTCAATTCTGGTTGATGTCGGAAAAGAGGATGAAGAGTATGCAGGAATATCCAAAGACATTATTCATGCAACCGGCAAGCTCGTTCTCCGCGATGATTGTGGTGTTTTTGGGAATCCGACGGCTGATTCCTTAAGGACAAGCATTCAGGAAAATACCACAAACATTCTGGCACTGTTTTTTACTCCACCAGAAGTAACCGATTTCTGGCTGGAGCAAACCCTTAATTTTCTTCAGAATCTGTACGGTCATGACTGCCCACAGGCAACCTTTAATCGTGTAGTGACTGTTTCTGTTTAGATTTCGGCCTTACATTTCTTTATAAAATTTGCCCTGCCAGGTGTCTCTTTTTTCAAACTCTTTATGAATATAGTGTAGCACTTCAGTATTTCTTTTTCCCCAGCGTGGCGCAAGAAGAACGCGCATTGGAGCTTCTCCTGCTAACCGCTGAATAATTATTTCAGGATTTAATCTCTCTAAAAAGGATACGATGGTTTCAACATATTCGGCCAGTGTAAATAAAAGAAAAGGCGTTTTAGCATGCTGTTCTGCCATCACTGTGTTTTTTACAATATGCAATTGATGAATTTTTAAAAAGTTGAAATTTATTTCAGACAGAATATCCGCTTCGTATAGCCATTGATCTATATTTTCCCAGGGAAAACCGAGAATGATATGAGTGCAAATGTTTATTCCCCGTCCGGCGGTCATTTCCACGGCATTCAGATAGCTCTGGAAATCATGTCCGCGATTTATTTTCTTTAGTGAGTCATTATAAATTGATTCAAGTCCGTATTCAATGGTTATATCATAAGATTGACTCAGGGTTGCAAGATATACAATTTTTGCTTCGTCTATACAATCTGGCCGGGTTCCTATTGTAAGACCAATAATGCCCGAATAGGATAGTGCTTCTTCATATAAACGTTTCAAATGATCGAGTGAAGCATAGGTATTGCTGTAAGGCTGAAAGTAGACGATAAATTTATTAACCTGATATCTCCGTTTAAGAAATTCAATTCCTTCCTCGATTTGTTGGCGCATACTTTTGTTCGGATTGTTATACCCGGGATTAAAGCTATCATTATTACAATAAATACACCCGCCATAAGTTACCGAACCATCACGGTTAGGACATGTGAACCCGGCATCAACGGTTACTTTTTGAACCCGCTCTCCGAATTTTTTTTTCAGGTAATTATTGTATGAGTTATATCTTTTCCCGCCAAATATTTTCGGATAATCAATGGTCACCAATGAATCTTTCCTGTAGTTAAACAACCGGGCAATTCTTTTCCGGGTTCTCCGTGGATTTCACGGATGGCTTTTATTATCTCAATCAATGTAAATTGAATTGTCATTAGGAATATTTCTATTTTTTTATCGGGATTGCTCTACCGATTTTTCATGCTTTTTTTAGATCTATTATACTTATTAAATTATTCCTATACAAATTTTCCATTCCTGGATATATAAAGTAAAAAGTTGCCACCTGGATGTTTCGTAATCCTACTAATTCCAGGTGATTAAGTTAATCTTGCATAAGTTTTTTATGAGTCGGTCTGACAAGCTCCCAGAACGTGTTAAGTTGAATCATTGTAAGATTAAACATATATTTAAATAGTTGATCATCTTTTTACAAAACCCAGGGTTTCCATTTGAAAGCACTAATATCAATTTTTGCGCCAAAATCAATTGCGGTTATCGGAGCCTCAAGACGTGACGGATCCCTGGGGAAAATGTTTCTTGACGCTGTTGTCGGGATGAATTACAAGGGTTCTATATATCCGATCAATCCCAAAGCAGAGAGGATCAACAATATTCGATGCTACACCGACATTTCCAGCATACCAGATATTCCTGATCTGGCGATTATACTGTTGCCCAAAGAAATGGTATTAGACGCAGTTCAGACAGTGGCCCAAAAAAAGGTTAAGAATATTATTATTATTAGTGCCGGATTTAAAGAAGTTGGTGCAGAAGGCCGGGAGCGGGAAAAGACGCTGGTTGCGTATATCAAAAACAATAACATGAGAATGATTGGTCCCAATAGCATGGGGCTTTTTAATACCGATCCATCTATTTCTTTGAATGCAACATTTTCTCCCACCCCGCCAATTCCGGGTCATGTCGGATTTATTTCTCAAAGTGGTGCACTGGGGGTAGCCGTTCTTGAACTTTCTCAAAATCTTGGATTGGGATTTTCTTGTTTTGTCAGTACCGGTAATAAAGCCGATATAAACGATGCGGATTGTTTGCGTTTTTTAGCCGGAGATAAAAACACCAAAACGATCATTTTATATCAGGAAAGTATTGAAAATCCGGCAACGTTTCGTAAAATCTGTATGGAAATTATTCCCCATAAACCGATATTGGCACTCAAAGCGGGACGAACAAAAAGCGGACTAAAAGCGGCTTCATCCCATACGGGCGTCTTAGCGTCTGATGATGTCATCACAGATACCTTTTTAAAACAGTGTGGTCTTATTCGCTGCGAAACCCTGCAGGAACTGCTTGACACAGCTATGTCTGTTATTTCTCAACCAATGCCCTCGGGGAATAAAGTGGCTGTTGTTACCAATGCCGGGGGCCCGGGGATTTTGGCCAGCGATGCCCTGGAAAACCATGGGTTGGAGCTTGCCTTACTTTCAGAGGACACAATCTTACAATTACGGCAACATTTACCCGCAGAAGCGGGTTTATACAACCCGGTTGATATGATAGCCAGCGCCACTCATGAAACCTACAGAAATGTCTGCAGTATTGTAGATAAAGATAAAAATGTAGATTCTATTTTCTTAATTATTGTAAAACCGCCAGTAAATACCACTCCGAAAAAAATTATAGAGGAAATAAAACCGGTTATCGAAAATTCAAAAAAACCATATTTTTGCACGTTAATGGCTCAAGAAAATCCGGAGGCAGGATTAGAAGTTTTTAGAGCTTTAAATCTTCCCGTTTTTTCGTTCCCGGAATCATCTGCCCGGGCGCTGGGTAATATGATAAAATATATGAAAATAAAGGATCGGTTTAAGAAATCTAAACCAGACCTCGCAAATATATCTAAAACTTCAAATAAAAGTGGAGATAAAAAGCAGGCAACATTTCGGGAAATAACGGAACTATTATCCAAATATGGATTAAATTCATGTGACTATATTATTACTTCGCGAGAAGAAGAAATCGTGAAATTCCAAAAACAAATGGGACCGATTGTACTGAAAATTGCCAATGAAGAGATCATTCATAAATCGGATGCCGGTCTGGTAAAGCTTAATCTTTCTTCTTCTGCTGAAGTAAAACATGCGTTTAATGAAATTTCAATAAAAGCCAGGCCTTTGATATCTTTTGGAAAAAATCCTCTTCTCCTGGCCCAGAAAATGATACGGAGCAATATTGAGCTGGTACTTGGGGCTAAGCGGGACCCGGTATTTGGGGCGACTATAATGTTTGGCATCGGTGGCATCTTTGTTGAATTGTATAAAGATGTTGTTTTTCGAATATTACCGGTCGATGAAATTGAAATTCATCAGATGTTGGACGAACTCAAAGGGAAAAAAATACTGGAAGGGTTCAGACATTATCCGGGCATTGATTTTAAGGTATTAACAGAAACGATTATCAATTTTTCTACTATGATCGATGAAAACCCTGAAATTGTTGAAATGGATTTGAATCCGTTACTCTGGTCGGTTGACAAAAACGAACTGATAGTTGTCGATAGTCGTTGTACACTAACAGGTGATTTTTGATCCGGTACATATTTGTGAAATTAATGGATGTATGAAGAAACTGAAATCTCACTTAAAACCGATTATTATTTTCTTTGTTTGGTTTCCATTGTGTGTTTTTCCACAAGCCTATTTGTGGCCCACCAATGCCAGTGATTATTTATCCTCAAGTTTTTGTGAATTTCGGGAAGGACATTATCACTCCGCGATCGATATTAAAACATGGAACACAGAAGGATATCCCTGTTATGCAGTTGCGGACGGTTTTATCAAAAGACTACGCATATCCCCGTTCGGTTACGGAAAAGTCCTCTATCTTCAGTTAGAAGATGGAAATACGGCGGTTTATGCCCACTTGCAGAAATTTAGTAAAGCGATAGACAAACAGGTGCGGAAGATTCAATTCAGAAATAAAAAATACTGTCTTAACTGGTGGCCGAAAAATTTAAAAGTAAAAAAAGGGGATATTATTGCCTACACCGGGCGCACAGGAATTGGTGTACCGCACTTGCATTTTGAAATCCGTAATAAAAAAGATAACCCTGTCAATCCGCTTGTTTATTATTCAAGAATAAAAGATAATATCCGCCCGAAACTACTAGAACTGGCTGTAATTCCACTCACGAAAACAGCAACGATAAATGGCAGTTTTTCACCAAAAACTTTCCCGGTTACCCATATAAAAGATGGTATCTATGTTATAAAAGAACCTTTGTATACATATGGGAAGATCGGACTGGCCATTCACGGATATGATCTGGCCGATGATGTCACTAATAAATATGGATTTTCTCATACGGATCTAGAAGTTGCCGGGCAGAAAATTTTTCAGATTGAATATGATGAACTGAATTTTTCAACCACAGAACATATTTACTCAGAAATTTATTATCCTTATTGGGCCGAGAAAAAACAGGTTTTTAATAAACTTTATCTGGAATCCTTTAACCCATTATCTTTTTATAATCGATCATTAGCAGCGGATGGCAGTATAGAAGTTTATGAAAACCCAATTTCTTTTAATATAACCGTGTCGGATTTCAAAAAAAACCGGAGCATTATTAGCGGAGAATTACTACCCGCCCAAAAATATTCAATAAAAGTCATTAACGCCGTCAGGAAAAAATCCTGGGCTTATGTAAAATTTTTAGCGCTACAGATCCGGGATTTAAAATTTTTTACAGGAAAGAATAATCGTACCTGGGCGCCGGTAGAATATTTTGAGATTTTAGAAGGTAAAATCGAAAATTCAGAACATGGTCTATTGGTCAGGGTGAGCTTGAAGGACAGTTCAAATTTGTATCTGAAAATTGAGGTTAATAAAAAGGTCAGCCGGTCAATATATTTTGGACTACCCGATATTGCGCCCGAAAAATTATATCAACCATATGTTCTGGGAAAAAAGTTAATCGTTGACATTCCGGATTTAAATCCAAACACGCAAATCAGATTATTAGATGATCAGGTAAAACTCGGCACCAGTTTTCCTGAGGGGGAGAACCGGCAGGTGTTAATTCCGGGTCGTTATATTATCGGTAAACCCGCGGCACTAATGATCTCCTCTGATTCTGTTAATACCTCCATAATGAACCTGAATTTTGATGCGCTATATCCAAACGAAACTACCATATCCAGCTGGTTTGATTCTGCGTTGGTCATTCAATCATTCGAAGGCTCGGTGATGGATACAACATTATTTACTGTTGAGGTCCTGGATATTGACACGGTTTTAAGCGAATTTCCAACGGCAAGTCAGATCTTTGAAATCTCCCCGCGAAATTTTCCTATTTTTAATTCTGTCTCAATTAGAATTCAAGCAGACTCTTTACCTGCCTGGGGGCAATGGTCAATTTTTAAAACAAACGGAGAAGATAAAATTTCATATCTTTCTTCGAAAATAGATTCAGGGGCACTTCATTTCACAACCAGAACTTCTTCTTTGGGAAAATTTGTTATCGCCGCAGATACTATACCCCCAGAAGTATCAATCATCAAGCCAATCAACGGACAGACCTATAAAAGATCTCCGGAAATTCAAATTGAAATAAAAGATCTTCTTTCGGGTATTGGTGATGAAGAAGACATTTCCCTGATCATGGATGGAAACTATGTGCTTCCCGAGTGGGATCCGGAAGAGGATCTTTTAACCGGTATATTAGCGAATGATTTATCGGTTGGAAATCATGTTCTTACAGTCTCAATAGGTGACCGATCAGGAAATAAGACGCGTAAGGCCGTCTATTTTAAAATAGAATAAGTATAATCAGAAAATCCTCCTTTATTGTTTTCATCCTGTGGCAAGTGTATATTAATGACAACCAGCGGCCGCTTGATACATGGGCCAACGGCGGTAATATCTTATAAAAAATTTTGAGTGATGATGTCTAAGGGCTTAAAAATTCGTCAACCAGCAGTTGCCGGAATGTTTTATCCCGAGAAGAAAATAGAGCTTGATCGCACGGTAGCTATTGTGCTGGAAGAATCTCAGGAGTATAATATTCCGGGTGTCATTAGAGGAATGGTTGTCCCCCATGCCGGTTATATGTTCTCCGGGGGGGTGGCTGCCCGTGCTTATCGGCAGGTATTTGGACATGACATTGATGTCGTAGTAGTGATTTCTCCCAGCCATTGTGAATATTTTACGGAAATTTCTATTTATGATGGATATGCCTATTCCACTCCTCTAGGAACACTACCGGTTGACAGAGAAATTGCCGAAAAGCTGTTGACTACCAGTCCACAGATTATTCTATCCGATAAAGGTCACCGCTTTGATGAACATGCACTGGAAGTACAATTACCTTTTTTACAAAAAGTTTTTGATAAATTCAGGTTTATACCAATAGTGATGGGTGAGCACAGCCATAGTAATATCCAGTTACTGGCAAATAGTTTGGCCCAGGTTTTAAAGGATGAAAAGGCTTTGATTGTTGCTTCAAGCGATCTTTCTCATTTTTATACAGATGAAAAAGCCACTTCCCTGGATCAGGTTGTCGTTGAGGACATGGAAAATTTTGATGAAGAAAAATTGTTTCAGGATTTGAAATCCGGTCAGGCCGAGATGTGTGGCGGTGGTCCGGCAATGGCGACCATGAAAGCCTGTAAACTTTTAGGGGCTGATAAGGCGAGAGTATTACTTTATAGAAATTCCGGTGATATCACGGGTGATCGTTCGGAGGTCGTCGGTTATCTTTCGGCAATCTTTTATAAACAATGCGAGAATTAAAACTGACACAAGAAGAGAAAATATTTTTACTTTCATTGGCAAGAAAAGCCATTTCTTTAAAAACAGAAAATAAAAAATTTCCACAATCCCAATATTTTTCGGAAGCCTTAGGACAATTGGCGGGTGTATTTGTAACCCTGAATAAAAACAACCAATTGCGCGGATGTATTGGATATGTTGAAGGCATTAAACCTCTTCAAACCGCAGTGGAAGAGATGGCAATTGCTGCCGCCTTTAATGATCCTCGTTTCCCGCCGCTTGAAAAAGAGGAAATGGAAGATCTTGCCATAGAAATTTCAGTTTTATCACCCCTAAAAATAATCGATGATATCAATAAGATTGATGTTGGAAAACATGGTCTAATCGTCGAAAACGGCTTACATCGGGGACTGCTGTTACCGCAGGTTGCCGTTGAATACAATTGGAACAACATTTCTTTTTTAGAATATACCTGCCAAAAGGCGGGACTGTCTACCGATGCCTGGAAAGATGAAAGCACAAAAATTCAGGTATTTTCAGCCGAAATTTTTTCAGAATCGGAGCTGGCTCAGCACAAGAAAGATTACTCTGATTAGATAGTAGTATTGTTACCATGTTGATTGTTTTTTGACAGGATTAACAGGATAAACAAGATATAAAATAAATTCTTAAGATTAATAAGTGTACTTGGTTAAAAATATAGCCGACTGAAAAATAATCACCAAGAGACAAATCAAATCCAGTAAATCCCGTTATCCTGTCAAAAATAAAAATGTTTTAGGATCATTTTATAAAAAACCACAGATGCCCAAGAATTAAAGTCACCACCTACCCATCATGATTTTATTGCAATGGAATTATGTTTTAAACCTTTGCCATATATTTCCTGTAATGATGCATGTCAGAGAACCAATCACGACAAACCAGGTCCAATGAACAATAGCTGGTATGCCTAATAATTTTGGGATCAGAATAATCATTAGCATTACCAAAATCCCTGAAGTAAAACCGGCGATGGCGGCGGGTTGTTTGATATTCTTGAAAAAACGACCAAGTAAAAATGTACCCAGCAAACCACCGTATGTTATGGACGCAATCCCCAGGGCGATTTCCACGACAGATTGTTGAACCTGAATAAAAAGAAAAGCAACAAGGGTCAAAATTACAGCCCAGACAATGGTTAGTATTCGTGATATAATTAAATCATGTTTATCATTCTTTTCTTGAGCAAAGAACGGTTTGTATAAATCTAACATCGAAGAAGAAGAAAGTGAACTTATCGATCCGGCAAGGGTTGACATCGCCGCCGCCAATAATGCGGCGATGATAATACCTTTTATACCGACCGGTAAATAGTGGATAATAAAAAAAGGAAAAATTTCATCTGCTTTATGGAAGGGAGCCATCGGGTCAGTCAGAGAAACACCCTTGAAATATACATATAGCAATAAACCGATAATCAAAAAGAGAACAAACTGGAATATAACTAGCACCCCACTGCCGATGATTGCTTTTTGACTATCTTTTAAAGTTTTGGTTGTTAATAATCTTTGAACGATCAGCTGATCTGTTCCGTGTGAAGCCATTGAAAGAAATGTTCCCCCGATCAAACTGGCAATAATAGTGTATGGTTTTCTGAAAAAGTCTCCAATATTTTCACCAAGATTGAAATTAAATATTTCTGTTTTTTGACCCAGCATTTGCATGGTCCCAGACGAAGGAAGACTATTTAATAAAATAATCAATGCGAGGATTGCACCTCCGATATAGATTGTCATTTGTAATACATCTGCCCAGATAACACCTTTTACGCCCCCCGTATAAGTGTAAATCAAACTGACCAGAGTTATGATAATAATCGCCACGATATAGATCTTGAAATTACTCCACCGGGAAAAATAGGAAGTTGATTTAAAGATTATTGCCAGAGGAATAGCCGTTGCAAAAAGACGAACACCGTCCGCAGCGACCCGCGTAAACAGAAATACCGAGGAAGCATACCGTCGTGTTATATTACCAAATCGATTTTCCAGGTAAGTATAGGCGGTCGCCAGCTCACCCTTGCGATAGGACGGCAAGAAAAATACTGCGACTAAAATACGGGCAATTAAATATCCGATGGTAAGTTGCAGGAAATTCAGATTTGATATATAGGCCAGACCGGGAATACTGATAAAAGTCAGGCTGCTGGTTTCAGCTGCGACGATGGAAAAGGAGACCGCCCACCAGGGCACGCTTTTTCCACCCATGAAATAATCTTTGGTTGACTTTTGTTTCCCGCCAGCAAGTGACCCGATCAGTGCTACCGTGACCAGATACATGATTATAATGAGGGAATCAATGGCCGAAATTTCCAAAAATTTACTCCATAGATTTTTTGTCAAGGTTAAATTTCATGCTAAGTGCAATACGTTCACGTTCAATATCGATGGAAAGCACTTTTACATCAACCACATCACCCACCTGTACAATATCGTAAGGAGATTTAGTATAGCGCGTGGTCAGATTGCTGATATGAACCAAGCCGTCATGTTTTACTCCAATATCAACAAACGCCCCAAAATCAACGACATTTCGTACGGTACCTTTTAATATCATTCCCTCTTTCAAATCCTCCATTTGAAGTACATCCTGTCGGAAGATCGGTTTAGGCATTTCGTCACGGGGATCCCTACCCGGTTTTTCTAAATCATTTAATATGTCTATTAATGTAGGTAAGCCACAGGCCATTTCCTCTGCCAGTTTGTCCAGCGATATTTTTTCCCGGGTTATTTTCTCTTTTAAATGATATCCCCCTTGATTTATATCAGAAACAGAAAATTTTTCTAAAAGTTTACGGGTTATGTCATAGGATTCCGGATGAATAGAGGTCGCATCCAGGGGATTACTCCCATTGGAAATACGTAAAAATCCGGCAGCTTGCTCAAAAGCGGTTTGACCAATACCGGAAACCTTTTTAATCTCTTCGCGATTGTTAAAGGGACCGGTGTTTTCCCGGTAAGATACTATTTTTTCAGCCGTCTTTTTATTTAAACCGGAAATATGCATTAGAAGTGATTGCGAAGCAGTATTAAGATCCACACCAACAAGATTTACGCAGGATTCTACCACTCTATCCAGAGCTTCTGTAAGCATTTTTTGGTTTATATCATGCTGGTAGAGACCAACGCCGATACTTTTTGGATCTATTTTTACCAGTTCCGCCAGAGGGTCCAGTAAGCGCCGGGCGATAGAAATATTTCCCCGCATACTGGCTTCCAGGTCCGGGAATTCTATTTTTGCTATTTCTGAAGCCGAATAAACAGAAGCACCGGCTTCACTGACTACGACATAGACAACTTCTTTTTCTGACTTTATTTCTTTAATAAGGTCAGTAACCATTAACTCCGTTTCCCGGCAAGCGGTGCCATTCCCAATCGCGATAATGTCTATTTTGTACTGGTCGATTAAATCCCTTAAAGTTGATTTTGCCTTGAAATATTCTTTTTGCGGTGGATGAGGAAAAATGGTCTCCCCTTTCAGATATTTACCGGTTTCGTCAATAACGGCCACTTTACAGCCTGTCCGGAAACCGGGATCAATACCCATAATTCGTTTTTTACTGACAGGGGATTGCAGAAGTAAGTTTTTAAGATTTACGGAGAAAATACTGATGGCGTGTTTTTCTGCCCTTTCTGTCATTTGAGACCGGATTTCGCGGTGAACAGCGGGGGCAATTAAACGGATATATGAATCTTTTATTGTAGCCAGAAGTTCGTCATAAAAAATGGATTGATCATTTGTCAAAAATTCTTCCTGTATGATTTGATAAACGGTTTCGATGTCAATATCCATGTCCACTTTAAGAGATGATTCCTTCTCTCCGCGGTTGATTGCTAAAATGCGGTGAGGGGGAATATGCTTAATCGGCTCTTTATAATCTGCATACATCTCATAATCACGATTCTCTGATTTGTCTCTCACTTTTGATTGAATAAGACCTTGTTTGTTTATCAAATCGCGGATTTTTTTCCGGATTTCTGCATTTTCGGATATTATTTCTGCCAGGATGTCCTTTGCACCGGATAAGGCCTCTTCCGCTGTATTAACATCTTTCTCAGGATTTATATAATGCGAACATATCTCTAAAGGCTCACCCTCAGTTATTTCCTGGGAAAAAATTATTTGAGCCAACGGTTCAAGACCTTTCTCTCTGGCCACACTGGCGCGTGTTTTCTTTTTCGGCCGGTACGGCAGGTACAGATCTTCGAGCTCCTGCAATTTATAAGTTGCTTCGATCTTCTTTTTAAGTTCCGGAGTCAGTTTACCCTGCTCTTCTATTGAATGAAGAATCGTTTGTTTACGAGCTTCGACCGTACGCAGGTATTTCACTTCTTCCTGTATTTTTCTGATTTGCTCCTCATCCAGGCTTCCGGTTTTTTCTTTGCGATAGCGTGAAATAAATGGCACCGTTTGATCATCATCCAACATCTCGACAGTATTGCGGATCTGGATAACCTTCAGGTGTAAATCATCGGCGATCATTTGATATAGATTTTCTTCTGTCATGGTGATTTATCTTTATGTTTGTGATATTAATATCAACATTCATGTATTTGATAGAGACGTTGCATATAACGTCTCTGCCTTATGACCAAGACAACAATATCTTTATTATCATAAAATTCAATCATGTTCTGCGCAATATTTCTACCTTTTGATCAATGACCGGGTCAAATTCAGTAATTTTTATTACATTCGCAATAATAAAATTTACGTGTCAATCATAATGTCTCACAACAAACGAATAAGGATAAATTTTAAATATTTAATTAAATTGAATCAAACCGGATGATTAAAACATGTTAGATAAGCCCGAAATACGAAAGGTACTCCTTTTATTAAATAAACAATATGCCACTACAAAAACAGCCCTTCAGTATGGGACCCCTTTCCAGCTGCTTATTTCGACCATACTAGCGGCACAGAGTACCGATAAACAAGTCAATATCATTACTAAAGAGTTATTTAAATATTATCCGGATGCAAAAAGTTATTTGCAATTATCTCTGGCGGAACTTGAAGATAAAATCAGGACAGTTGGGCTGTATAAATCGAAAGCAAGAAATATCCTCACGACTTGTCAGATGCTTATAGAAAAATACCGGGGCGAAATCCCCCTGACCCGAGAAAAATTGATGGAATTACCCGGGGTAGGACGAAAAACCGCTAATGTGGTTTTAAGTATCGTTACCGATTTTAAAGCGATTGCCGTTGATACTCATGTCTTTCGAGTTTCCAATCGTATCGGTCTGGCTGCGGCAAGAGATGTGCGTAGAACGGAAGAAGATTTGATGAAAAATATTCCCCAGGAGGATTGGTCGGATGCCCACCACTGGTTGATCTGGCATGGCCGGAAGATTTGCCGCGCGCGAAATCCATTGTGCGAGACCTGTTTTCTTCGTAATTATTGTCTTTATAATAAATTCAAGAATGGCTAAAAAAAATACCCTTACCATCATTGTAAATTCCTCTTCAGAGGAATGAAGCAATCTCTGATCTCTTGTAACTAAATTCTCAAACCACTATATTTCTTTATTAAAATTATTTATTTTTGCTCTTACTCAGTAATTATGGACATATAATCAATGATTATAAGAGATTGCGTCGTTGCTCATTCTTCGCAACTCGCAATGATGTCACAGAATGTGTCATTGCGAGCGTTAGCGGAGCAATCTTATAAGTTTTTGCTGGGTTAAGAACAAGATCATTAAAATCTTAATAATTTTGTATTAGCTTTCATAATTCATTAAGAGAGTTTAACAATGCCTGAATTATCCAATCGTGGTACAGAGATGCCCCCTTCTCCGATTCGTAAACTGGTACCATTCGCCGATAAGGCTAAGGAACAAGGTAAACATGTTTACCACCTGAACATCGGACAGCCCGATATCAGTACACCGAATACTTATTGGGAAGCGATCAAACACCATGGCCGTCAGGTACTGGAATATGGTCCCTCGGCCGGTTTAACTTCTTATCGAAATAAACTGATCGAATATTATAAACGTCTCGAAATCTCTCTTGATCTCGACGACATAATTGTTACAACCGGTGGAAGTGAAGCAATAATTTTTGCCTTAATGGCAATTACCGATCCTGATGATGAAATCATCATTCCGGAACCATTCTATACTAATTACAATGGTTTTGCGATAGAGGCGGCAGCAAAAGTTGTACCGATAACTTCCAGAATAGAGGATGATTTTCAACTCCCCCCTATCGATACAATTCGCCAAAAAATTACCCCAAAAACCCGGGCAATTCTAATTTGTAATCCGAATAATCCTACCGGATATGTATATTCTAAAAATGAGCTAGAATCTTTACGCAAAATTGTGTTAGAACATGATCTTTTTCTTTTAGCCGATGAAGTGTACCGTGAATTTTGTTATGATGGACTAAAACATTTCAGTGCCATGCATCTTTCGGGAATAGAGGATCGTACGATTTTATTAGACAGTATCTCGAAGAGATACTCAGCCTGTGGAGCACGGATTGGTTGTTTAATATCAAAAAATCATGAGATCACCAATGCTGCCTTGAAATTTGGAATGGCCAGACTATGTCCGCCAACTCTGGAACAATTAGGAGCCGAGGCTGGTATTGATACAGAAGACGAGTATTTTGAAAAAGTCTTAAAAGAGTATACAGATCGTAGAGATGTTATGGTTAAGGCTTTACGGGAAATACCTGGGGTTTTGGCGCCAAACCCGAAAGGGGCTTTTTACCTGATCGCTCGATTACCCGTCGATGATGCCGATAAATTCGCCCAATGGCTACTCACCGATTTTCAGGTAAACGGTGAAACAACAATGATTGCTCCCGCCAATGGTTTTTATTCAACGGCGGATCTGGGCCGGGACGAAGTTCGTATCGCTTATGTGTTAAATATTGCGGATATTGAAAAAGCAATGAAGATTCTTGCTGAAGGTTTAAAGGTTTATCCGGGAAGAAAAGAATGGTGATAAGTGTTTTCCTTTCCTGCTTCCTTTTTCCTACTTCTCCTCGTGTTCTTCGAGCCCTTCGTAGTTAAAAAAGATCTTTAACCGGAGATAATTTTATCTATCAAGTGAGGTAATGCTTCATAGCTGTCAATTGTATAGTCAGCCTGAGAGTTACCGGAGATATTTATATTGTTACCGATGAATTTTATACTGATACCACCGGCGTCTTTTATACCTTTTACATCGGTATGTTCCAAATCTCCTATATGAATTAATCTGGAGCAATTCACTTCTAGACTTTTACAGGTTAGTTGAAAAACGGAGGCATGTGGCTTACAATATTTTTGTTCGTCGGAAAATACGAGTGAACGAAAATTTGAAAGCAATTGCTCTTTTTCTAAAAAGCCACGTATATATTCGCCGGTGATATATCCAGTATCGGAAATAATTCCCAGGGGATATTTTTCTGCTAACTGAGTAACAATTGTTTTCGCTGAACGAATATTCTGTGGGGGGATCTTGAAAATCAAATTTCCAAAATAATCGGAAATTTGGTTTACTTCATTATCGTTTAAATCAACCCCCAGGATTTTTGCCATATACTGAATCCGTTCCGACGGCGTCGGAGTTCGCTGTTTATTTTGCCAATTCTGAAGAAACAGGTCCATTGACGCACTAAATGCCGCTTCAACGGTTTTGAATTTATATTTTTTGTAATTGGCAATAATTTTGCGAAAATATCCAACCCGTAATTTCTGACGTTTGGATTCGGCCCCATTACCATACAAAGTATTCCAGAAATCGAAGGAAATACCGTAATTCATCTATCTAGAGGTCTTCTAACCTTTCCTGTGCATCTTTTTTATGTTTATCATCATCTGCATCTGATTTGGGGAGATCCAGACATATTTGATACTCTGCCCGTGCTTCTTCTTCAAGATCCATCATCTCATATGTTATCCCCAATTCCAGGTGATGATTAATATGGTTTGGCTTGATCTTGATTGCCTTTTGGAATGCAGCGACTGCGTTTTCATCACTTGCATCATCAGGCACGCCCCCGAGAAAAATATCAGCAAATCCTTTCTCGATCCAGCTTAAATTGGCCAATTTACGGTTCCATCGCCCAAGTACATGATAGGCAATATCATCCATAGGATCATTTTTAATAGCCAGATCCACTTCCTGTTTAATTTCTTTAGAAAGTTTGATTCTTTCTTTTGCTCCTGCATCGAGTGCAACTCTACCAAGGGCAATACTTAAAAAAAGGTGACCTTTGGATCCTGTCGAATCGATGCGTGTCGCCCGGCGGGCATGCTCGCTACCCTTTTGATAATAATCTGCCCGTTCATCATCGTCCACAATTGTTTCCCCAACATCCACAAAAGCACGAGCCGTTTTCCAATTGGCGTCGTAATTCAATGAATCCAGAGAATAAGCAAAAAGATACGCTTTAAGTGCCCCTTTATTATCAAAAATTTGGAAAAGGCTATCGCCCACAGCCATCTCTTTGTTTACTTTGTCGCCGGCAATAGCGGAAAAGACAAAAATGCAGCTGAAAATACTGACTGTAATTAATCGTGTCATGGGAACCTCTCAATTTTGAATGACTACCTTAATTATTTTATCATCTACTTCGATATTATCCACAATACTCATTCCATTAACCACTTTACCAAAAACTGTATACCTTCTGTTTAAATGTGGCTGCTCAGAATGACAAATAAAAAACTGACTTCCTCCGGTGTCTTTACCTGCAGTTGCCATTCCAATCGTACCGCGGTTGAATGAGTTCTCATTATATTCGCAGGGGATAGAATAGTCCGGTCCTCCCCAGCCATCTCCCCTGGGATCCCCTCCCTGAACCACAAAATCGCTAACGACCCGATGAAAGGTGAGATTATCGAAAAAACCATTTTGAGAAAGGAAGATGAAATTAGCGACGGTGGCCGGTGCAATATCAGGACAAAGCTGGATTAAGATATCCCCCTTCTCGGTTTGAATGGATGCCTGAACCGGTTCGTTTAGGAAATATTTTACTTCTGGTATATACAAACTTTCAGAAAGGTCATTTCTCGGTGAAAATTGTATCTGAGATGTTGTCAGATGATGTTCAATCTGTTTCGCAATGGCAAAGGAAGATGTGTTCTGATAGACATTTTGTAAGAAATGGATAGATTCAGACGATTCGATGGTCATGATCCCTTTTAAAATTACCTGCATCGCACCCAGACCATCGGGTTCCGAAAATTGAGCATAGGCCAGGCGCAAATCATCAAATTTTATCTGTTTTGGATTTTCAATAATCCACTCTGCAGCAGTTGCTGCTAAGGCAAGATCTCCGGACAAAATAAGCTCTTTTGCTTGATTATAACAAACCGTTTTTAACTCCTGCAACTCTCTGAAAGCAGTAAATTTTAAGCGATTATTCGGAACATGTAAAAATTGCCGGAGCTGATCCAATGACAATTTATTTTTAATATTTGCCAGACTTTTCAATAGTAATTGTTTACTATAAATATTCCCTTTATCCAGGTTTTGCTGAATAAGTGGATAAACTATTTGTGGATGTTTTTTTGATAAGGCAAGAATTATATTTCCTTTATCTGCCCAGCTGGCTTCCTGAAATACCCGAAGAAGAGATTGTTTGGCTTCCGACTTATCCATGCGGGCTAATGATGCGATGGCTGCCTGGCGAAGATGCGGATTCGGATTCCGAAGGTAGTTGGCAACCGCCTTAAATGAGGAGCTGTCTTCACTATGGGATAGAATAGAAATCTCATATATCTTATGACGCCAGGAGTTGCTGTTATTGTATAGGTCAGTTATTAAATTTTGTTTTAATGTATCGAACAACGCAGAATCTCTGGTTGGTATGGAATAATTTTCCAATGAACGACTGAGGGCTTTTAGACGGTATTTATTCCATATTGATTCAGATTTCAGAGAACTTTTGATCAGACTTCGGATCGCCAAATAATGCGGATGTCTGGAAAAAAAATAAGCCGCGGCCCCCCTGACTCCTGCGTTTGGATATTTAAGATAGGTTGTTATAGCATTACACTTTCTAATATTTTTAAAGTTGGGAGGGGCAATATGGGTAATACTTTGGATTGCTGATATCTTCAGCGAATCTGAAAGAGAGGGAAGGTGAGCAACCAGAGTGTCTATTAAACTCTCGTTTTTACTTTTTCCGATAGCGTTAAGTATTTGCTTCTGATAAGCATTATATTTTTTATCCTTCAACAAGGAACAAAGTAAAGAATCCTGTTCTCCGATTTGACCGATCGCAAAGAGCGCTTTACTTATAACCGCGGGATTTTTATCTTTAAGAAGTTCTTTAAGAATAGAAAGATGAGCGGAACTGCCGATTTTTGCCATTGCGTCGGCAACTAATAGTCGTATCTCTCCACTCGTATTTACGATTAAATTTTCAAAATTTTCGGGATGGTTGTTTCTTTGAAACTCAAGCATTCGAATTTTTTGTGCAATTTCTTTTTTCTCTTTTTGAAAACAGGAAAAAAATGAGACGATCAATATTAATCCGATGATATTCTTCAAAGTTTTACCCAAATGATTTGTCCTGCGCCGGGCAGGATATGAATTATAGAAAAAATGTACCATTGTTGCAATATAATTTCGTAAATCATGTCGGATATATAAAAATAATTTGCTGGAAGTCTATAAAAATTTAGGGGTTATCGATTGTGCCACAACGAAAAAGTGTTTGACATTAATTTTAGATTTGATTAACTTCCTCTCCCAGTATAATATAAAAAAGACGTTCATTTATTTTAAACAATATTATTAATGTGGAGGCATAATGGCTAGTCAAGACGGCAGAGGATCCCTCATATTAAAGATTATTATAGTTCTTCTGGTTGTTGCCATGGTTATTGCGATTAAATTACCTGGTCAAATCTGGCAGGAAGAAGATATGATCAGGGATACAAGCCGTGGGAATATGGCAACGCTTTATGAAGCACAGCGTTATTTTTATAGTTTAAAAAAAGTTTATTCTCATAATGAAGATGAATTAATAGCCACCATTCAAAATGATTCCGCCTTGAGTAAAAGACAATTAGTTGTCAATCATACGACACGCTTAAGAGATGCCATGGAAACATTTTTAAATACATCGGTGGTACAAAATCTGTACGCAATATCATCAAATATTAAAAGTATCGAAGATGATTTAAATGCCAACAAGCGGTTCTTTAAAACTATTGAAGAAATTGACCGGGAAGCGGAAGAGATTAAAATGCAAATATATACATTCCGTTCGGCGATGGATTTTGAGGACTACGCTCTGGTTGTGACAGCATTGGATAGTATGTGGCAATTAAGGCGCGATCTTACGGATTACTCTCTGCAATCTGCCGCACGTTATGCTTCTTCATTTTCAAAGGAAATATCAGAAACTGTAGCTTCGATTGATTTTGGTGCTATTAATCAGGTCTGGATCCCAATATCCAACAGAACATCGGATTTAATGGAAACAGTAAATAATTCAAAGTTGAAAACTCTCACCAGTGTGGCTGACCGTGTGGCCGATTTTCAACGTGATGCCGGTGAAGGATTTGCTTTTTTTCTTACAAAGAAAACAGACGTTTCTCTCAATGAGGTGGTTGCAGCATCTGAAGATCTGTCAAGTGTCTATAATGAATTTTTATCTGACTTTTTAATCACAGAAGAATTTGCACAATATGCTCTCAGCGAAAGTGATTCTCTTTTGATAAATATTAGCAAACGCAGTTTTTATACCCCGGATAAAAATCTGGCATATATAATGAAAAGCGATGATTCTCTGGGTTTTCGCGTTGAAGATCCAACCCTTCTGGAGGAGCTGAAGTCAAAGGCAGTCACTGAATCAGATCGAATCAGTAAGTTACTGTTTATGAGCGCTTTTTCGAACTATGAAAAGCAGATCGAAGCTATAAGAGAATTTTACCCAGAGGTAAAAACCAAATATAGACGGAATATTGATGTTATGATTAAAACAAAAGAGTTAGAGGCAGTCATAGAGAAATTACCGGAAAGTGCTGCCTATGATGCTTACTTGCAAGAAAAAGCATACGTTCAGCTTGTACCGATGAGTGATTCCTATTCAGCAATCAAGGAAGAAATAGAATCGGCACTCATCAGCACAGGAGCTTTTAAGCAAATATATTCAGATCATTATTTTGGTGCTCTGGACACTATTCATATTGAAATCATCAATCAAATGAATGAATACAACGAATTATTGTCCCAGATACGACGCAATGAATATTCATTCGAAACCCACATTAATGCTTTAAATACGGCACTCGAACAGATAAAATCTATTCCAACAGAATCAGTATTATCTGAACTTCAGGATATTGAAGAAAATATGAAAGATCTTTTTCTCTTTGCCTCTGAAGGTAAGGAACAAGCCGTATACGGTGTATTCAATACGCGAACTGTCAACTATGGTAAGATTTTTGGAACTACTGGTCAAAAAAGTTGGGAAGAGTAAAATCATTATAATATAAGAGAAATATCCACTTTTTCTCTTTAAGTTGGTTTAATATGAGTATTCATATCGGTCTGGCATTTTGCGTTGAAAATATCAATTATGCAGTATTTTTAAAAGAATCTCAAACACTCCTGCTTGATCAACTGGGAAGTGTTTCTTATCCCTTTCCTTATGTCGAATACGAATTATTTAAAGAGGATAAACTTTCTCAGCTAACAAATCTGATTAACAGCAAAATATTATCTGGAAAGACAGATATCCAGAACATATCCATTTCGATTGAATCCAATTTAGCTGCTTTAAAACGCATTGCCCTGCCGGATAATTTTACTCCCCATGAAGATCAAGAACATATCGCCTGGGATTTATCGCATAGCTTATCTGAACCAATAGATCGATACATGTTTTACAAGACAGATAATTGTTTTAAAAGAGACAACCAAAAAGATTATCTGACGATTGCTATACAGAAAAAAGTTGTCAACTTCTTTCAAATATTATGCAAACAATTGGGTTTAAATTTAGTGGATATCAGTATCAATCAGCTGGTAGCAGAAATTACGCTTCGGCAACTTTTGCATAATCAGGTGGATGGACTTATTGTGATATTTAAAATAGGATTATCCAGATTGGAGAGTACTTATTTATGGAACGGGAACTACTATACATCTAACTATGAGCGAATATTTGAAAATTATCAATCAGCGACCTATAAGAATAATCTTGTTAATAAGATTAAAACAAAAGTTAAGCAGATCGAAAATCTTTTTGAACAATATACACAAAACAGGGTAGAGGTAAATCGAATATTTTTATATGGGGATAATATTGAAGATAGTTTCATTCAATTATTGCAGAAAAATTTATCTGTTATTGCACTCAGACTGAATCCATTGCAAAATATTGATAAAACTGACAGAATGCAAAATACCCTCCCATCAATTGAACAGGCAACAAAATTTGTTGAGTCTATTGGTGTCATTCTTGATCAATAGAGTAAAGGTTTTTGGAGGAAAAGATGGCAAAATACAATATTCTTCGAGATAAAGATGAGTTGTTTGAAAACCAGGAAAACATAGAGAAAAGAGATATAAAAGCTCAAGGGGATGACACAAAAGAGGAAGAGCCGGCGTATTATTCCGACCCAACAGAAGAAGAAAAAAATACACCCGGAGATGATTTCTTTAGTGATGAAATTTTTTCTGCCATTGAAGACGAAAAACCAGAGCCAATATCGGAGATACCTATTGAGCAGGAAGAATTATATTTGCCAGAGGAGTCTATCTCTGAACCCGATATCGCAGTCCCACCCGATCTGGTAAAAGAAGAAATAGGGGCCTACGACGAAACGGCACAAAGCGAATATCCTTCTCAAGAAGAAAAGAGTGAAAAGCCTATTCTTTTTTCCTATGAAGAGGACGATAAGCAGCTGGGTATAAACTATAAGCCCATTTTTATTGGTGTTGGAATAGCTGCCGTATTAGTGGTAATATTTTTTATTATATCAAATGTGTTTTTTAGTGAGGAAGGTGAAAAACTTGCAGACCAGAAGGTTGAATCGGCTGCAGAAAAGCTGCAAAATGAACAAGCAGAACGGAAACAAAATTTTCTTACGGCATTGAATAAATCAAACAGTCACAATCTAGAGAGCATACATTTGCTTACAACTCTCAGCCCAAAAAATATAAAGTACTCAAGCATCCTTTTGTATGGTAGTTCACTTAACATGGAGGTTTTTGCGAAAAATCGTGATGTGTTGGCAAATTTCAATTTATTAATTAAAAAAAATGAAAGAATTAAAGAGTATAAAATCGAGACAGTAGACTACCGACCGGGAACTAATGGTGGTTTATTTGCATTGTATGATATTAATTTAAATCGAATCGAACCGACACGTTCTGTTAGTTCTCAGAGTGTGGTCAATAAAACACCAGAAACATGGGTTCAGTCAATACAACAGCAATCCGGACTGACGATCAACTCACAGAGAGCCATTACCAGCCGACAGGAAAATCTTTTCAATGTCAACCGTAAAGAGTATGTACTTAAAGGATCATTAGAAAACTGTCTGGCATTAATCGATCAATTCGCATCATCCAACCAGAATATTACTATTCATAAGTTATCATTACTTCCGGCTGATCAGCGCAAAATGTCCAATTCTTCTTATGTGCTCAAATTAATTCTGGATTTTTACTTATAAAATCACTGTCGAATTTATTAATGAATGCGGATATTATCAGGACAATTTAGAGGTAAAAAGCTTTTCGCTGGTAATGATCTTTCTATCCGACCAACCACCGGCAAAATCAAAGAAATTATATTTTCAATTCTTGGCGACTTCTTTACAAATATAGAGGTTCTTGATTTATTCAGCGGTAGCGGAAGCTTGGGTTTTGAAACTCTTAGCCGAGGTGCTAAGCATGTAACATTTGTGGAAAAAGAAAGATCATCAATAAATGTACTGGAAAAAAATTTGGCCTCGCTCTCCGTTGATTCCCATAATATCAGCATCGTTAGAAGAGATGTTCTCGAATATTTAAAAACCTGTGCAATGCAATTTGAACTAATTTTAATGGATCCGCCTTTTCGTTATTCTCAGTTACAAGTTTTAGTTACAGAGATTATGGCGGGGGAGATTTTAAAAAAATCGGGAATTTTGGTTGTTCATCATGAAATTGACAATCCCCTTGCCACAGATCATATGCTCTATCAGGTTATAAAACAAAAAAAGATTGGACGCAGTTTAGTTTCTTTTATACTGCCGGAGGAAAAAAATGTCTGAAAAGATCGCAATATACCCGGGTACTTTTGATCCCTTTACAAATGGTCATCTTGATATAACAGAACGGGCAGCCCGATTGTTCGACAAAGTCATAGTCACCATTGCCAGAAATACCAAGAAAGCACCTCTCTTTTCTGTGGAAGAGCGAATAGCTTTTATTAAAAATGCCATTGAAGATTTACCGAATGTATCAACAGACAGCTTTGAAGGACTTCTGGTGGAATTTGCACGTGAGAAAAAAGCACTGGTGATTATTCGTGGATTACGCGCGATTTCGGATTTTGAATTTGAATCTCAAATGGCATTGATGAACAGACAATTGAATAATGATATAACGACGGTATTCTTAATGCCGAATGTAAAATATACCTACTTAAATTCTACTATTGTGCGCGAGGTGGCGGAATTTGGGGGAAATGTGGAAAAACTTGTTTCCCCAATGGTGGCAAAAAAACTCAGAGAAAAAACCAAGAGGTAAGAGGATGGAAATTATTGAAAAATTCAGACAACTGGCAAAAAGCAAAAAGAAAACAATTGTATTGCCTGAAGGAGAAGAAGATCGTGTAATTAAAGCAGCTTATTTTCTAAAAAGCAATCAATTGGTGAGCCCTATTTTGATTGGCAACCCCGAAAAAATAGAAAAAACGTCAAATTCCCTAGATTTGGATATTAGCAATGTTGAAATTATGAATCCTGGAAATTCTCCTTTTATAAATGAATGGACAGAAAAATTTTACGAACTACGTCGGCATAAAAATATAAGTATGAAAGAAGCCGCGCTAGCCATACAAAGCTCCCTATATTTTGGTGCCTTTGCTGTGCGGGAAGGTTTGGCTAATGGTGCCGTTGCCGGGTCTATCAATACCACCGGTGATGTTTTACGCGCAGGGATTCAGGTCCTTGGGCTTGCAGAAAACGTATCGGTGGTATCCAGCTCCTTTATTATGGTTCTTCCAGATGAAAAAATCTTGACATTCGCTGATTGTGCAGTAATTCCAAATCCCGATGATGAACAACTGGCAAGTATTGCGATCAGCAGCGCACAAACACACGAAAAGCTGGTTGAAGAAAGTGCCAAAGTGGCCATGCTTTCTTTCTCTACAAAGGGTAGTGCTTCCCATGAGGATGTTGACAAAGTAATTAAAGCGACCCAAAGAGTACGTGACAAAAAACCAGAGCTTTTGGTAGATGGTGAATTACAATTTGATGCTGCCTTTGTCGAATCAGTCGCCAGAAAAAAAGCAAAAAATAGTCCTGTCGCCGGTCAGGCGAATGTATATATTTTTCCTGATCTGGATGCGGGAAATATTGGTTACAAAATAGCTCAGCGAATTGGTGGTGCAGAAGCCATTGGTCCGATTATTCAAGGGCTGAAGCAGCCATTTAATGATCTTTCGCGAGGTTGCAATGTGGAAGATATCATTAATGTCGCCTGTATATGTGCCATTATATCCTGAAATACCGAGAAGCCTGATTAAGTTGCATATTTGTTCGTGAGTTTTGTAAATTATTTAATTTATAGAAGAGCGGAGCATGTAAATGCCAACATATGAATATTATTGTACATCATGCGGCTTCGAGTTTGAGGAATTTCAAAGCATTGCTTCTGAACCCATAAATATATGTCCTAAATGCAAGGGTCAGGTAAAACGAAGAATTTCCGGTGGTACCGGACTTATTTTCAAAGGATCTGGATTTTATATAACTGATTATAAAAATAAAAAGTCCAGCCCCCCCTCTACCCCAGAAAAACCAAAAAAGAAAGAGAAGGAAGAAACAAAAGTCTCATAATTGTGAGAGATTCCCGGGATTATCTTAGAACGATTTTGCATATTTTCAGATTGAATGATCCGGGTGGAGTATAATAAGTTAAAATATGCAATTTTTTTCTTTTACTTTGTGAATGATTGCACTATATTAAGTTGTTTCCCATAGAACCAATTTTATCAGGACTTACCATATATTTAAGAAAGGAGTTCTATATGACTCAAATGAAGGAAAAAATCGCGTCGCTTTTACCAGCATGGCGTGAGAGAGTGGTTCGATTGTTGAAAGAACATGGTGACACTGAAGTGGGGCCGGTGAAAATCAGCCAATTTTATAACGGCATGCGTGGTGTTAAATGTCTGACAACAGACATATCATATCTTGACCCGTTTGAAGGTATTCGTTTTCGGGGTTTTACAATTCCTGAAACGCTTGAAAAGTTACCACGTGCCCCGGGGGCAGAAATGCCTTATGTCGAAGGACATCTCTATTTGTTACTGACCGGAGAAATTCCCACCGATGATCAGGTGGAGGAAGTAAACAAAGATTTACAGAAAAGGGGCAAAGTACCCGGTTATGTATGGGATACACTTCGGGCACTTCCAAAAGATACCCATCCGATGACGATGTTCTCGATTGCTATAATGGCGTTACAAAAAGAGTCGGTTTTTGTGAAAAAATATAATGAAGGCATGAGTAAATTTGATTATTGGGATCCGATGTATGAAGATGCAATGAATCTATTTGCCAAGCTACACACAATGGCCGCTTTTATCTATCGGTATAAGTATAAGGATGGAGACATCATTGAACCGGATTTCAGCATGGATTATGGCAAAAACTTTGCCCATATGATGGGAGTAGCTACACCCTATGATGAACTCTCCAGACTATATTTTATCCTCCATAGTGACCATGAAAGTGGTAATGTTAGTGCCCATACCACTCATTTGGTTGCATCCGCTCTCTCTGACTGCTATTACTCCTTATCGGCCGGTCTGAATGGTTTGGCTGGTCCATTGCATGGTCTTGCCAATCAGGAGGTTTTGCGGTGGATTCAGGATTTGATGAATAAGATGGGTACAGAGACACCAACCGTTGAGCAAATGAAAAAATTTGTGTGGGATACCTTAAAATCCGGCCAAGTGATCCCGGGATATGGTCATGCGGTATTGAGAAAAACAGATCCGAGATATGCCGCCCAAAGAGACTTTTCCTTAAAGCACTTGCCTGATGATCCAATATTTAAAGTAGTAAGTATGTTGTATGATATTGTTCCACCGATTCTTGAGGAACAAGGTAAAGCAAAAAATCCGTGGCCTAATGTTGATGCTCATTCCGGTGTTATTCAATGGCATTATGGTGTAACAGAATATGATTTCTATACCGTAATGTTTGGTGTAGGACGGGCGATGGGTGTATTACCTAATATTATCTGGGATCGTGCTTTGGGACAGGCGATTGAAAGACCCAAATCGCTTACTCTTGATATGCTGGAAGAGATAGCCGGAATCAAGAAATAAATTTATTTTGCTCTTATGAAAAAGGCGTTTCGATTGTGGAACGCCTTTTCGTGGTTTATGATCGGCTACCAACCAATTCCTGGGCCTGATACTGTAATAAATATAATTGAAAATACAACCCCTTTTTCTCGAGTAATTCCTGATGCGTACCGATTTCACGAATGCTTCCTTTATGCAAAACAATAATTTTGTCTACATCCTTTATGGTCGATAAACGGTGCGCAATGATCAGTGAAGTCCGGCTTTTCATCAAAGTTTTCAATGCTTTCTGGATCAGAAGTTCTGTTTCTGTATCCACACTGGATGTGGCCTCATCTAAAATCAGGATCCGTGGATTTACAACCAGCGCCCGGGCGAATGAAATCAGTTGTTTTTGACCCATTGAGAGCATTATTCCGCGTTCTTTCACCACTGTTTCGTACTGCTGGGGTAGTTTTTCGATAAACGTACTGGCGTTTACTTGCTGTGCGGCCCATTTCACAGTATCCATGGAGATATGATCATTCCCCAGGCGAATATTTTCTGCCACAGTTCCGGAAAAAAGAAAGACGTCCTGCAGCACAACAGCCATTTGGCGTCTTAAAGACTTTAAATTCCATTCTAATATTGAAATATCATCTACATTTATATCACCCCGTTGAATATCATACTGGCGCCCTAGAATATTAATTAAACTGGTTTTACCGGCGCCAGTATGACCAACAATGGCGACACTTTCCCCAGGATTAAGGTCAAAAGAGATGTCTTTTAGTACAAACTCTGATTCATTATAGGCAAAATAAACATTTTTAAACGTTATTTTACCCATGATGTTTTCAATCTGTTGGCCACTCCCTTGTGGACTTTTAATTGACACGGGAGTATCCAGTAAATTGAAAATTCTTTCTGAAGAAGCCATTGCCTGCTGTAAAATATTATATTTTTCTGATAAATCACTGATGGGGCGGAAAAACATCTGGGCATATTGGATAAAAGCGACCAACGCACCAAAAGTGGTTAATCCCTCCACCTTAAAAACACCACCCCGCCATATAACCAGTGCAATCGCAAAGGCACCAACCAGCTCAATCGCGGGATAAAAAAGAGCAAAATAGAAGACTGTTTTGACGTGTGCCTTGGTATGCTCGTAATTGACATTTGAAAAAGTCTGAAAATTTTTTTCAACTCTGTTAAAAACCTGTACAATGGACATACCGGTAATGTTTTCCTGGACATAGGTATTAATTCGAGCGACCCACCTTCGAATACGTCTGAAAGCGTCGCGAACGCGTAAACGAAAAAAAATAGTGATTAAAAACAGGATTGGAATAATGGACAATATCCATATTGCCAGTCGCGCATCCAAATATAGTAATGCGCCGATAATGCCTGCCAATAAGAAGATATCTCCAAAAATGGAAACAATACCCTGTGTAAACATTTGATTGAGGGCTTCAACATCAGAAGTCACACGTGTCATTAGTCGGCCAACCGGATTTTTATCGAAAAAGGAAAGCGATAATGACTGGATATGACGAAAAATCTTTGAACGTATATCAAACATTAATTGTTGTCCGAAGTACTGCGTTACAAAGATTTGAGCATACTGGGTGATAAAAATTAATACAAGCGCTATAAAATATACGATCAAAATAAGGTATAATCCGGAGATCTGTTTTTGCGAAATATATTTGTCAATGGCCAGTTTGGTTAGATACGGTCCGACAAGTTGTAAAAATGAGCCCAGTAATGTCAAAAGAACACCAAAAAAGATTAAACGCCTGTAAGGGATGGTATAAACAAGCAATCGCTTCATCAGCCTGGTATCATATGCTTTTCCGGTAATTTCGTCTTCTTGCATAAATTTCATTTTTCTTTTATATGATTTAAATTTATAAAAAGCAGTAATTATTCCTGTATAACAAAGTAGTATCCGGTATACTGATAGGCGTAGCGGTAAAAACAAAAATAAATATTGCAAAATAACCCGGATTTTTCTTCTCAGATATTGTCAAAACGTTATAATATGAGTAGTGGTAAACCAACAAATTGTCCGGCTGAAATATAAATATAACACTATTCAAGATTGAATTCATTTTTATATGATGAAGGTTTAAATCTGCTCCCTTTGATTTTTTCTAAACATTTATTCATTTTTTTATTAAATTGCCCGTTCAATTCTAAAAAACACTCCCGCATTACAAGATATAATCTCAGGAGAATATTCTATGGATGTTCAACGTGGTCAATGGAGCTCAAAGTTAGGATTCATCTTTGCTGCTGCAGGATCTGCCATCGGTTTGGGTAATATCTGGCGATTTCCCTATGTGGTTGGGGAAAACGGAGGAGCAGCTTTTGTTTTGATATATATTGTTTTTGTAATCATCATCGGATTGCCCTATATGATTGCCGAGCTTGCTCTAGGCCGTTCAACACATAAAAATCCGGTCGGTGCTATCAGTGCCATTATACCTGGATCAATCTGGCGGTGGGTTGGTGTTCTTGGTGTATTAACCGGTGTGGGTATTCTCTCTTTTTATGGTGTGATTGCCGGATGGACCTTTGGTTATATTATTAAAATGGCGGTAGGTAAAATTGGCGCCTTTTCTGAATTTGTCTCAAATCCCTGGATCGTTTTGTTACTCTTTGCTTTTTTTATGTTACTTACTACTCTGATCGTTTATGGAGGTGTTGAAAGAGGAATTGAACGATGGTCTAAAATCCTGATGCCGGTTCTCTTTGTTTTACTGATCGGATTGATCATATATTCGAATTCCCTGGAGGGGTCCGGTCGTGGATTGACTTTTTATTTACAGCCGGATTTTTCAAAAATTACCGGTAAAGTCATGCTAGCTGCTTTAGGACAGGCATTTTTTTCATTGAGCCTGGGAATGGGATTGATGATCACTTACGGTAGTTATGTGTCCAGGGAAGACAATCTAGTTAGTTCTGCTTTTTATATTGCTTTATTCGATACGATGATTGCTATTATGGCCGGGTTGATTATTTTCCCGGCACTTTTTGCCATGGGGGAAAGTCCAAGCGCCGGACCTTCGCTCGTGTTTGTTGTATTTCCTAAGCTTTTTACACAGATGCCGGGTGGTTTAGCTGTTGGAACATTTTTCTTCCTGCTACTTTCAGTCGCAGCACTCACTTCTACCATCTCTCTATTAGAAGTGCCCGTTGCCTATTTGGTGGATGAGAAAAAGGTCAGTCGAAAAAAAATTGTATGGGTGGTTGCCGCTTTTACCTTCATTGTTGGAATTCCGTCAGCGTTATCTCAAGGTGCCACAGAATTTTTTAGTAATTTCGCTTTATTACCTGAAAGATTAAGTCCCGTGGATTTTCTCAGTCATATGAGTTTTATTTTTGGAGACTTTTCGTTGGCATTCGGCGCCTTGTTGCTATCATTATTTGTGGGCTGGGTGTGGGGTGGATCAAAGGCAGCAAATGAAATCGATACCGGTTCTCCTTTTTTCAGTAGAACCAGGTCTATCTGGATCTTTATGATCCGTTATTTCGTACCGTTGGTTGTATTTCTGATATTACTGAATCTATTTGGGATTTTTGACTAATGGGATTTTTTGATCACTTTCTCTATTGGACGAGAGAATTAGATCTGATTTTCTGGGGTCCCGGAATGATCACTCTTCTGCTATTAACCGGAGTATTTCTCACCATTCGTACGCGTGGCGTACAATTTACTCATTTTTGGCATTCCCTGAAGCTAATTTTCTCCAAAGAATCACATTCGGAAGAGGGGCGGGGTGATATTTCCCCTTTTGCTGCGCTCATGACGGCTCTGGCGGCCACGGTCGGTAATGGAAACATCGCAGGTGTAGCTACTGCCATTGCGATTGGAGGGCCGGGAGCACCGGTATATATGTGGATTGCCGGCATTTTTGGAATGGCAACAAAGTATGCCGAAGGATTTCTTGGGGTAGAGTATCGTGAAGTCGCCCCCAATGGTACCATGGCAGGTGGACCGATGTATTATGTCAAAAACGGATTAAAAAACAAAAAATTGGGGCGATGGTTAGGCGGTGCTTTTGCTTTTTTTGGTGCGATTGCCTGTCTGATCGGTACAGGAAATATGGCCCAGTCCAATTCAATGACCGCCTCCCTGGCAAATACCATTAACCGTGCGTTTCATGGCGGGGTTGCCGGAGAACAGGCCCCGGCCATCTATTACTTCCTGATCGGGGCCGTGATCGCTGTTATGGTAGGGATGGTCATCATCGGTGGAATTAAAAAGATTGGTCACGTATCTGAAAAACTTGTCCCGTCGATGATTGTTTTTTATATCTTTTTTGCCTTGATTATCATTATAGCCAATATCGATCAGATACCGGACGCTTTTGTGTTGATTTTTAAGTCAGCATTCGGTCTTCAGCCATTGGTCGGTGCATCGGTTGGATTGGCCATTCAAAATGGTGTTAGCCGGGGCTTACTTTCCAATGAGGCTGGGCTGGGATCTGCAGCTATTGCCCAGGGAGCTTCCACATCGGATGAACCAACTAAAAATGGTTTAATTGCAATGACAGGTGTGTTTATTGATACTATTCTGGTTAATTCGATGACTACCCTGACTATTATATTGACAGGTGCCTATATGCAAACACAAGCCTGGCAGGGTCTGGGCGCTGCCAATAATATCACCAGCATTCTTGTCACCCAAAAAGCATTTAATTCCGTTATTCCCTATGGTTTGGGTGGAGCAATTATCGCCATTGCATCTTTTGTTTTTGGCTATACCACCTTGATTGGCTGGTCATATTATGGTGAAAAGTGTATCGAGTATTTTGGTGGAAATAGAGTTATTATGCCCTATCGTTATATATTCATAACAGTTCTTTTCTTTGGGGCTATAATTACACCTATTGCCGGAGTTAGTTTTGACTATCTCAATATTGTATGGTACATTGGGAATATCGGTAATGCGCTAATGGCCTTTCCAAATCTAGTGGGGCTTTTATTATTGGCAGGTGTCGTGGCAAAAGTTACCCGACAACGTTTGTTTAATTCAGAAGGGGTATAATATGGAAAGCCCAATGTCATTTGTGAAAATGTATTCAACAGACTGGTGTTATGATTGTAAAGCGATGCTTTCTTTTTTTGAAGAAAAGAATGTGGCTTATAAAGTCATCCATGTTGATAATAATCCCCAGGCAATGGAAAAGTTAAAACAGCTTTGTGGCGGGAAAAAAATAGTTCCCACCCTGGAAATAGATGGTAAAATATATGTCAATCCTTCCATCGATCATATGAAGGCGGTTGTTCATCCCCTTATTAAACCCGATAGCTACTCGCCATCAGAAAAAGATGAGTAAAATATTTATTTTAACTCTTGATTCCATAGGCAAATTTTATTAAAAAAGGGTATATATATTACACGCCCTTTTTATTGGAGGAAGTATGCAGATTGGAATCGTTGGGTTACCGTTCTCCGGAAAATCAACCCTGTTCGAAACTTTATTATCTCATAAAATTCACGAACCGACCGGCAAATTTAAAAATGAACCGGAACGCGGTATTGTTCAGGTTCCGGATGAAAGGTTATATGACTTAAGTCGGATTTTTAATCCCCCGAAAATAGTACATACAACAATCGAATATATAAAAGTTTCCGGATTGGAAAAAGAGGGGCACCGGGGATCGGGATTACCTGGCCAGTTTTTATCAAATATGAAAACGGTTGAGCTCATTCTTGTAATGATCAGGGCTTTTGATAATGATGTCTATCCTCACCCGATGGGAAGTGTTGATCCCCGGAGAGATATCAATTTTATAAACACCGAGTTTCTTTTAAATGATCTGTCGATTGTTGAAAATCGTATTGAAAAACTTGAAAAACTGGTAATGAAGACTCAGGCGGAAAAAGACAAAAATGAACTGGAAGTATTAAAAAAGTGCCAGTCTGTTCTTGAGGAAGGGCATCCGATTCGTGAACTGGAGCTTACAGAACGTGAGGAACAAATTATCAAGGGTTTTCAGTTTTTGAGTGCAAAACCACTTTTATTTGTTTTAAACATCAATGAAACAGACATTGATAAAAGTGAGGAACTAATTCAACCATTTCAATCAACCATTGCCAAGAAATGTGCCATTACCGCATTGAGTGCAGAAATAGAGAAAGAGATCTCTCAATTGGAAGAGGAAGATATCGGAGACTTTCTCGCAGATCTAAATATTTCAGAACCGGCAACAAAAAAACTGATCCGGGTTTCTTACGAATTACTCGGCTTGATCTCTTTTTTTACTGTTGCCAGCAATGAATGCCGTGCCTGGACAATTCCCAAGGGTTACACGGCCCAAAAGGCAGCCGGTACCATTCACACCGATATGGAAAAGGGATTTATACGGGCGGAAGTCGTGCATTACGAAACTCTTATGACATATGGCAGCTTAAATGCGTGTAAAGAAAATGGACTGCTCAGACTAGAAGGTAAAGAATATGTGGTTAAGGATGGTGATACACTAACGATGCGTTTTAATGTCTGATTATTGGGTTAGTTGCTCGTTCAGACCGAATAGATCAGGTAAAACCTGCAATAGATCAGATGGTAAAAGCGAGGTTAGACCATAAGCAGATCGTAACATTTCGGCCGCTTCACCGTGAATATAATTACCGCAAATGGCAGCCTCTCCCGGATCCAAACCTCTAACCAATAAACCACCAATGATTCCGGCCAGCACATCCCCACTGCCACCTTTTGCTAAACCGGCATTTCCTGTCGGATTAACATATATTTGTCCTTTGGGAAAGCCCACCATGGATGGAGCTCCTTTTAAATTAAGATAAAATTTTTTATCCGAAAGAAATGTTTTCAGGCAATGCCAGGGTTGAGACTGAATTTCTTCTTTATCGAAGGAGGTCAGTCTCAGGAACTCTCCATAGTGGGGAGTGAGTACAAAATTTTTGCCCAGTTCCCTGGTAATATCCGGGAACTCCGAAAGTGCGAAAAGAGCATCTGCATCGATAACTGTCGGCTTGTCGGATTTTTTGCAGTATTCAATACTGGCTTGCAACACTTTTAAAGTTTCTTGGCCTCTTCCACTTCCGGGGCCAAGGATCACACCGTCCGCCCAATCTATTCTGTCTTTAATCCGTGAGAAAGCTTTTTGTGACACCATCCCCTCTTCGGTCTCAGGTAAAGGTACTGTCAAACCTTCCGTGATTTTAATTTCCAGTACCGGATTCAAACTCTCCGGTATTCCAATATTAACCAATCCCACCCCGGTACGAAGTGCCGCGGACGCAGCCAAGGCGGCGGCACCGGTCATACCCGGAGACCCGGCAAGAATGAACAATTTTCCGGCCGTATATTTATGAGCGTCTGCATCAAGGATGGGGAAGTTTAGATCAGAATATTCAACCAAATTTAAGGTTACGTCTTCAGAGTTTTTAACAGAAATTGGCATACCGATATCTGCAATTTTTAATTCTCCGATATTCTTTTTTGCAGGATAGAATAAATGGGCATATTTTGGCAGAGCCATCGTGACTGTTAAATCGGCGACAATAGCTGTTCCGGGTATTGTTGCTAAATCCCCATTCAGTCCACTGGGCATATCAACAGAAACGATAGGGGCGGAAATTTCATTCAAGAACTCTATTATTTCCTTAATCAGACCCTTTACCGCCCCTTTGATACCTGTCCCCAGCAAAGCATCAACAATTAGGGTCGGGCAATGATTATTCGATAGCTGATCGACAGAATGGATAACCCTGACGGGGATTAGATAATTTTTACATATGAGATAATTTGTTTTTGCATCACCAGTCAAATCTCCCGGATCACCAATAGCAAATATCTGAACGTCATATCCATTATTAAAAAGATGACGGGCGATCACGTAACCATCACCGCCATTGTTTCCTTTTCCACAATATACATCAATGGTACCGTGGATGCCGTTTTCAGACAGAAACTCGCGAATAAATTCAAAAGTATGCCTACCGGCATTTTCCATCAAAATAATACCGGGCACTTCCAACTCACGGATGGTAAGATCATCCATGGTTCTCATTTGATCATTGGATACGATTTTTATCATCTTTTAAATGGGTCTCCCTGAATTATAACAAAAGCAATGGCATTATCGTTGGTATGTGAAAGGGAAAGAAAAACAGTGCGGCCAGAGACAAGATTTGCCGTTTGCCCGTGAAATTTAAAATAGGGCTTTCCTAAATGGTCATTTTCAACTTCAATTTCTTTCCATTGTAAACCACTGCGCAATCCGGTTCCCAGGGCTTTTAATAAGGCCTCTTTTGCCGCAAAACGGGCGGCCAGAGAGGTGTGCTTTTCAATCTTTTTTTCACAATACCCGGCTTCCTGGTCTGTAAAAACTTTCTGAAGAAAGCGCTTTCCGTGTTTTTCTTCAAGACTACGGATTCTGCTCACATCACAGACATCAACGCCGATTGCTACAATTGACATTTTAACCCGATTTATGTTTCTGATTAAATATAACCACTTTGCGTACAGATAATGTATATTTATTCTTTGCAAAGGGCAGATATATTAAGATATCGATTTTTATGCTATTGTACCAAAAAACTTTGTTATTTTAGCAAAATTTTTACTAACCCGGATAATTCATTTCTCACCCGGGCGGGCCGGACAGGCAGC
>CAZBBC010000002.1:0-1236 GCA_964489835.1 uncultured Calditrichota bacterium
AAAATTATTTCCCGTCAGTTTTGAAGAAGGCTACGGTATTACACTGACAGATGTCGACGGTAATAGGTATCTGGACTTTTCATCAGGCATCTATGTGACTTCTCTCGGACACAGTCATCCGAAGATTTCCGGGGCTGTTGCAAAATGGGCACACAAACTGATGAATTGTCACGATTTTACCACCCCAATAAAAGAAAAAGTACTGGAAAAAATGGCAGAGGTGCTTCCAGGCGACCTTAACGCGGTACAATTCTATAGTGACGGAACGTCTGCTGTCGAAGCCGGCATTCGCGCTGCCAGGGCGATCGGTAATCATCACGAATTCATATCCTGTTTCAGAGATTTTCATGGCAAAAGTATGGCAGCTGTCAGCCTGGCTCAAATGGTGCGAGGCGATGTTTACAGTTATGGTCCCACACGGGCAGCTGGTTTTTATATGGTGCCCCGTCCTGATCCCTACCGTCCACTATTTAAAAAAGAAGACGGAAGCATTGATACGGATGCTTACATTCATTTCTATGAGGAATTCATCCGCGAAGGCACGGTGGGAAATGTCGCCGCATTCGTATTGGAACCGGCACAGGGCTGGGGGGGTTCCATTTTTCCACCAGATGATTTCTTCCCAAAACTGAGAAAATTTTGTGACCAAAAGAAAATCCTCCTTTTTGCCGATGAAGTACTAACCGGGATGGGACGCACCGGAGAATGGCTCTGCCTGAATCACTGGGATATAGTGCCTGACATCGTGACTCTTGGTAAATCCTTCGGCAATGGTTTTCCGGTGACGGCTATGGTCGTTAAAGAAGAATATGCTCAAGTGTTGGATAAGATTTCTGCCTCGTCGAGTTACGGCGGTAATCCCATGGCTTGTGCCGCGGCGCTAGCCTCGATTGAAGTCATTGAAGAGGAACAAATTCTGGATAATGTGCGAACGGTAGGCGCGCATTTCATGAAGCAGCTGGAAAAGATGAAGGCCGAGCATCCGATTATCGGAGATGTTAAGGGGAAAGGCTTTTTGCTCGGTATTGAATTGGTGAAAGACAAGGTGACAAAAGAACCGTTTGATGAAGCCGGTAAGCTGGTTTATCAAAAGGCTTTCCGCAAAGGATTGGCATGGATTCCGGCCGGTCATATTCTTCGTATGTCACCACCTCTGATCATGGATGAAAAATATGCCGACATAGGACTGGACATGATTGAAGAGTCTATTGCTGAAGTGGAAAAGGAGTTTGGTTA
>CAZBBC010000002.1:1336-25261 GCA_964489835.1 uncultured Calditrichota bacterium
GGTTTGGTATTATTGGCTGTGGATTAATGGGGCGTGAGTTTGCAGTTGCCTCGGCACGCTGGCCGGCGCTTTTAGATTTGGATGCACGACCGGAAATAGTTGGTATTTGCGATTTGAACGAAAGTCTTTTTGATTGGTATTCTGATAATTTCGATTCTATAAAAGTCATTACAACAAATTATCATGAATTATTTGCAAACGATGAAATTGATTTTATCTATTGTGCAGTGCCGCATCATTTACATGAAAAATTTTATATTGATATTATCCGTGCGGGGAAACATCTTTTGGGAGAAAAACCTTTTGGGATTGATTTGGAAGCTAATAAGCGCATTTTGGAGGCAATCGATAATAATCCAAAAGTATTTGTGCGTTGCTCTTCTGAATTCCCATTTTATCCCGGTGCACATCAAATCCATAAATTTATTGCAGATAATCCGTGGGGTACAATAATACATGTAAATGCAAGTTTTTTGCATTCTTCAGATATTAATTACACCAAACCCATTAACTGGAAGCGTATGATAAATATGAATGGAGAATACGGCTGCATGGGCGATCTCGGCATGCATGCCCTTCATATTCCCATCCGCGCCGGTTGGATCCCAAAAACTGTTTCAGCATCGCTTTCAAATATTGTTACAAAACGACCGGATGGAAAAGGGGGAACCGCGGCCTGTGAAACCTGGGATAATGCAACCTTGCAATGTGCGGTTGAACATCCACAGGATAAATATGATTTTCCGATGACTGTTAAAACGTATCGTATTGCTCCCGGTGAAACAAATACCTGGTCCATCGAAATACTTGGTACCAAATTCAGCGCCCGCTTCAGTACAAAGCATCCTAAAACATTGCATACAATGACATATCAAACCGGCGGAAAGCAGGAATGGCGTAATGAAGATCTGGGCTATCATTCGGTTTACAAAACCATAACAGGAGGAATTTTTGAATTTGGTTTTACCGATGCCATCCTGCAAATGTGGGCAGCCGCTCTTGATGAATTTTCAAATCCCGGAAAAGATATGCCTTATGGATGTATTAAACCCCACGAAACTCTGATCCAGCACAAAGTATTAACAGCGGCTTTGGAATCACACAAAAAACAACAGATTATAACGTTGTGAAGACTATTGAGAAACGAGAAGACAATGCGTAGCCAGGAATTCCTGAATTTATGAAAAAGTCCGGATTGAGTGAAAAAAATTACCTGGTACTGGATATTGGCACCAGCAATATCAAGTGCGGATGCGTTGATTCTAATTTTGACATCTTAGCACAGCATCATCGGAAATTTCCACTGGCGGAAAGTCAGGGCAGTATTGAAATTGATTTTGATCTTTTTTTCAACACAACCAGCGATCTGTTAATGGAATGCCTGGCAGATCAAGCTGTTCAACATTCCATGGTTAAGGCCTTACTGATTACCAGTCAGGCGCAAACTTTTGCCGCAGTGGATACGGACTTTTCCCCGATTTATAAAGGCATTGTCTGGTTGGATGAGCGAGCCGAAAAGGAAGCGATTTATCTGAAAGAACAGCTGCCCGACTTTGCCAAAGCGGCGGGTTTTAACCACCCTCTGCCTAGCCTGTACGTTTCAAAGTTGTTATGGTTAAAACAGAACGAACCCGCTGTTTTCAAAAAGGCCAGAGCCTTTCCTTTGATTAATGAATTCCTGGTCTACAGGCTGGCCGGGGAATTTTATTCTGACAGTACCAATTTTGGAATGAGCGGAATATATGACTTTCGCCGAAATGCGATAAATACCGAGCTTTTGCAAATTCTTGGTCTGACAGAAGACTTTTTTCCGAAGATAGAAAAAGCAGTGATGAGGGGCGAATTGATTTCCCAACAGATTCAGCGAAAATGGAAGCTTAACTATCGCTTCCCCGTATTTTTGTGTGGCAATGACCAGGGCGCTTCTGCCTGCGGCGCGGGATTAAAACAGTCTGGAAATGTGAATATAAACTTTGGCACGGCCATGGTTTTCTATACCATATCTGATTCGTTAATCACAGACTTGACGGAAGACCAGATCGCGGGCAAGCACCCTGTAGGTGATAACTATTTTCTCCTAAATTTCGAAAGTGATTTCGGTGTGCAAATTCGCCGGCTTAAGAATAAATTTTTTAAACATGGCACATATGATCAGTTCTTTCAAACCTATAATAAATATCCCGAGGTCGATGAACAAAAACCTCTTTCAGAGAACCCTGATCCAAATTTTATTTCACAGGCAGATTCGCATCGAATTTGTGCGGGGATCATAAAATATTATCTAAACCGTTGTCGATCTCATCTTGCACAAATTCAGAAATCAATTCATTTGAAAAATATTACAATGTCTGGCGGCATGATGCTCTCGGAAGTATGGCTCGATTTATTGAACAGGACTTTAAATCAGCCGTTCACGATTAATAAGCGCGCTAATGCCGGATTGGTTGGCGCTTTATACATTTATTTGCATAACAATAATGGGAGATGTTGTGATGACTGATTTTGCTTATGAACCCTCACACTCTGTTCCTTTTCGGGATAAAAAAGTAATCGAAAGAGTCCGAAAAATAAAAAGTGAAGAAATCGAGAATCATCCGAATCCGGATTATAAAATACGTATAGTACCCGATGCCGATTTGTCCATTATCACCCTGTTTGACGCTTTTCATCGCATCAAGACAGCGGCTGATAATGATGAACCAATGGTGATGATTATGCCCAATCCCTGGCCGCAGTTCAGGATGCTGGCGCACATGCTCAATAAATTTCGCGTGGATTGTCGCAGGCTAAACACGTTTAATATGGATGAATACGCCGATCAGGATGGCCATATTGCACCCGAAACATGGCATTATGGTTTTGGACATGCTTTCAAGAAATATTTCTATTATAATCTCGATAACGATCTTAGACCGCCTGAAAAGCAAATTCATACATTCACCAATGAAAATATCAATGACTACGGAAAAATGATTTCCGACCATGGCGAAGCGGACATTGTCTACAGCGGCCCTGGTTGGACCGGACATCTGGCCTTTATCGAGCCGGATGCGCCGGAGTTTAAGGCCAGGTCTATGGAAGAATGGATGGAAATGGGGCCCCGCATGGTGACGCTCAGTCCGTTCACCCTGGCGCAAAATTCCCTGCATGGAAGCTTTGGTATGAGCGGCGACCTGGCCATGGTCCCGCCCAAAGCCGCGACTATTGGTCCTGCTCAGGTTGTCAGGGCAAAAAACCGGATACAGTCCTTTGGAATTGGTGTTCACGGCACAACCACATCCTGGCAGCGATTGATTGCCCGACTGGTGATGCATGGCGATCCAACGCCATTAGTGCCGGAATCTGTGAATCAGATTTTGCGAACAGACGCCTATGTGACTGAAACCATCGCTATGGATATAAAACCGGACTGGGAAAAAGGCTACTAACCTGATCTATTCATGAATAACCGGTTGAAAATAAGATAAATATTACTAAATACAGGAATATCAATTGAATTTGATAGTTTCCTAACCTTGGGACTTAGTTTAAAGAACTCACCCTAAATCCCTCTCTTGGAAAGAGAGGGACTTTAGGGAGCCCCTTCTCTTTTTAAGAGAAGGGGTTTGGGGATGAGTTTTTTAGTTATAACATTAGTAAATTTTTTTAACCAGGCATTCATGAATAAATATGATTACACAAAATTGTTATAAATCATTAAAAAATAAATCGTCACATAGTTGCAAGAGATAAATAATCAAATATAAAGAATGAGCAAGACTGAAATTATAGAATCACTCAAGAGCAAAGAAGCTATCATCGATATCCATACGCATGTGGGTATTTCACCAAGATTTTATTATCAATACGGCTATCCTTACGCGCTGTCACTCGAAGATCTCATTGTTCGCATGGAAGTGGTTGGCATCGATTTCGCGGTTGTCTTTCCGTTTGGGGATTCCGCCTTTTATGAAAATGACAGTCAATCATCACAGGTAAAAACGACGACACGATATTGTCATTTTCCTTACGAGATTGAGAACAGGAACCTGTTAAATGAAATTCATGAAATATTTCCGGAATACAGCCAAAAGTTTCTTCCTTTTCTTATGTTCGATCCTTCCCGGGAGACAGAGAAACAAGCGGCCTGTCTGGAAGAATTATCAGAAAAATATCCTGTTTTTGGTTTAAAAACAGCAACCACCTATATCCAGGCTTTTGTAAACGATTTGGAAACAAAAGGGAAGCCGATCCTTGATTTTGTGCAAAAAAAACAAATCCCCATACTTTTTCATTCTGCTGTACACCCTGCCGATCCCTGGGCTTCGGTTTACGATATCGTCAGTTTTGCAGAAAAGCATCCCGATACCCGCGTATGTATCGCTCATTCCGCGCGTTTTGTCAAACCTGTTTTAGAGAAAGCTAACGGTTTGGACAATTGTTTTGTCGATCTTTCAGCATTTATTATTCATTGCCAATTGGCGTTGCAAAACTCATCCGCTGTGGCAACAAAGGATATTCGATTCTCTGCCGATTACAGTGAACCGCTAGCGGCGATGACCCGGCTGGCGGAAGCATTTCCGGATACCATGCTCTGGGGTAGTGATACACCCTTCTATTACTGGATTCAGAAATACTATACTGCTGACGGTGAGTTAGTGGAGGACAAACTCCCATGCGGTTATAAGAAGGAGGCGCAATTGTTAAATAAATTGCCAATTGAGATTAGAACAAGGATTTCATATAAAAATAGCATCCGTTTTATTTTCGGAGAATCGTATTGAAAAAGTTACAGGCAGGCGCTGCGATTATTGATATTACCCCGCAAAACCCGATGTTCCTGCACGGTTATCCCCATGTCGAACGGATCAGTCAAGGAGTTCATGATCCCTTGTATGCTTCTGCTTTGATTGTTGATAATGGCGAAATGCAGATCGGTTTTTGCGCCGTGGATGTAATTTTTATTTCCCGGGAAATTGCGGGTAGAGTCAGAGAGCGGGTTCAGTTGGCTACCGGTATTCCGGGTCAAAACTTAATGGTCTCTGCTTCCCACACACATTCCGGTCCGGTGATCTTTAGTGATATTTTTTACGACCCGATCGTGCCGAAGGCAGATCCGGAATATATTTCATATCTGGTAGACAAGTTGGTGCAGGTCTACGTGGAAGCGTTTCAAAATAAAAAAGAATGTAAAATATATATTACCAATGCAGATGGATCCGGTGTGGGTGGTAACCGGCGGAATAAGACGGATGCTGCTGATCCGGATGTTTCTATCGTTGTGTTAAAAGAGGCAGAGACGGACAGGATATTTGCTTTGTCAACTATCTATTGTATGCACCCTACGGTCTTACACCAAGATTCAAAACTTTATTCAGCGGATTTTCCGGGTTATACCCGTGAATATGTTAAAAAGGAACTGGGGGAAGAGGTTATTTTACTCTATCATACCGGACCATCTGGCAATCAATCCCCGCGTCATTTTATAAAATCAAATACTTTTGATGAAGCGAAACGTCTGGGCTTTATGCTGGGCGAGCGAATCATGGATTGTATCTGGAAGTTAGATGATGCCCGTTTTAAAGATTGGGTTCCTATTTCTGTGCGGCAATCCAGCGTGATACTTCCAAAGAAAACGTTTATGCCGGTAGAAACCGCTGAAACAAAAGTGATTTTGGTAAAGAACAAACTGGAACAAATGCGTTTAAATAAAGCGCCAGCTTCAGAAATCAGGACAGTGGAGTGCGACTGGTTTGGCGCTGAAGAGAACAAACAACTGGCGGTAATGGCGGCGAGCAGAGAGATTGATGAAATTTATCAATCCGTCCTACCGGCAGAAATCAATGTGATTGGTATAGATGACAATCAGTTTGTTTTTCTGCCGGGAGAATTGTTTGTCGAATATTCCCTGATAATAAAAGAAAAATCACCGGTACAGACTTTCGTGGCCAGTCTATCAAACGGAGTTCTGGCTGGATACCTTGTCACTGAAGAAGCGGAGCAAGAGGGTGGTTACGAAGCGTCTAACAGCATTTTTCCGGCAAAGGCAGGTCAAATTATCGTAAACGAAGTTCTAACAATTTTGGGAGGGTAGATGAAGGCGGCAGAGAGGGTTGGTTGCCTCGTAAGCGTTCCCGTGGCCTGGGATCAGAATGGTCTCTTTTTGCCAAATCTGTTTCGTAAGGCGATCCACATACTATTACAGGAAGGGTGTGATGGGCTGTATCTTTTTGGCACAAGTGGCGAAGGTTACGCGGTCTCTGATGATGAATTCACGCAGATTGTGGATGTCTTTGTTGACGCCACGGCTGGATTCAGCGGCTTTCGTCAGATCGGCTGTCTTGGTTTGAGTTCAGATCAGGTAAAGCATCGTTGCCGGATTGTGGCTGAAAGTGGTTTACAAAGTGTACAGATCACGTTGCCTTTCTGGAAGGAACTGAACGATGCGGAACTTTTACGGTACTTTTCAGATGTTTGCGGGAGCTTTCCAGAATTGTCTTTTCTTCTTTACAACAATCCGCGTAATAAAAGGCGGTTGAAGGGAAAAGAACTTGAAGCCATTCATGAGGTGACCCCGAATCTCCACGGGGCCAAAACAGGATCGGGCACATGGCTTGATTTCTTTGAACTGATTACCGAATCGCCGTCACTGGTGCATTTCGTCACGGAAGCAGCGTTTCTATTCTCTTATGCTCTGGGTGCTGTCGGCCTGATTCCTTCATCGAACTATGTATTTCCGAAAAAAACCCGTGCATACTATGAAGCGGTAACGGGCAACGATTTAAAAACGGCTCACCGTCTCCACAAGGATATTATGCACTTTTTTCATAAAACAGCCACGCCACTCGTGCAAAAAGGCTATATTGATGGTGCCATAGACAAAGCGTATGCACGGATTGGTGGAATGGACATGCCACTGAACATAAAATCGCCATACATTCCCTTGAGCAATGAAGATTATGAGTGGCTAAAATCTGTGGTGCAGTTGGAATTTGCTGATGAAGCTGTCTAAAATCCAGAGTCTGAGTTTAGGGCTGAGTATCGGTTTAAAATGTGTTAAATTTGTTGATTCATCTTTATTAAAAAGGATTTATAAAATATGAAAATGAGACAAAGCAAAGTGTTAAAAAAGCTAAGAGCGGGAGAGATTGTGAGCTGTTTTAATGTCCATTTTGATGCTCAGGTTTCGGATATTGCTGGTATGACCGGATTTGATTGTCTATGGATTGACCAGGAACATCTGGCGCATGATTGGTCAATCCTGCGAGCGCATATATTTGCAGCTAAAAGTCATGATATGGATGTGATGGTGCGAGTCCCCCGCGGTAGTTACAGCGATTATATTAAACCGCTTGAACTGGATGCAACCGGTATAATGGTACCACATATTATGGGTATTGAAGATGCGCGTAAAGTCGTGCAGATGACCCGATTTCATCCGATTGGCCGACGCCCGCTTGATGGAGGTAATGCCGATGGCGGATATACCATGATGGATTATGCCGATTATATCAAGCAGGCAAATGATCAGCGATTTATCATTTTGCAAATCGAAGACCCGGAACCGCTTGAAGATCTTGAGGCTATTGCAGCCTTGGATGGCATTGATATGCTATTCTTTGGTCCGGCAGATTTTAGCCAGGGTATTGGTGCTCCTGGTGATTGGAATCATCCTAAACTCCTTGAAACACGCAAGCGAGTCGCTGAGATCGCCGTTAAGCATGGCAAGTATGCGGGGATTCCCGCCAGCATCGACAATCTAGACGAGTTAATCGCTATGGGATACAAATTTTTAAACATTGGTGCGGATGTAATCACTGTGGGTACATACTGCAAACAGCTCATGGACGGGTTCTTAAAGAAAGTAAATAGATAAATAGGTCATTGAAGGATAAAAGTATGCCCAAACAGACCATGACGCGAAAATCATCGGATAATCCGTATTTGCACAAAGACTTTCATATCCTATTAAATCATGGCATAGACTATCTGCATAAAAATATTGGCGAGGAGGCAGTTCGGGAATACCTGACACAATTTGCCAGTGCTTACTATTCTCCTTTTAAAAGAGACATAAAAAACAAAGGTTTGCTTGCCATCAAGGAGCACTATGAAAGGATATATGAAATTGAGGGGGCTCTATTCGATATCAATTTTTCACAGGATGAGTTAATTATTCATTTACAGGCCTCACCGGCTGTAATGCATATTAAAGCAAAAGGACATCCTGTCTCTGAATTATACCGTGAAACTGTGGCAACCGTGATTAAGACAATATGCCAGGATACGACTTACGATAGTGAAATGCTTGAGTATCACGAAGATAACGGTGCCTATCGAATACGGTTTTTCAGGAGGAAAAAATGATATCATGTACGGAATTTATTCCCGCCTATAGCGAACTTTTCAAGTATCTTGAAAAAAAGCGGGGAAAAACAGCGGTCGTTGATTTCTGGAATTATTTATCAGATATATATTTGACAAATCTCAAAGACTTTATTGCCGAAAACGGTATTCGCGGTTGCTGGATTTATTGGAGCACAACGCTGGAAGAAGAGGCGGCGGATTTTTCTATGGAATTGGACGAAGAGGCCGGAGAATTTTACATAACGATGCATCGCTGCCCATCGAAGGGTCGGCTTCTTGAATACAAACATATCCTGCCCTATCCCGATTACTGCGAACACTGTGATATGCTTTATCGCAGAGTACTGGAGCCGCTGGGATATACCTATGATCTGGATCGTTCGCAAACAGACCAGGCACGTTGTCGTCTTTCGATAAAAGTGATTAAAAACTAACTTTAAAGATGCCACCAAAGTAGCAATGAATAAAAATATTATCTTTGTGGATGTTTAATGAATATTGATAAAATGACCTTGACCAGTTTAGATTGGATTGTCATTATCGTTTATGGCATTGGTCTGTTGGTCGTCGGTTTCTATTTTTCTTATGTGAATAAAAGCTCCGATGATTACATGTTGGGCGGAAGAAATATGAAATCCTGGCGGGTTGGGCTCTCTCTTTTTGCCACCTTGTTTAGCGCGGTCACCTACCTCTCCATGCCGGGGGAAATGATCAAACACGGGCCGATGATATGGTCAATGGTTGCGGCGCTGCCCTTTATTTACTTTGTTGTCGCCTATTTTTTCATCCCCTTCATTATGAAACTAAAAATCACCAGTGCCTATGAATTGCTTGAAACCAGATTGGGATTGCGGAATCGTATACTCGCCGCGATTTATTTTTTAATGATGCGTTTTGTGTGGATGGCTGTGATAATTTACATGGTCTCGGAAAAAGTGATTGTGCCCATTATGGGATGGCCGGAGAGCACTGCCTTAATGATAAGCATTATCATGGGGATTGTCACCGTGATTTATACTTCCTTTGGCGGCTTGCGCGGTGTTGTCCTGACAGATGTTGTGCAAACGTTTATTTTGTTTGGTGGCACGCTTCTGGCGATCATATTAATTATAAACCAGCTGGGTAGCGTGTCCGCCATCATTCCCTCGCAATGGCCGGAACACTGGTCCGGCTGGGTCTTTTTTGATACTAAAGTCCGGGTGAGTTTTTTAACGGCATTTATTACTTCTTTCGGCTGGTACGTCTGCACGGCGGGATCGGATCAAATGGCCATTCAGCGCTATTTGGCCACACGAGACGTCAGAGCGGCGCGACGAATGTATCTCAGCTCATTGGTTACCAATCTTCTTGTCTATTTCCTTCTGGCTATACTTGGGCTTGCTCTCTTTGCCTATTTTAAGATGCACCCGGAACTCCTTACCAGCGGATCATCCATTGTGGATGGAGCAGATCTCCTTTTTCCACGATTTATCGTCATTGGCTTACCCATAGGCTTTTCCGGTCTGGTTCTCGCCGGTTTACTTGCAGCATCAATGTCGAGCCTCTCCTCAGGTATAAATTCTTCCGCTCTGTCGATTATCAATGACTTCATTGTACGTTTTCGAAAAAATCCACTTGCCGACGCCTACCAGGTCAAACTGGCAAAAATCATTTCTCTGGCCATCGGCGTTATCATTGTTTTATTAAGCCTTGTCATTGGCAATGTCAAAGGCAATCTGCTGGAACTGACCTACAAGACGATTAACCTGCTTGTGGGACCCCTGTTTGTGCCGTTTTTTATGGCAATGTTTGTGCGCCAAGCAAAACCAACGGCAACTTTTATCGGTACTCTCACGAGCGCAATAGCTGCAACTCTGATTAGTTTTTCACAGGAGCTGTTTTCAATCACGATTTCTTTTCTCTGGATAATTCCGGGCTCATTTTTGGTCGGCGTCATCATCAGTCTCGTTTTAAGTGTATTACCTTTTAAACGAAAAAGGCTGGATAACTGAGTGAAGACAAAAGAAAAAAGAAAAATGAATAGATCAGCTGTCAGGCATAACCGGCATGTGTGAGGATGTTTTAATCTGATGAAAAAACTGATGCGAAACGGTGACGATATCTTTATTTATGATCATGAAATTTGTCCATATCTACCGGATAGAATCTTTGATGCCCATTGCCACCTGTTGAATACAGAATTTCATGAATACAATCGCAGTTCCGATATAGATGATTTAGACACTTTTTTTTATCATGTTGGAATGGATGATCTATTAAGCTGTTGGAAAGTTCTGTTTCCTGATTCACGTGTCAATGGATTAATAATGGGAACACCTATTTATAACTGTGATCTTGAGGAAGAAAACAGATTTGTAGCTGAAAGTATAAACGATAAGATGAATCGTTTTTCCATCTTGATCCGGCCGCAAATGCCATTTAAAAATCTTGAAAATACGATCAAAACATACAAACCTTCCGGGTTAAAGCCATACCTTGTCAACGCTCTGGTAGAGGATAAGCAAATGGCAAGAATAACCGATTTTATCACTGAGGAACAATTAGATCTTGCGAATAAATATGGGCTTTGTATTACGATACATGTATCAAAACCACAGGGAATGGCAGACCCTGATAATTTAACAGATATTTCCAGGCTTGTCATTCAATATCCGAAAATACAATTTATACTTGCCCATTGTGGACGCTGTTTCATTACACCCAACATGGCTGCCGCTTTGGACGCCCTGCCCGTTGCGGAAAACCTGTGGATTGATACTTCAGCGGTTTGCGACACGGGCGTTTTTCTGGAACTTTTTTCACGGTATGATCTTTCCCGCATTCTTTTTGGATCTGATTTAGTTGGTCCGGTGGCCTTTCGCGGAAATTATATCCGGCTTGGAATGAGCTGGCATGTTGTTATGCCACAGGTAGTTGACCGAGTTGGGGGATTGGAAAGCAGGGCTACTTTTGCCATATACGAAAATCTCAGCGCTCTCTTTCATGCGGCTCGTTTTTGTCAGATCAGTGAGGATGATATTCAAAATATATTTTATAACAATGCCGCAGGGCTGTTCAAACTATAACAATGCCTGCTACTCCCTTTCAGGTAAGGATTGTGGCATCCCGATAAATCGGCGTATAAAAAAGAGGATTAAAACCACAGAGGACACTGAGAAACACTCCGTAAATATTAACTAATTACTCTGTGCGCTCTGTGGTTTAATCTAAAACTGCCCAGGGTAATCGATGAATATTAAAGAAAAAGATAACAGGCCATCTTCTGACTCAAAATTCAAACGCTCTAACGAATTTTATCAGCAAGCAAAACAGCTTTTTCCCTATGGAACACAGTTGTTCAGTCGCCGGCCGGAATTGGGTGCTTTCGGCCAGGGCCCCATCTATTTTGAAAAAATGAAAAATGCCCGTTTCCGGGACATTGACGGCAACGAGTTTATTGATACGGCTATGGGTATTGGTTCGGTCATTTTAGGCTACAGATATAATAAAGTGGATAATGCGGTTAAGGAGCAGATTGATAAGGGTGTGCTGGGAAGCATCAATAACACCCTGGAGATTAAAGTGGCGCAAACAATCGTTGATATGGTACCCTGCGCTGAAATGGTCAAATTCTGCAAAAGCGGTGGTGAGGCGGATGCCATTGCCGTGCGCATAGCGCGTGGACATACCGGTAAAGAAAAGGTGCTCTTTTGTGGTTACCATGGCTGGCATGACTGGTATCTAGCGGCAAATCTGGCATCGGATTCATCGCTTGATCAGCATCTATTGCCCAGCTTGAATCCCAAAGGCGTTCCCGCGTCCTTATCCGGAACATGCCTTCCATTTGAGTACAACAACCTGGACCAATTAAATTCATTGCTTAAAAAGAATGCCGGTGAAGTTGCCTGCATTATAATGGAAGCCACACGGTTTAAGAAGCCTGACCAAGGATTTCTTGAAGGTGTGCGGCAATTAGCCGATGTATATCACTGCCTGCTCATTTTTGACGAAGTCATTACCGGTTTTCGGATGTCAAAAGGTGGCGCCCAGGAATATTTCGGTGTCACACCTGACCTGGCGACTTTTGCCAAAGCCATTGCCAATGGATACTCGCTGGCAGCAGTTGTTGGGTACAGAAAAATTATGGAAACGCAGGCGGATAATTTTATTAGCAGTACCTACTGGAGCGATTGTACGGCTCTCGCGGCCGGTCTGGCGACACTGAATGAAATAATTAATAAACCGGTTATTGAGACGATCAATAAAACCGGCCATGAACTCGTTTCCCATCTACGCATGCTGGCTAAAAAATATAATCTTGATGTGGATATCGCCGGCCATGGATTTGATTTCACCTTAAACTTTAATTACGGCGAACTTTCGGGCAAAATCATGACCCTGTTTATTCAAGAAATGGTTGCACATGGGATTTATACGAATGGTGTTTTTTATCCCTGTTACACGCACACGTCGGAAGATGTCGAAAACATCCTGTCAGCAGCAGATGAGGTTTTCGCACTCTTAAAAAAGGGAATTGAAAAAAAAAGTATTGCTCAATTGCTGAAATGTCCGGAGCGACAAACCGGTTTTAGAAGGTTAGCATAATGAATCAAAGAATATTAGGCCGCACCGGCATACGGGTATCAGAAATTGCTTTTGGCGGCGTCGAAATTGGCTTGCCCTATGGAATTGGTGTAAAAAGCATAACCGACATGCTCTCCGAAACGGAAGCGGTCCACTTGTTGCATGCAGCCATCGATAGCGGTATCAATTTTTTCGACACGGCACGCATGTATGGCACCAGCGAATCGATTATGGGCCGGGCATTTCAGGACAGAAGAGATCGTGTCATTATCTGCACAAAGTGCCGGCATTTTCGTGACAGTGATGGGCGATTGCCGCCTTCTGGCGAATTAAAGAAAATCATTGAAACGTCTTTACGGGAGAGCCTGGCGGCGTTGCAAACCGGATTCATCGATATTTACATGCTCCATCAAGCTGATCTTGAGATTCTTAACAATGAAGAGATAGCAAATACATTTTTAAATCTCAAAACAAAGGGTGTCATTCGGGCGACGGGTGTTTCCACCTATACCGTGGGGGAGACAAAAAAGGCCATAGATAGCGGTGTCTGGGAAGTCGTCCAATTGCCATTCAACCTGATGAACCAATCCCAGGAAGTCAATTTTTCTCAGGCGGCGAAGATGGACATTGGCATTATGGCTCGTTCGGTTCTGTTCAAAGGTTTATTAAGTGAAAAGGGCGGGAAACTGCATCCCGCATTAAAAGATGTTCAGGCGCACCTCAACCTTTATGGGGAACTGCTGAGCGAATCCATCCCGGATATGCCGACTCTGGCCATAAAATTCGCCTTGTCTTTTGGGCAAGTGTCTTCTGTGCTTGTCGGCATCGATCGAATGGTATATTTGCAAAAATCATTAGCCGCAGCCGATGGTGTTTATCTGGATGAAAAAACATTGGCTCGGGCTGGAGATTTACGTTACCCGGATCTGCAGTTTCTTGATCTGGTAAAATGGGAAAAAATGGGATGGCTAACGTAATAAGGTCGATCTGTCCATGGGATCATTCTGACTGTAGTGCAAAGAATTTTGTAATTTAAATGCTCAAATGAGAAATCGGATGACAAAAAAACTATCTTACACAGCGCTTGTCATTTTTGCTTTTAATTTCTCGTGCGTTCAGAATCAATCAACAGATACGCACGCCTCTGATAAGTGGCAGCTTTTTATTGACGACTACTGGATCGCCAGTAGTGACAACGTCACATCAACCCTGCACCAGCCGGCAAAACATCCTGATAATCCGTTGATACGCGGAGATGTCCCCTGGGCGCAAAACCCTTACTGTTTTGGCTCTGTCATAGATGATATTGAAATATCACTGTTTAAAATCTGGTACATGAGCTACAACTATGGCCAACCGGTGGCGGACAGGACACCGATTCTTTATGCCACCAGTCCTGATGGCATTCAATGGACTCGACCAAGTCTCGGGTTGTTTGAGTTCCAGGGTTCCATAGAGAATAATATTGTGCTCACTAATTACGGTTATCACGATCTCTACTCTCCCAGTGTCATCAAAGATAACGCAGATCCAGATGCTGCCCGGCGATACAAAATGATCTGGTGGGATTTTCCGCTGGGAAAAAGAGGTTATCAAGACGATGGAATGTGCGTTGCTTTCTCGGCAGACGGTATTCATTGGATGAAATATCCCGGTAACCCGGTTCTTCATGCGAAAAAAGGCGAACAATCAATCAGCGATGTCATGTCTGTTATGCAGGATCAAAGTACGGGTAAGTTTGTTGCCTACACAAAAGGTTGGGCAGATCCCTGGCCGGCATTCAGGCAGATTGTACGCACCGAGAGCAACGATTTTATTCACTGGTCAGAACCGACAGTTGTTATCAGTCACCAATACAATCTTCAGGATCCCCAATCATATGGTATGACGGTGAGGCAGATTGGAAACCTTTATATCGGTTTGTTGTGTTCTTATAAAAAACCAGGCGATGAGACCATCGATATCCAACTGGCGGCTAGCCATGACAATCAACACTGGGAGCGTGTCGCCAATCAGGAGACTTTTATTCCCAACGGACCGTTGGGTAGTTGGGATGCTGGTATGATCTTTTGCGCACCACTAATCAATCATGGTGATCAAACGCTGATCTATTACGGCGGCTGGAATGGTCCGCACAATCAAAATAAGAACCGTTATAGCGGTATTGGCCTGGCCATATTACGCAAGAATAGCTTTGTCTCGCTTGATTCGGGGCCGGAAAAGGGAAATATCACTACCCATGCCATGCGTAAACTACAGGGACCGCTGCTTGTCAACGTCGATGCCAGCAGGGGCTCGTTGGTTGCTGAGCTGCTGGATGTAGACGGAAACCCGGTTCCCGGTTACGCGGCAAATGACTGCCTGCCAGTACAAAGCGACGGCCTTGAGGAACCTATCCAATGGCGTGAATATTCCGACCTGCCGGAATCGCAGGAGGCCATACGGATTCGTTTTCTGATACAGAAAGCTTCACTGTTCGGCTTTTACGCCGGGCCAGACGTGGTCCGCGATGATGATTAGCCTGAATTATTCACTACCACTGGCAATGACCCACCCCGTCTCGCTGCACTCGACACCCCTCCCTACAAGCTTGTAGGGAGGGGCTGGGGGAGGGTCAGAATCTTTTTTAATTGCAGCAACATGCTGCGGTATGAATAAATCAGGTTAGGTAATACAATTCACTTTTAATTAGTGAGAGGAATACAATATGTTAAAATTAAAATTTGGAATCCGAATTGGACATTATATCTGGTTTGTTTCTTTATGTTTGATATTATTCATAATCGGCTGCCAATCAGGTGAAACGGACCTTAAAAAGGATCATACAGATCAATTGGCAGCGGGAGCAGATATTGAAGAAATTGCAGAACACCTTATTCAGGTAAGACAAGCGGTTGGTGTGACACGTGCATTAGCGCTTCATTATCCAAATCTTGATCGGGATAAAGCTTATAAAATACAGATGACGATGTTGTCTAAACTGGAAAAGCAGGGTGAACGATTGGTGGGGTGGAAAATGGGCGGTTCTCGTGTAACGGATCCTGATCTCCCTTTTAATCCGGATTTTGGTTTTATGCTGGAATCTGATGAATTTCAATCTGGTAGTATGGCAAGTAGCACCGAATTTGTGGTAGGATGTCCACTGGTAGAAGCGGAAATTGGTTTTTTATTGAAGAAAGATCTGCCGGGTCCGGTAATCTCACGAGGTGAGTTAATTGATGCAATTGAAAGCGTAGGAGGATTTTGCGAACTAATCTCTGTAAGAACAAGGGATGCTGAAGGTGGCACTAAGGCTACTTCTGCCCAATTTATTGCAGATGGACTTTCCCATGGCGGTTTTATTCAACCAAAGCAAAAATTTACATTGGATGAAATTGATCTAAAAATGGTGGAATCTAGTATTGTAATTAATGGTGAGATAAAATCAGAAGGGGATTCCAAAGATTTTGCCTTTTTAGATGCAATTCTCTACCTGGCTAATAATTTACCTAAATATGACAGGTATCTACGATCAGGAGACATCATTATAACCGGTTCGATGCTTACACCGCCTGAGGCAATGGCAGAAGATAAAGTCGAAATAAAATTTTCTACATTTGAACCGCTGTATATAAAGTTTGAATAATTATTTCTAAATATAAGGTAGAAAAAAATGAAGAAATCAATACTAAACACAATCTTGATAAATTTGTTTTTAGTTCTGGTAAGTAGTTCTTTTTTGCAATGTTCACAAAAAGAAAAATCACAAATTTCAGAAGAAGAATGGACTTCTTTGCCCGCAGATGGTCCGTATTTATCAGCTTATGAGCGTATTATTTGCAGTTCCGGAGCAACAAAATCCGAATTATATGCGGCGAGTAATTTTCAAAAACTGTTCAAAGAGTTTACTGGAATAGAATTGGCCATCGATAGAACCTATTCCCAAAGCGGCAAAATCATTTTAATAGGCGCTGAAGCGGTTGCCGCCGCCGGTCTTCAGGTAAACATGGAAAAGCTGGGCGAAGAAGGGTTTAATATTGATATTGCTAGGGATAAGTTAGCAATTTATGGAGGCCGTCCTCGTGGTACACTCTATGGGGTTTATGAGTTTTTTGAGCAATATTGCGGTGTACGTTACTTGACTCATGATCACACTTTTTATCCGATGGAGGGGAGAGATAAGGACTTTAGAATTAAAGGACATAACTATAGCTATGTACCTCCATTTGCTTTCCGCTGGTCTTATTATGGTGAAACGAATCGTAATCCAGCTTTTGCTGCGCAATTACGTACAAATACGGTTAGTGGCACGGAAGAACTCGGTGGAATTACCGGATATAAACTGGTGGGCCATAATGTGGCTTATCTTGTTCCGCCTGCTATCTACGGTAAGGAACATCCTGAATATTATGCTTTGGTGAATGGGCGGCGTGTGTTAGATATGCATGGGGGCGGACCGCAGTTGTGTATGACAAACCCGGAAGTGCTTGAAATTGTCATTAAGGCCACACTGGATGCGGTTGATAAAAATCCGACACTAAAGAATTTCAATGTTGCCCATATGGATAATGTCAACTACTGTACCTGCGAATCATGTGCGGCCATTGATGCACGCGAAGAATCCCATGCGGGCGCAACACTTTCTTTTGTTAATGCTGTAGCGGAACGTATCGAAAAAACACATCCCGAGGTATTAATCGGTACCTATGCTTACCAATACACCCGCAAGCCCCCAAAAACAATCCATGCACGCGACAATGTGTTGATTCAGTTGTGCAGCATAGAATGCTGTGACTTTCATGCTATTGACGATCAATCTTGTCCATTGAACAAAGAATTCTGTGAAGACATGGATGGCTGGAAGAAGAAGGCTGATAATATTTTTATCTGGCATTACAATACGAATTTCAGGGGCTACCTGCTTCCTTTTCCAAACTTGCGCAGTATCGGGAAAAGTGTAGAATATTTTGCGAATAACAACGGGCGCGGTGTATTCATGCAGGCGGCTGGCAACGGTTTTTCCACGGAATTGAGTGATCTGCGCAACTATGTGATGTCACGCTGCCTATGGAAACCAGGCCGGGACAGCTGGCAGGAAGCGATGGCGTTTTGCCGTATGCATTATGCTGAATCCGCCCAGCCGATTATCGATTACCTGACTTACTATCACGATCTCATTGATAAACAGGGCCGGCATCCTGATTGCTTTACCACCGAAGCTTCACTATGCCTCGACCCTGAAACTGTGAGGCGAATTGATGAATACTTCGCTGATGCGCTGGCTATGGCGCAATCCGAAGAAGTACGTTCACGCGTTGAAAAGGCATCGCTTTGCGCCTATCGAGCCAATCTCAGTGTCGCTACCATGGATTTGAAGTATAAGAGTGGTGTCTGTAAACCTTATCTGAAAGGTGTTGATGTTAACCTGCTCGAACGCTATGCAGAATTATGTGCGAAGTATAACGTAAGTATGGATAATGAGCAAACAGGAATCGATACGTATCTGAATAATATGCGCCAAATTTATGTCGGTATGCCCGCGGTTTGTCTGGAAAATGATACCTGGCGGGTGCTTGTATTGCCGGAAAGCAATGCAAAGTTGGTTGAGATGACCTATAAGCCTACTGGCCGTGATGTGATACAACCAGCCCGATCGCTGGATCGTTTTCGTTATGAGGATTGGGTACGACAGGGCGATGGTCCAAAAGCAGATGGTATTATGGCCTATACAGTGATTGAGAAGAGCCCTACAAAAGTGGTGGTAGTGGTCACGGCAAATGATGGTGCGCGGATTGAGCGCAGGATTAGCCTAGTAGGCAATGCGATTCATTTTGAGACGGTACTAAAAGCGAAAGAAGCGCGGATGTTCGATTTTTTTGTGCATCCTGAATATGATGCGGGCTCGGGCTCGGAGGATCCGGAAGAAATAAGTATTTATGTGAAAGCTGCGGAATGGCTGCATGCAAACCAAGGATGGGTAAAAGCCAAACCAACAGATGCGCAGGGCAAGGTAATCAAGGAAGGTCTTAAAGGTGGCGCCTTTGCTTACTTTAATCAAAAGGCGGGTTTTGGTGTGGAACAGCGTTTCGAACCAGGCACTTTCGAGGATCTCATGCTTTTCTGGAGCCCTGAACGAATACAGATTAATCTGGAAATGATCCCCACCATCAAAAAGCTTCAAGCGGGGGAACAGGCTACTTACGCCTATGAAGTGCATTACCTGGACAAAGCGCCAACAACGCTCTGAAACACCTTCAACAGGTATCGATAGTAAATTTTATGCTGTTGGGGGATTAGCAATAACAGATTCAGGTGCCTATGTTTATAGACCGCCAACATACATTTTAATAACCATTCCGGAGGCATGATGTTAAAACTGGGTATCATTGGCATGAGCGAAGGAAATGGCCATCCCTATTCGTGGTCATCCATCATCAACGGGGATTTTGAAAGGAATACAATGGCTGGTTGCGGCTTTGCCGGTATCCCGCTATACCTTGAAGCGAACAGTGATACACTGGGTATCGACGGCGCACAAGTCACCCATGTCTGGACGCAGGATAGAAAAATATCCGAACATATTGCCAGGGCTTCACTGATTGAAAAGGTTGTTGATAACGCTGAAGAGATGGTCGGTCAGGTAGATGCGGTATTGCTGGCCCGGGACGATCCTGAAAATCATGTATCCATCGCTGAACACTTTCTGGATGCCAATATTCCGATTTTCATAGACAAGCCGCTGGCCATTTCCACTAAAGATCTGACCTATTTTGCGGAGCAGAATGAAAAGGGCAAGCTGTTCATGTCAAGTTCATCGATGCGTTACTCGAGTGAATGCCGTGCCGTAAAGGCGGAGTTGGCATCAATGGGAGAAATCGAATTGGCGACCGCGGTCGGAAAGAAAGACTGGGTAAAATATGGTGTTCACATGCTGGAAGCGCTGTTTGCATTGCTGGATGACCCTAAAGTTATATCCGTACAGCATGTGGGTCAACCAGGAAAGGATATTGTTAATATTAGATTCGAAAACGGTTTACCGGCGACAGTACACTTATGCATGGATATTACACCAACCTTTCAGATTTCACTATTTTGTAGGGATAACTGGCGACTCATTGAGATAAAAGATTCCTATTCCATGTTCAAAGAAAATCTTGTTGAATTCATCCGCTCGGTGCGGGAAGGCCGTTCACGATTGCCGTTTGAAAAAACGGAAAATATTATCCGTACATTAATCGGCGCCAAAGAAAGCCTAGAACAGCGGGGAAGGATAATAAAAATATAACCACAGATAAAAGGCAATTAATAATTAACAATTTAGAATTAAAAATTTGGAGTAAGTAGTAAAAGTCATCAAGAAGTTGACTATATTTATTTTCATTCTTAATTCGTAATTCTAAATTCATAATTATTTTGTGCGCTCTGTGGTTTTTTAGACTACCAGATAATAGAAGAGGATCAACAATGAATGTTAAAGAACTACTGAGTTTAAAGGATAAAATTATTCTGGTGACGGGAGGTGCTGGTCTTTACGGCAGGTGTATTGTCGAAGGTTTGGCCGAAGCTGGTGGGACGATCGTCACTGCCTCCCGAAATCTGAAAGCGGGAGAAAAAGTAGCCCAAGATTTTTGCGATATAGGATTGGACGTCCATGCGATGCAAGTCGATCAGGCAAATCATAAATCGGTTATGGCTCTGAAAGGACAAATTCAGGATAAATATGGACGGTTGAATGTCTTTGTCAATAATGCCGTTAGTCGTCCCATGGAGGGTTACAACGCCCCGATTGAACAATTCGCCGAGTCCATGCGTGTCAATGCCACAGGCATGATGGATATTCTGCGTGAAATGGCAGATATTATCGCTCAAGGCGGAGGAGGGAGTATCATCAATATCAGTTCCATGATGGGCATGTATGGGCCGGATCTGTCAAATTACGAAGGCACAGATCTGGGTGATATGCCGCCGGATTATTTTTTTCACCGGGGCGGAATAATAAATTTAACGCGTTTCCTGGCACGGATGCTGGCGGATAAAAAAATTCGGGTAAACTGTATCAGTCCCGGGGGATTAGCCAATAATCAACCGCAACGGTTTGTAGAAAACTATTGTAAAAAAGTTCTCGTGGGCCGGATGGCGAACAAAGATGATATTAAAGGTCTGGTTGTCTTATTAGCTTCAGAGGCATCGGCTTATATCAACGGTGAAAATATTTTAATGGATGGGGGGATGCATGCCTGAAGTCAAGATTAAAAGTCTATTAATATTTTAGGAACAGTAAATGAATAAAAAACATTCTTTTATATTTTATCTGATCGTTTTGGTAATATTTTTACCGTTTATGGTTCTTGCCCAGGATTGGAAAGTGAACAGTAATTATTGGACTGCAACCGATGCTCTTGGTCGAAAAACACCGAATCAAAGCGAGGTAGGTGTAAAAAAGAGTGATAAATATATTGCAATGTTCTATTGGACCTGGCATACAGATAATCTGGCAGATTTTTCACCGGTGATGAATATCACGGAAATTCTTTCGCAATTTCCCGATGCAGCAAATGACGCAAATCATGCTGCATGGCAAGGGATTTGGGGAGGCGTTTTTTGGTGGGATGAACCACTATTTGGCTACTATAGAACAACTGATGAATGGGTACTGCGAAAACATGCTGAAATGTTAGCTGACGCCGGCGTTGATGTTGTTTTTTTCGATTGTACCAATGGAAGTTTTACCTGGAAAACATCGTACGTAAAGTTGTTGGAGGTCTGGGATCAGGCAAGGATAGATGGGGTTAAAACACCTCAAATTGCTTTTTTGCTGCCCTTCGGAGAAACTGATGGCGCCCTGGTTTCTATTAAAGAAATATACAACGATTTATATCAGCCGGGACTGTATCATGATTTATGGTTTATGTGGAAAGGAAAACCGATTATAATGGCATATCCTGAAATATTAAAACCTAAAAATGGTGATACGGCTGGGATGAAATTTACCGCAAGTTCACCTTTTTCTGCCATTGATGTTACCTGTCCAAGCTGGAGTAATAATATAGGTAATCTCACCTTAAAGCTATTCAAATGGAATATATTTTATAGTACAACGGTTTCCGCAACGCCTTTAGCAGAAAAAACTTTTGTTAATTTTTCTGATAATGAACGTCTTTTATTAACTTTTGATATTCAACAACCTGGAGAATATCTCTGGCAATTAAGTGACGGTACCGAAACAGTTGGTGTATGGAAATATACCGACAGCACTGATCCGGTCATTAGTTTTTTTAATGGACAAGTTGTGAGTGGCAATTATGAAAGCAGAATTTATGATGCGGTGGATTCTCTATTTAATCCATTAGCTACCGGGACAACACATGTTCCCGTTCAAATCACGCCAGGCACAGATGTCGCTTTTGTAGATAGTATTAGGAATTTTTTTACATTTCGTCCCGGGCAGCCGGATTATGTTAATGGCCCTTCCCGTAATGATCATTGGGGCTGGCTCGAAAATTATCCACAGCATGGTTATGTTGGTTCACCGAGCGCTGGTTATGAACAGGTTACTGTCGGAGTGGCACAGAATGCACGGGATGCCAGTGGCGGGCATTGTTATGCATTTAATGCACCCGGCACCTACGGACGCAGTTACACTCAAAGCAACGGACAGGATTCTCGTCCCGATGCGTATTTATACGGACTAAATTTTGCAGAACAATGGGACAGAGCCTTTGAACTCGATCCCGAACTGGTTTTTATAACAGGGTGGAATGAATGGATAGCCGGGCGACATGAAAACTGGCCGCCTTCGGATCCACATAAACCGTTTGCATTTCCTGATCAATATAACTGGGATAAGAGCCGGGATATTGAGCCGGTTAAAGCATGGGGAAATAAGGGAGATGTCTATTACATTCAATTGGTCAATAACATTCGTAAGTTTAAAGGAATAGATAGACAGGATACCGCATCGGCTGAAAAAACGATTAATATTAGCGCTCTTGATAGTTGGACAGATGTAAAGCCGGAGTATTGGCATTACAAAGGAAACACATTACATCGTAACCATAAGGGGCAAGGCGATCAACTCATTTACAAAAACACTACCGGTCGCAATGATATCGTACTGGCAAAAGTAGCGCGGGACAATCACAATATCTATTTTTATATTGAAACAGCGGAGAATCTTTCCCCTAAAACTGATCCCAACTGGATGTGTTTGTTTATCGATATTGATCGGGATAAAACCACCGGTTGGGAGGGATATGATTTTCTGATTAACCGTTCAAGTCCGGGAGATTCAGCGGAAGTGGAGATAAGCCAGAAAGAATGGAACTGGACAAAAGTTGGATCAGCCGCTTATGTCGTTAATGATAAAATACTGGTATTGAAAGTGAAACGATCGACTTTGGATCTGCCAAACGATGGGGAATTAGATTTTGAGTTTAAGTGGAGTGATAATAGGCAACAGGACGGCAATATAATGGATTTTTATATAAATGGTGATGCAGCGCCTGGCGGAAGGTTTAATTTTGTATATACGACCGGTAATACAACCGGTGTAAGCAAAAACAATGATATACCCGGAAATTATTCTTTATCACAAAATTATCCTAATCCATTTAATAACGCTACGAAAATTAAATATGAGCTATCTGATGATGGACCTGTTGAATTATCAGTTTATGATATTACCGGCAGAAAAATAGAAGTTCTGGTTGATACGATTCAGATTGCAGGAACGCATGATCTACTTTGGTCAGCGGGAAATTTATCCAGTGGTGTTTATTTGTTATTCCTCAAGACAAGAGCCGGTTCACTATATAAAAAAATCTTGTTAATAAAATAGCATAATATGCTACCCTGTGAATTGAAATATTGAAAGGATAACAGGATGGACAGGATATAAAAAGAATAATCAAAATTAAGTCAAGGAATTTAGATAAGTGATCTAATTGACTGAGAATTAATAAATTATTATAAATTTAATCCAGTTAATCCAGTTAATCCAGTTAATCCAGTTAATCCAGTTAATCCAGTTAATCCAGT
>CAZBBC010000002.1:25361-117620 GCA_964489835.1 uncultured Calditrichota bacterium
TTAATCCAGTTAATCCAGTTAATCCAGTTAATCCAGTTAATCCAGTTAATCCAGTTAATCCAGCTATCCTGGCTCAGTTCTACTTCGGGATGTACGAGTCACAGCCGTACTACTTTAATTCGTCCGGGAAGACGTTCTCCACGACTATACCGAACACGTATGCCACGATTTATCGCAATCAGACCTGGGACGATTTTCTGATTCCCATCATCAATATGAATGACGGAGAGAAGACGACAGCTTTGGAATTTCATCAGTCGGATAAACTTAACATCGATCCGCATACGGATTACATGCGGTTCGACGTCAACGAGAGAACGGCCGATCGCGTGTCGGGAGAAACGCTCAAGAAAGGGCTTCACGACATCCGGGTTCCCGGCCAAGTTCTTTCTCGATTCGTCGTGCGGAATCGCTCACGGTGAAGTGACCTTTGCCGCACATCCTGTCGCGGTCGAGGTGAGGTTCTCTCCGGAGTTTCGTTCGAAACTGACGACCAAAGCGATCTCGCCGGACGACCTTACGATGCAGTATCTGCGAAAGAAACAACGGTAAGGCGCTTTTATACCGAAGAATCAGGTTGAGGTTCGGATAAGAGTGAAAAATAGAAATCGTTGTGGGGAATAGAAAATATATTGAGGAGACTCAGAATGCAAATAAAAAATATGCTCATTTTTTTTAGTGCAATTTTATTGCTTTTATTTGCCTCTTGTCAAAAAGAAGAAATAATCATTCGGGTCGTTGATCCTCTTTGCGAAAATCGGATTAATCCATTGGGTGTTGATGTTTTATCACCACGTTTCAGTTGGAAATTAGAATCTACTCAACGTGCAAAAAGGCAGTCAGCTTACCAAATCATCGTAGCAGATTCTGAGGAAAAATTATCTGAAAATAATGGTAATCTATGGAATTCAGAAAAAATTATTTCCGATCAGTCCATTCAAATAAAATATAAAGGGAAAGCACTATCAGGTGAAATGCGTTGTTTTTGGAAGGTTCGCGTGTGGGATGAGAAAGGATATCTTTCCGATTGGAGTGAACCATCCTCATGGGAAATGGGATTATTGACCCAAAATGACTGGAAAGCAGAATGGATTAACGACGGGAAATCAGATCCCCAAAAAACCGAAGAATTTTACACAGATGATCCGGCACCACTTTTTAGACATGCATTTAACGTGGATAAGAAAATTGCAAGGGCAAGACTGTATATCAGTGGACTTGGATATTACGAAGCTTATATCAATGGTGAGCGAATCGGAGATCAGGTGCTGGATCCCGGCTGGACCAATTACAGTAAGCGTGTTCTTTATAGCAGCTATGATGTATCTGATCATATAAAGAACGGTGGAAATTGTATCGGAGTTATTTTGGGTAAGGGATGGTATAGTCCTTTGCCAATGACCATGTGGGGATATCTAAATTTACGCGAACATCTTACCATTGGGCGTCCCAGATTTATTGCACAGATTAAGATTGAATATGTGGACGGCTCGTCACAAGTGATAGTTTCTGACGAGAACTGGAAGACCTTTGAAGGTCCAATCATCCGGAATAATATATTCCTCGGTGAGGTGTATGATGCCCGCAAGGAAATTCCTGCGTGGGATAGGTTCGGATTTGATGACAGTAAATGGAATAATGCTGAAAAGGCTAATGAAAAAATTGGCAAGCTTCAATCTCAAAATCAACCAGCGATTAAAATCACAGGATATCTTAAACCAGTAAAAATAACGGAACCGAATCCAAATGTCTTTATCTATGATATGGGACAAAATTTTGCAGGCTGGGTTAAATTAAAAGTTGAGGCGGAAGCAGGAACACGAATAACTCTTAGATACGGTGAACTACTCCATGAAGATGGAACACTCAATCCGATGACGAGTGTTGCCGGGCAAATAAAAGGGAAGAATAAAGACGGAGATTTAATCGGTGGGCCGGGTGTTCCCGATACAGCCTGGCAAAGTGATACCTATATTACCAGTGGCAGTGGTGTTGAATACTATACACCACGTTTTACTTTCCATGCCTTTCGATATGTTGAAGTTACAGGTTATCCTGGTAAACCCGCCAAAGATGCAATAGAGGGATTGCGTTTGAGCAGCAATCTCAATGCTTCCGGCTCCTTTGAATGTTCGAATAAGCTATTTAATGATATCCAGAGAATTACAGAGCGGACATTTTTAAGCAATTTATTTAGTGTACAGTCCGATTGCCCTCATCGTGAACGTTTTGGTTATGGTGGGGATATTGCTGCAACAACAGATGCGTTTATCTATAATTTTGATATGTTGAACTTTTATTCAAAGGTTGTGAGAGACTATCAAGAAGCGGCTCATCCTAATGGAATGCTCACAGATACAGCACCATTCGTAGGAATTGACTATTGCGGTATTGGCTGGGCTTTAGCACATCCATTATTATTATTAGAATTGTATCAATATTATGGTAACCGTTCGCTCATTGAAGAACAATATGAAACGGCTCGAAAGTGGTTTGAATTAGTCGTTTCGGAAAATGATTTAATCATTACCCAGGGACTTAGTGACCACGAAAGTCTTGCACCAATACCGACAGAGGAAATGGTAACACCGCTTTTTCATCTGAGTGCAAAATATATGGCAAAACTGGCTGAGATTGGTGAAAGACCAGATGATGCTGAAAGATATCATATACTCTCACAGCAAATTAAAACAGCCTACCTCGAAAAGTTTCATGAGAAGGGAAGTGGTAAATTTGCTCCCAATACGCAGGGAAGTCAATCTTTTGCTTTATATACAGGACTCGTGCCGGAAGCAGAAATTGAAGAAGCAGTTTCAGAACTTGTTAAGAACATTGAATATGACAATCACGGCCATTTGACTACAGGTATTTTTGGGACGAAGTATTCATTAGATATGCTTTCAGAATATGGTCATGCAGAAACTGCCTACCTAATGGTAAATCAGAATACTTTTCCGGGCTGGGGGCACATGTTGACCAATGGCGCGACAACACTATGGGAACACTGGCAATTTAGTGATAATACTTACTCTCATAATCATCCGATGTTTGGTTCTGTAAGTGAATGGTTCTATAAATGGGTGGCCGGTATCCAGGCAGACCCAACGGCGACAGGATTTGATAAAATAGTAATACGCCCACAAATTATTAAGGAGCTGGAGTGGGTAAATGCTTATCACAATTCCATTCATGGTAAAATTCTTTGTGAATGGGAGCGTGATGAAAGTACCTTCAATTTGGATATTACAATTCCGGTTAACTGCACTGCTACTGTCTATTTACCTGCGGCTAATCTTGCAGAAATAACCGAAAATGGAGTGGAAATTTCCAAGGCGCCTGATGTTAATTTTATAAGGATGGAAAACGGTAGTGCTGTTTTTAATGTTGGATCTGGTATTTATTCCTTTGAGTCAAAATTATGAAACTTTCATAATAAAGGAACGCATTTATGGAAATAGTTTTTATGGCCCTATGTTTCATTATGCCATTATGGTTATCAGCCCAAAGAGATAAATTTGAATTTCTTGTGTCAGTAGAAAGTAAAGATTTTATGATGGGTGCAAAGGCAAATGAACTGGCAAAAACGGACAGTTTTTATGAAGAATTTGCGAATAAGGACTATCGTGGAAATATGAACATAACCATAATCAAGACTACGAAAGGGCGTACGATTATGTTCCAGCACGATGCAACATCTCCGTCACCTGAAACATATATTCATGGAATATATATAAAAAAAATCCACAAAATTTTTAATGGAGGATTCACAAATGAAAAAACTAAGTCGTCGACATTTTATTCGGAATAGTGCCTTTGCTACTGCCGGTATTTTCACAATTCCAACTATTTTACCAGCTCATTTTCAAATAAAAGGTTCACAAAATGATAAGATAAATATAGGTGTAATTGGTTGTGGTAGAATTGCACGTTCGAATGATATCCCGGAAACGCTCAAATATGACACAGCTAGAATTATTGCTGTGTGCGATGTTGATTCCAAGCGGGTGAAAGAAGGCAAAGAATTTGTTGAACAATTATACCTTGAAAAAACAGGAAAGAAAGATTTTGTGAATGTGAAAATGTATGAAGATTTCCGGGATATGATTGCAGATACAGATATTGATGCCGTAATCGTGAGCACTCCGGATCACTGGCACGCGCTCCCGGCAATTGCTGCCGCAAAAGCGGGTAAAGATATATACCTTCAAAAACCACTTTCTCTTACAATCCAGGAAGGACGTGCATTAAGTGATACTATTAATCGGACTGGAAGGATTCTTCAGGTCGGTAGTCAGCAGCGTTCACAAAATCCTTGGCCACAATTTCACAGAGCATGTGAGCTAGTACGTAACGGTCGCATTGGAGAAATTAAAACAATACAAGTAGGTTTACCAGGTGATCCTGCTGGAAACGAAGAGCCTGAAATGCCAATTCCTGAAAATTTGAATTATGATATGTGGCTGGGTTCAACCCCTTATGCTTATTACACTGAAAAAAGGGTTCATCCTCAGGCTGATTATTCCCGCCCGGGATGGTTACGAATTGAGCAATTCGGTTCTGGAATGATAACCGGTTGGGGAGCACATCATATCGACACAGCTCATTGGGGGATGGGAACAGAATACACAGGTCCTATTGAAGTGGAAGGGGAGGCAGAATTTCCCAAAAGCGGTTTGTGGAATGTACATGGTGATTTTAAAATAAAATCAAAATACGCCAATGGTGTTGATATGTTTATTGGCGGTGGTAATCCAAACGGTGTTAGGTTCGAAGGAACGGAAGGATGGATATTTGTATCACGCGGAGCTGTTAAGGTAACTTCATCCGATCCAGAAACGCCCGATAAATCGTTGAACGCATTGGATGCCAGTGATCAGAAAATATTGGATTCAGCTATTGGTCCTAATGAAATTCATTTGTATAAAAGCGAAGAGCAGCACGGAAATTGGCTCGATTGTATTCGCAGCCGTAAACAGCCAGTAGCCTCGGCAGAAAAAGGACACCGTTCATGTTCAGCGTGTCTTATTAGTCACATCAGCATGAAGTTACCCAGAAAACTTTACTGGGATCCGTTAAATGAAAGATTTAAAAATGATGATGAAGCAAACTCAATGCTCGCAAGAGATATGAGAATTCCATGGAGAAATTATTTATAAAAAGTAAGGAATTGAAATAATTAACTGGGAGAATCACTTTCTTTAAGTTTTAGAGTTTGGATCCATCAAGGAGATGTCACTGAAGGGCAAGTTACAACTGCTTATGATATTTTCAACAATCCAGCGTTATTAAAAATGGACATATAGCTAGATATGAGGTAAAAATGAAAAAACTTATTATCAGTTCAATTATTTGCTTGCAATTGATATTAATAATTTCTGTAAGTAACGCACAATCAAATGTTCTTTCTGCCGAACAGCAGGATGAGAGAATTATTGTCCGAATAGACAATGTGACCTTTACAAGTTATCGTTATGGAGATGGGCAGAAATATCCTTACTTCTATCCGTTGAATGGACCGGCATCAGGTGTTTCGGTAACAACAGAATCGAGTCTTCCATATCCACATCATCGTTCTTTATGGTTTGCATGTGATAGAGTTAATGGCGGAAATTATTGGCAGGAAGGAAATGAGCGTGGACAGATAATTTCAAGAGGTCCGAGAATATTGGAAAGCAGTCCGGAGAAGATTGTAATAAAAGATGAATGCGATTGGAAACAACCTGGCAAAAGCCCTATAATAACAGACAAACGAGATATTATTATCACAGCACCCTCCAATAATTTAAGAATAATTGATTTTACAATTACACTCAATGCCCTTGTTGACATTACGATTTTAAATACAAACCACTCTCTTTTTTCTGCCAGAATGAACTCTACTCTATCTGTTAAAGGTGGAGGAGTTTTAAATAATGCTGAAGGAAAATCAGGGGAAATGAAAACTGCAGGAGTGGAATCTTCCTGGTGTGATTATTATGGTGAACGTTTTGGAATAGTAGAAGGATTGGCAATTTTCGACTCGCCCCAAAACATTTGGTATCCGAGTAAATGGTTTACAAGAGATTACGGATTTTTCTCACCGACCAACATGAATTGGAAGGAGGGGGATTTCACTATAAAAGAATCTGAATCAGTTACATTTAAATATCGAGTGATTGTTCACTCTGGGACAACAGATCAAGCTGAAATACAAAAATTATTTTCTCAATGGGCTGGAAATATATCTGAATAGTATTATAAATATGTACTATACCGTAAATATAAATATATGAAAAGAGCAAAATTATATTATCTAATTATACTGTCAATTATTTCAATCTTACTAATTGATTGCAGTGATAAACATAATATCAAGGTCATCAAATTAGCTCATGCATTGGATACAAAACACCCTGTGCATGAAGCGATGGTATTTATGGCTGAAAGATTGAATGAAAAATCCAATGGTTCGATGAGGATTGATATTTATCCAGGATCTCAATTGGGTTCAGAAAGGGAACTAATTGAATTGTTGCAAATGGGAATAATTGGGATTACAAAGGTTTCCTCAGCAACACTTGAAAATTTTGTTCCTAGTGCTCAAATATTTGGAATTCCCTATATATTTAAAGATCATGAGCATTACTGGAGAGTGCTAAAAAGTGATGTCGGTAATAAGATTCTACTAGATTGTGAGGACTATTGGCTTTGGGGACTCGGTTATTACGATGCCGGAAGCAGAAGTTTTTATACTAAGGAAAAACCGGTTGTAACTCCTGATGATTTGACAGGATTAAAAATTCGAGTAATGAAAAGTCAAATTTCTGTTAAAACTATTCAGACTTTAGGCGGATCAGCCACTCCAATTGTTTGGGGAGAGTTGTATTCTGCACTTCAGCAGGGTGTTGTTGATGCGGCTGAAAATAATCCTCCATCTTTCTTTTTCTCTCGTCATTATGAAATTTGCAAATTTTATTCGCTCGACGAACATACATCACCACCGGATATGTTGATAATAAGTAAATATCAATGGAACTCTCTTAATGCTGACCAACAGAAAATTCTGCAGGAAGCTGTTGATGAGTCGGTGGAATTCCAGCGACAGCTATGGAAAGAAACTGAGGCGGAAGTTCTAAGCAAATTGAGAGAAGCAGGAGTTAAAATATCTCAACCAGAAAAAGAACCATTCCGAAAGAAAGTTGAACCAATGTATGAAGAATTTAAAAATACAGAACTATACGACTTGCTACTGATGATTCGAGAAATTGAATAAAATTTGAAAACCTTTGAGGCAAATATCTTTTCCCTCGAAAGTTGCTTTGAATCTATGGAGATAAAATATATTTGAAAAAGTTAATTGAAAAAATGCATATTAGTCTAAAGTGGATTCTAATAATTCTGTTAGCAGTTATGGTGATCGATGTTTCGTGGCAAGTCTTTTCGAGATACGTATTGCAGCGGTCCAGCTCTATTACTGAGGAACTTGCAACGTTTCTGCTAATTTGGGTTGGACTGCTTGGCGCTGCCTATGCTTACCGTGAAAAATCTCATCTAGGGATTGATCTTATTTCTCACAAATTAAGCTCAAAAGGAAAATTTTATTCAGAAAGTATTGTTCTAATTGTTGTCATCCTTGTTTCATCCTTTGTATTTATCTTTGGTGGATTGCGATTGGTATATATAACATTTACACTGAATCAATTAAGCCCGGCTATGCGAATAAATATGGGATATATATATTCTGTTGTTCCAATTACCGGTATTCTAATTATCCTATATTCACTTTATTTTGCTAGTGAAAATATAGCCACATTTAAAAATGATAATAAAGAGGAATAATATATTGTGAATTATGAAGTAATAATGCTTGTGCTTGTTTTTGTTATTTTAATGGCGTTAAATGTACCGATAGCCTTTTGCCTTCTTGCTTCTGCTGTGGTTGTTTTATCACTAAGTACCGATTTTATACCTGTAACAACTGCAGTTGCTCAACAAACCACTACCGGAATTGATAGTTTTGTTCTCTTGGCAATTCCTTTTTTTATTCTATCAGGTTTACTAATGGGAAGGGGAGGAATAGCTACTAGATTAATAGATTTTGCTAAGTCGTTAGTTGGATGGTTCCCGGGTGGATTGGCTTTTGTGAATGTTGTAGGATGTATGCTTTTCGGTTCAATTGCAGGTTCATCTGCTGCGGCCGTTTCTGCCATTGGTGGATTTATGATTCCTTCAATGACCAAGGAAGGTTACTCAAGGGAATTCAGTACATCACTTACTATCACTGCTGCGACTACCGGGCTTTTAATTCCACCTAGCAATATTCTAATTGTTTATTCGCTTGCCAGCGGTGGTATTTCAATTGCAGCATTATTCCTAGCCGGTTATATTCCTGGAATATTAGTTGGATTATTTCTGATGGGAGTTGCCGCAATTGTTGCTTTAAAAAAGGGTGAAAAATTCGGTAAGTGGATTTCTTTTAAAAGTGTAATCCATACAGGGGCAAGGGCATTTTTAAGTTTACTTCTGGTTGTCATTGTAATTGGTGGAATTATTGCTGGCGTATTTACAGCCACAGAAGCTGCCGCCATAGCGGTGGTATATTCATTCATATTAGGGGTTATTGTTTATCGTGAAATATCATTTAAGGAATTACCTGAAATATTAATTAATACTGTTACAACAACTGCTATTGTGATGTTGCTTATCGGTGCGAGTATGGCATTGTCGTGGGTATTATCCTTCTTAAATATACCACAGAATTTAAGTGAAGCATTATTGGCTTTAAGTGATAATCCATATGTCATTCTTCTTATAATAAATTTGGTTCTATTATTTGTTGGAACTTTTATGGATATGACACCGGCTGTTCTAATCTTCACTCCGATCTTTCTACCGGTAGCAATTAATCTTGGAATTGATCCAATTCATTTTGGAATAATTATGGTTTTGAATCTCTGTATTGGATTATGTACACCGCCTGTTGGAACTCTTTTATTTTTAGGAGTAAGTATTGGTAAAACAACAGTTCCGAAAGTGATTAAACCACTTTTGCCAATGTATATTGCAATGATTTTGGCTCTTTTATTAGTAACATTTTTCCCACAATTAAGTCTCTTTTTACCCAGTCTTATTAGTAATTAAATAAAAGGTTCTGTTATGCATCTCAAATTTGTAGAATTAATTTTTGTTGTTTCATTAGTACTTCTTGTTATTTCTTGTAGCAATAAAAATGAATCAAACAAAAAATTTACCGGTGCTAATCACGAAATAAAACTGATGACACTCGATCCCGGACATTTTCATGCAGCACTCGTTCAAAAAAAACAATACCCGCAGGTCTCTCCTTTGGTCTATATTTACGCACCAGAGGGGGAAGACGTAAAGGATCATTTATCTCGAATTTATGGTTTTAATAGTCGCTCCGAAAACGCAACAAATTGGAAATCACGTGTGTACACTGGCTCTGATTACCTAGAAAAAATGATTTTGAAAAAACCGGGTAACGTAATGATTACATCCGGGAAAAATGATAAGAAAATCGATTATATCAAAGCCGCTATTGACGCTGGTATAAATGTATTAGCTGACAAACCGATGTGCGTTGATAAAGAAGGATTTGAGTTGTTGCTTAAAACTTTTGAATCAGCAAAAAACAATAACGTTTTGCTTTATGACATCATGACCGAACGGAGTGAAATTACAACAATCTTACAAAAGGAATTGATAGAGATTCCGGAAGTATTCGGCACGATAATCAAAGGTTCGCTTGAAAATCCGGCAGTTGTAAAATCGAGCGTTCATCATTTTTTTAAATATGTTGCAAGTAAACCTCTTAAAAGACCAGCTTGGTTTTTTGATTCTGCCCAGCAGGGAGACGGACTTGTTGATGTCACAACTCATTTAGTAGATCTTGTTCAATGGGAATTATTCCCCGGACAAATTCTTAATTACAAAACAGATGTGGAAATTAATAAACCCAGGCATTGGCCTACAAATTTAACTTTAGAACAGTTTAGCAATGTAACAAAATTAGATAAGTTTCCTGAGTTTTTTCAATTGATAATTAAGGATAACATACTTCCGGTTTATTGTAATGGTGAGATTAATTATTCATTAAAGGGAATTCATGCAAAAGTGGTTGTTGAGTGGAAATACCAAGCTCCGAAAGGTGGGGGTGATACTCACTATTCGATTATTAAAGGAACCAAATCCAATATAATTATTAAGCAGGGGAAAGAGCAAAATTATAAACCGGAATTATATGTTGAAGCAAATGAAGGTGTAAATATAGAGGAACTGAATAAACAAATAAATGCATCTCTAATAAAACTTCAGACTAAATATCCCGGAATCGAAGTTGAAAAAAGGAAAAAAGCCTGGCACTTAATTATTCCAGATAAATATCGTGTTGGACATGAAGCACATTTTGGGCAGGTTATGGAGAGATATCTCGATTACCTTGTTGATGGGAAATTGCCTAAGTGGGAAGTCCCAAATATGATTACAAAATATTATACAACAACAGAAGCACTAAAAATCGCACAAGAATGATAATGACCTTTAGGCATAGGAATATCTTGATTTATGACAAACAAAGAATGGAACACTTTATTAGAGATTTTAGATGGAAAACAATTCAATCCTCTTCCTATTGGATTTATTATCGATAGCCCATGGCTGCCGGGTTGGGATGGTATCTCAGTAATGGAATACTATTCAAGCGATAATTTATGGCTAAAAGCTAACTTTAATGCAATTGATTCCTTCCCGGAAATTATGTTCCTCCCCGGTTTCTGGTCTGAATTTGGGATGTGTACTGAGCCCTCTGCCTTTGGCTCTAAAATGGTATGGAATGAAACCGAATTACCACACGCCGAAAAAGTTATTCATTCAACTGAAATGATTGATGAATTATCAAAACCAAATGCAGAGAAAGATGGTTTGCTACCATTCGTTATTAAACGGTTGTTACACCACCAATCAAGAATAAATGAGAGAGGACATTTAATAAAATTTGCTATTTCACGAGGACCGCTAAATATTGCATCCTTTTTGATGGGGACATCAGAGTTTTTGCTTGCTTTAGTAATGGAACCAGAAAAGATTCATAAACTTTTGACTACGATCTCAGACTTTATTTCTGATTGGTTAAAACATCAGATTACTACGTTCCCATCAATCGAAGGGATTTTCCTATTGGATGATATCGTAGGTTTTTTAGGGGATGATGATAACCAGAAGTTTGTCGTGCCATACTTAAAAAATATTTACGATCAATTTGACGTTCCGGTTAAGTTCTTTCATAATGATGCCGCAGGTAAGATATGTGCACCGTATTTAGAAGAAATCGGTATCAATTTATTCAACTTTAGTTTTACTCACTCTATCAGAGAGATGAGAGAACTTTGCGGTGAGAATGTAACTCTACTTGGTAATATTCCTCCGAGAGATGTTCTGGCTAATGGAACTGCTGAGGATATTGCAAATTCTGTAGTTTCTTCATTGGATGGAGTAACAGATATAAAGCGAATAATCATGTCATGTGGCGGCGGAATGCCACCGGATGTTTCGACGGAAAACATTAATGCATTCATCGCTTTAGTAAAATCAAATATTATTTAGCCGATTTTCTGCAATAAAGTATTTAAAGATTCATAAACATCTAATCTATTTGAATAATTCAGGTTAAATATGAATGCCAATAAAAGTATTGTCGAAAAAATTATTAACCAATCTCTTTTATTCATTCTGTTAGTTGCTGTATCAAGCGGTTACAGTGCAATATTAATAGCAAATAATGATTCAACAGCCCTAAATACGGAGAGATTGAATGCACATAGCACGGGTAAATTTAAGGGAATTGTATTTTATATCTCTCCGGATGGGGATGATGAAAATACCGGGACAAAAAAATACCCCTTTGCTACCCTTGAGCGGGCCAAATTGGCCATTAAAAATAATAAAGGTAATCCGGTTATCATATATCTTCGCGAGGGATATTATCCGCTTACTAAATCATTGGTTTTGGAAAAAGAGGATGGTGCAGAACATTTCCCGATCCTGATTTCCTCATTTCCAGGGGAAAAAGCGCACATCATCGGCGGAAAGAAAATTCATGGTTTTCGGGCACTCGATCCGTTATCGGAAGCCTATAAGAAAATTGATCCCGATTTTCGTGATAATATTCTTATGGTTGATCTTAAAAAGGAAGGAATATCAGAGTTTGGGAATCTATCCGCCAGGGGCTTTGGCAGACCTATTCAGTCGGCGGGTCTTGAATTGTATTTTAATGAAAAACCGATGACACTGGCACGTTGGCCAAATAAAGATTGGACTACTATCAAGGATGTACCCGAATTTTTGGATGGCAAGGGTTTTACTTATGATGGGAATCGTCCAATAAGGTGGCTAAATGCGCCTGATCTGTGGCTTCACGGTTATTGGAAATATGATTGGGCGGATACCTATGTTAAAATAGCAGATATTGATACTGTAAGTAATACTATTGTAACAGAAGCTCCTTACAGCAACTACCCGTTTACGAAAGGCAAACGGTTTTATGCGCTAAATCTGTTGGAAGAGCTGGACGCTCCGGGTGAATGGTATCTGGACAGAGAATCAGGGATGCTGTATTTTTGGCCTCCTTCAGATTTACATGTGGCAAATGTATTTGTTTCAATTTTACAGGAGCCGTTGATCCAAACGAAAAATCTGAAAAACATTACCTTCAAGGATATGACATTTGAATATACCTGTGGGGCGGGTATTGAAATAATCGGAGGCAGTCATAATACAATTGAAAGCTGCCTATTATGTAATATTGGTACGGTGGCTATTAGCATTGGCACTCTTGCACCGAATCTTGGTGGACTCATTTACCAAAACACACTTTATAACGGAAATGCCGGACATGATAATGGTGTATTAAATTGTAAAATCTATGCTACCGGTGAAGGTGGAATAATCCTGGGCGGTGGCGATCGTAGTACATTAACACTAGGTAATAACTTTGCAGTAAATAACAATATTTACGATTGCTCGCGCTGGGTTCGAACCTATCGGGCAGGAATTTTTATGTATGGGGTGGGTAATATTGTAAAAAATAATCTGATTCATGACCTGCCTCATACAGCGGTATTTTTCTGGGGTAATGAACATCTGATGGAATATAATGAGATTCATCATGTATGTATGGAAACCGGAGATGCCGGCGCTTTTTATAATGGGCGTGACTGGACCCAGCGAGGGAGCACCATTCGTCACAATTATTTCCATCATCTGCATGGTGTTGAAGGGCAGGGTGGTTTTACTGATGTGATGGCTGTTTATCTGGATGATTGGGCGAGCGGTACTACCGTTTTTGGTAACATATTCTATAAAGCAGGCCGCACGGTTATGATTGGTGGTGGCAGGGATAATCTTGTTGAAAACAATATTATCATCGATGGTTCTCCCGCGATACATGTGGATGCCAGAGGAATGGGCTGGGCAAAATATTATTTTAATGGTTCTGATAATACACTGTTTAAACGTCTTGAATCCATTCACCCTGATAAGCCTCCGTATAGCCAACGATATCCTCAACTTTCTCAGATTCTAAAAGATGATCCGGCCTTACCCAAGGGAAATAGAATTATCCGAAATATCAGTTCCGGTGGCAAATGGGTTGAATTACATAATGCTGAAACCAAACCGCTGGTATATTTTCAGGATAATAGTGTAGATGTTGATAAGAATTTCTTTCTAAATAAAGATGATTTGATTCAGATACAATACGATCCAATAATAATTCCTCCCGGATTTAAACCTATTCCTTTCGAGAAGATTGGATTAAATAAAAAAGTTGAACAATAATTTATACCTGCGAGTCAATCCGGAAATAAAAGAAATTTGGTTGATAAAAAAATGAAAGAACTATGACTTAAAATTAAAATATTCTTTATTTGATCTATTAATAACGCAGCGATGCTGCAATCAAAAAAAGAATCTGTCCACGGATTACACGAATTAACACGGATTAAAACTAAAATAATTATTTATAAATAGTTGCGTCGCTGCGCCGTTGCGAGAAATAAATTATCCAGGTTATAATTCACGAATTTATTTTATACGATATAAGGATTTTTAATATGAAAATTATGAATACAATTTTGAGGTTCATTCTGACATTTTTATTCATAGGTTTATTGGCAGTATCCGGTTTATTCTGTCAAAAAGACCCTAATATTGACAGACCCAATATTATTTTAATCATTACGGATGATCAGGGTTATGGTGATTTTGGTGTCACCGGAAATCCGCTCATTGCAACACCCAACCTGGATGCCATGGCCGGACGCAGCGCTCAAATGACGAGTTTTTATGTAAGCCCTGTATGTGCGCCGACCCGCGCTTCGCTGATGACCGGCCGCTATAATTACCGGACCCGGGTAGTTGATACTTTTCTGGGCCGGGCGATGATGGATACTGAAGAGGTAACCATTGCCGAGATATTGAAGGCAGCGGGGTATTCTACCGGCATATTTGGTAAATGGCATCTTGGTGATAATTATCCGTTAAGGCCACAGGACCAGGGATTTGAGGAAGTCCTGGTTCATCGCGGGGGAGGTATCGGGCAGGAATCAGATCCGCCGGGTGGTGAGGGTAAATATACCGATCCGGTTCTTTTTCATAATGGTTCACAAATACAGGAAAAAGGTTATTGCACCGATATTTATTTTGAACGGGCGATGCAATGGATGCAGAGGATAAGGAAGGAGAAAAAACCGTTTTTTATATACCTGGCGACCAACGCGCCGCATACTCCGGTCCATGATGTACCCGAACAACTTTATCAGAAATATAAAGCGATGAATCTGGCCGATGACCAGTTTCCGCAGACAAACGGTCATCCACTTACGAATCAGGATGATCTGGATCGCCGGGCACGAATATATGCGATGATTACCAATATCGATGACAATATAGGCCGCCTATTCAGAGAATTAGAACAAGAGGGTTTAACAAAGAATACACTGGTTATATTTATGGTCGATAACGGTCCGAATGGTCAACGTTATGTAGCCGGGATGCGCGGTCACAAAACAACTGTCTATGAAGGGGGTATCCGTTCGCCGTTATTTATTCACTGGCCGGCCCGATTGAATTCTGAGATGAGGAACGATGAAGTTGTCGCCCACATCGATATCCTGCCGACAATTCTGGATGCCTGCAATATTACCGTGCCCATCGGTCTGCCGTTGGATGGAAAAAGTTTTTTTCCTGTGTTGACCGGACGACTGACAGACTGGCCGGATCGTCCTGTTGTTTTACAGGCACATCGCGGTGACCGGCCGGTTGCCTACAATAATTTCGCCCTGAGAACGCGGCAATGGAAATTGCTCAATGCCAGTGGTTTTCATCAGGAGCATTTGAAAGGCGAACCCCGTTTTGAATTGTATAACATGATTGACGATCCGTTGGAAATGCATAATCTTGCTAAAGCGAATCCGAAGATGGTAAACCAGCTAAGAACACAGTATGATCGATGGTTTTATGATGTAAGTCATACCCGGCCGGATAATTTTGATCCGCCGAGGATCCCGATTGGATCAAAACACGAAAACCCGGTCGTTCTGACTCGCCAGGATTGGCGAAGAATTGATGAAAATCCCTGGCTGGAAGAAGCAACTGGTTATTGGCGCCTGGAAGCAGAACAGCCCGGAAAATTTGATATCCTGGTGCGGTTCCGCAATAAAGGTAATGCCGGTTTGGTCAATTTAACGGTCAGTGGCAAACCGTTTAAACAACCTCTTCCCAAAGAGCAGCGCGAAATTATCTTTAAAAATGTCGAAATTGAGAAAGGCGATGTTGATCTGCAGGCCTGGTTAAAAATATCCGGAAATAAAAAAGTCGGATCGTGGCAGGTTGAGGTAAAAAAAATTAAGGTATAAGGTATAAGAGAATAAGGGAAGGAGATCTTTTATGAAATATAAAATGACGGTGATAATGTTTGTTCAAATTTTTATACTAAGCACCTTTTTAACTTTTTGTAGCGAGCATCAGTCCTTTTCGGGGAAGGAAATAGTTTTAAGATTAGAGCCGGGTCCGGAAAATCCACGTAACAGTGAAGGCGATTTTATTAAACTTAGAGATGGGAAAATCCTGTTTATCTATACGCATTTTACAGCCGGTTCCGGGGATCATGCCAGCGCCTACCTGGCCGGACGACTCTCCAATGAAGGGGGTAAAATATGGACAACCGAAGATATTCTTGTTTTACCCAATGAAGGGGGTATGAATATCATGTCCGTATCGTTGCTACGCTTATCCGATGGCAACATCGCTCTTTTTTATCTGCGGAAAAATTCGGAGAGCGATTGTATCCCCTATCTACGACTATCTGATGATGAAACGAAAACCTGGAGTGAGCCCAAAAGATGCATTGAACCGACCGGCTACTATGTAATGAATAATGACCGGGTCGTTCAGTTAAAAAACGGGCGGATTATGCTTCCTGTCGCCCTGCATAAAACCCCTGAAACGGAAAGATTGAGAGGGGCAAAAATCATGTGCTATTATTCTGATGATGAGGGTAACACATGGTTACAGTCGTCACTTGTTCCTAACCCGGATAAGATTGTATTACAGGAACCGGGCATTGTGGAACTGAAAAATGGTGATTTGATGATGTTCTGCCGTACGAATGCCGGTAGTCAATTTCTGTCTTTTTCAAAGGATCAGGGACTTAGCTGGTCACCGGTGCAGTCCAGTGATATCAAATCGCCCATGTCACCGGCTTCGATTAAACGAATTCCTTCTACTGGAGATCTAATGCTTGTCTGGAATAAAAATTATGAGGAAGGCGATCCGGATGGCGGCAGAAGAACACCGTTTAATCTGGCTGTTTCCAGGGATGAGGGTAAAACCTGGGAAAAAAACAAATACCTCGAAAGTAATCCGAAGGGCTGGTATTGTTATACTGCGATTGAATTTCTCGAGGATGGTGTTCTCCTCGGACATTGTGCCGGGGATAGAACCCGGTTTAATGGTTTAGAAACCACTCAGATCACCCGGCTGAGTCTGGACTGGATTTATAACGATCCCACACCGAATCCGATCATTACTTCTGATAAAAATGGTATAATTAAATTGGGTTGCCCGCTGGAGGAGGCGGAGATTTATTTTACGTTAGATTCAAGTCTACCGACCAAAACTTCTACACGCTACGAGCAGCCCATAAAAGTTAAAAAGACGACACCTTTATTGATGCAGGCGTATCATCCGGATATGACCGCGAGTGAGATTGTTTCAACGAATATCGGCGTTGATGTCTTTCAGGAGGCGCTTAAATTTTCCGGAGAATTGAAACCGGGTCTTAAATACGACTATTATGAGGGTAAAGCATTCGTTGTCAATGATATCAAAGACCTACCACTGGTGCGGACATCTGTGGTTCCCCAATTTTCAATAGAATCAAGAAAAGTGGAAGAAAATTTCGCCTTTGAATACAGTGGATATATTAAAATTCCCATGGATGGTATTTATACTTTTTATCTGTCTTCAAATGATGGCAGTCGTTTATATTTAAATGGAGATGTCTTTATCGATAATGACGGTCCTCATGGAACTCGGGAGGTATCTAATGCGACTGCCTTGCGCCAGGGTGATTATGCCATCCAATTGTCTTATTTTCAGACGGGCGGTGGTCTGTTTTTAAAAGTCTTTTGGAAAGGACCGGATTTTGAGAAAGCAGAAATTCCTGGCTCGGTTTTATTTCATGGAATACCATAATTATTGCAGCGGTTGCGCCAATTCATAACCCACCCCGTCCCGCTAGCGCGGTCCACCCCTCCCTATCCGGCAAAACCGGACAGGGAGGGGCTGACGGAGGGCTAAAATTAATTATGTCTGAAGAGATGGGGGAAAGCGTGTGAGTCTTATGCGAATCAGTTTTATACTCGCTGTTTTTCTGCTAAATACTAATTTGAGCCACCCAGGCTGGACAGATGAAAATCGTGAACTTATCGTGCTCAAAGGAAAAACTGACGTTGAAGCGATTTTTGAGGTGCGCGATTCCACTTGTCGGTGGATAGCTTACCGGGATGTCGAATCAGGGCGCCGCTGGGATATAAGTGGTCCCTATTTCAGACTCCGGACAAAAGATGGAGATCAAGCTAGTGGAGATGAAAAAAGATTTACACGCATCATAAAGGACGCCGCAAAGATCACGCTGGAAACAGATCTATCATCTCCGTGGTTGACCGTGAGGCAAATCTATTCCTTTTGTAAGGATGAGAGAACACTTCGAATCCAAACATCTCTGCGTGCCAGAGGTGAGCCGATAACGATTCAACGGATCGGTCTGCTGGAAATTACTGTTTTGGGTGAAAAACTACGTCTGACCGGCCCGGATTATGTTTCATCTCCCATTTTTGGTGAACGGATTTTTGCCGGGATTGAGCATCCCTCTGCAGAATGTCGGGTACATGATGATAGACTTTTTTTAGCGCAATCCTCATACACACCAGTGAATAAGGATTGGGTGGATCTTCCCTCGGCGGTATTCGGTTCCGCTTCCGATCAAGATTTTGCAGTGGCAGCTGAGGAGGGTCTCAGACGGGCCTTTATCCGTTATTTAGATGGCGTCCGCATCAGGCCAAAAGACATGCACATTCACTATAACGACTGGTGGACAGCGCCTCAACCTTCATCAGAGGAATTTGTTCTTTCAAATATCAATGCATTAAAGAAAAATCTCTTTGACGAGACCGGTTTTTTCTTCGATTCTTATGCTCTGGATGAAGGCTGGGCCGATCGCCATTCTGTCTGGGAAATCAATAAAGGTAATTTTCCCGATGGATTCAATAAGATTCATGATATGCTTAGTCGTATCGGAAGCCGGCCGGGTCTGTGGATTTCCCCGAGTAGCCTCTACCCTAACTCCCTGGACAACCAGTGGCTTTCGGCGCAGGGTTATGAGGTGACACCTCACGAAAGATTAGGGTTGAATGCTTGCCTTGCTATTGGCGGGAAGTATCAAACTGCGTTCAATAAAGTTCTTCAAAAACATGTGCATAATGCTAACCTGGCGCATGTTAAATTTGATGGTTTTGTCCCTTCCTGCAATGTTCCCACACACGGGCATCCAACCGGTTTGGAATCCTATTTTCCTATTGCGGAAGGTTTGATAGAAGTATTTGACACTCTGCGTGAAATTGATGCTAATATCGCCTTAGAGCCAACCTGTTTTGGCTACCAGGCAAGCCCATGGTGGTTGATGCATGTACCTTTCATTATCGGTCCGTTTGGTGATGATAGTCCCAAGGGGCGCTGTCCCTGCCCGGAGTGGATTGAGGCGATGACGACTGCCCGAGACATCAGGAATCTTGAGGGCAGGAATGCATTCCTGATGCCCGGATCGGCACTTCAATGTTTTGATATTGTTGTTCAGTGTCCCGGGGTATTTCAAAATCACGCGGTGATGGCCATCGGGCGCGGTCGCTGGTTCATCTCATGTTACATCAATCCTGTCTTTATGGATGCAGAGGAATGGCATTTCTTCGCTGATCTAATGACCTGGGCCAGACACAATCGCCAGTTACTCCAGGAACCCATGCCGATCGGGGGAAACCCGGCAAATCGTGAACCATATGGTTATGCTTTCCGGAGTTCATCAAAAGAACTGTTCTGTTTACGCAATCCCTGGATGGAAGAGACCTCCATTATCATTCCAGCTTCACCTCAAAACATCTCTCCACGAGAGATCCGGAGCATATATCCGAGACGACAAATACTGGCCAGGTTAAATGCAAAAAAAACACTCCCTCCTATTCATCTTGGTCCTTACGAGACAAAGTTTATTGAAATCACTACAATCGACCATCGAGAAGTATCAGAAATTGTGAACCAGAAGCATAAATCGGGGGTATCCGTCACCTGGAATCCCAGACAGGTCCCTTCCGTTCAGACTTTCGTTTTCGAATCCGAGCCGGAACCGTTTGGTCCTTCCTGGTCATGCCCGGAAGGTGATACGAAGGAGATTATCACCTTTAAAGTTGAAGGGAATATTGAAGTAAAGGGGGCTATTACAACGGACCTGTATGTTCTTTGTGAAGGGAAATCGGTGAAATCTGCCTTTCCTCACTTTGAATTGACCATTGACGGGGTCAGTCCGCCGCTGGAGATCTCGAGATCGGTTGGTACCTTTTCAGCCGGTGGGTACACGGACGAGGATTGGGTGTGGTTTATAACGCCATTTCCGGAGGGGAGACATCATCTGGCTCTCGAGACCAGCGCTCTGACAGGTTCTGCAAATTTCGGCGTTTTTCTTCGTGGAACGGTTAAAGTACCTCCATCACTACCCCCATTTGAAAAAGGTCCGGTTTTTCCATTGTTCCAGCCGGAATCTGTACTATGGTCTCATGTAATTGCCTCACAGGCTGGCAGTGCCGTTGATCTCCTAACACCGCGGGTCATCACACGCTCCATTAAGAAAATTGAAGGCATTTATCTCGATACAATGGAATGGATCAATGCCAGCGTTGGTTGGGGAAAAATCCAGCGAAACCACAGTGTAAAGGGACAAACCATGACGATGGGTGGACAGATATTTCATCGGGGAATCGGGACACATGCCTATTCCCGCATCGTGTATAAACGCCCTGAAAATTACGAAACATTTGCGGCCACCATCGGCTGTGACCAAAAAGCTCTGGTTGGTTCGATTGTATTTGTGATTGAGGGTGATGGAAAAGAACTGTTCAGAAGTCCTGTTCTCCGGGCAGACAGTATGCCGATGGACATTAATGTTCCGATCAGTGGTATCGATAAGCTTGCTCTGGTTTTGGAGGATGGTGGTGATCGGATTGCTGCAGATCATGGTAATTGGGCCAATGCACGCTTTTTGAGATGAGAAATGTTATAAGAATTGATTGGAAATTTTAATTGCCATTGAATAGATTGCTTCGTCATCCTGACTCGTCAGGATTCCTCGCAATGACGCGCGTTTCCGTCACTGCAATCCTGATTTATCAGGGATTTTCAATGGATAGAAAATTAGTCACAGGATGATAGAATTTAACGCAGAGATCGCAAAGAGCGCAAAGAATAATATTATTTATAATTCTGCGAAACTCTGCGACCTCAGCGTCACTGCGTTTAAACAGAATGAATTATAGAAACCCATGTTGTATTTATTGATATTTTAATTGAGTAATAATTGACTTTACCCGGCCACAAATAAGGAGAAAAAAATGCAAAAATTATTATTTTTGATGCTTGTTCTATCCTTAACCATCAGCACTTTATATTCGTCTGAAAAGCCAATAAAAGTTGGCCTGATTGGCCTGGATACTTCGCATGCGCCGGCATTTACAAAATTTCTGAATGAAACGACCAATGAGAACTACGTACCCGGGGCAAAAGTTGTCGCCGCTTATGCCGGAGGAAGTCCCGATGTAGAAGCGAGCTATACGCGTGTTGAAGAATACACTAACCAGATTCGGGATGAATATAATGTAGAAATTGTGGCCACCATTTCAGAACTTCTGGAGAAAGTCGACGCTATCATCCTGACCAGTGTGGACGGGCAGGTGCATCTGGAACAGGCCAGACCGGTCATTTTAGCAAAAAAACCGGTCTTTATTGATAAACCTATGGCAGCCAGTCTGGAAGATGTATTTAAAATTTTTGATTTGGCCAAAAAAGAAAATGTGCCCTGTTGGAGCGCTTCCAGCCTTCGTTTTTACCCTGAATTACAGACGGCTATCAGGGATTCGGCCATGGGAAGGATTCTGGGATGTGAGGCCTATAGCCCGGCAAAACTGGAACCACATCATCCGGACCTTTTTTGGTATGGCGTCCACGGTGTCGAAATACTATTCACGGTTATGGGGCCGGATATAGAAACCGTTGACCGGGTTTATACAGAAGATTTCGATCTTGTTACCGGGGTCTGGAGAGATGGTCGTATTGGAACCTTTCGCGGCAGCCGGATCGGCAAGGGGAAGTACGGGGCGACCATTTTTTATGAAAAAGGTGTGCGACATGTCGAGCCGGGTAAAGGTTCACTTTATACGCCGCTGTTAAAGGAAATCGTTCGGTTTTTTCAAACTGGAAGACCACCGATAACGCCCAATGAAACCATTGCCATTTTTAAATTTATGGATGCCGCACAGAAGTCCGGGGATAATGGCGGTCAAACCATCACGATAGCGGAGTAAAAATGAAAATCCTGTTTAATTGGATATATGAGACCATCAATTTAATTATCCCAAAATCAGAAAAGAGAAGAAAATGCATGCTACAAATAGTCATTGCAAGTTGAGCATCTTTTATATAATAGTTATTCTTTTTTTCCTGAGCGATTCTGCAAAGACCTATGCTCAGAAAAATACAGCCATTCAATATTCTTCTGCTGATCCTGAATCGTCCGCAAAATTGATAGCCCGTACCTATGAATCAGGCTTCGACTTAGCCCATGATACTTATAATGGGATGTCTACCGGCAGTGACGGTAAGATTTATTATGTGCTCTCCTCGGAATCTTATGAAACCGGAGCACAGATCTATTGTTATGACCCGGTTACAGATAAGATCAAACATCTTGGTGATCTTACTGAAGCTTGCGGGGAGAAGGGGAAAAAAACAATTGCCCAGGGTAAAAGCCATGTAAATTTTATCGAAAGTAACAGGAAACTTTATTTTGCCACCCATCTTGGTTATTATAGCCTTATCGATGGCATGGAGAAAAATGGTATTCCGCCTGAAGGATATAAACCCTATCCGGGTGGCCACTTTCTGGCCTATGACATGGATACGGAAAAATTCGATGATCTGGCCCTCGCCCCGCATGGAGAAGGCATTCTAACGATGAATATGGATGTTAAACGCGGTCGTCTTTACGGGATAACCTGGCCCACGGGATATTTTATTCGTTATGATTGTGATAAAGATGAGCTCAGGAATTTAGGACCTATTTCCAGGCAGGGGGAAAATGGGAAAGGAGAAAATTATCGTACACTCTGTCGTTCGATAGCCGTTGATCCCCGGGATGGTTCGGTTTATTTTACCACCGGAGATGGTGATATTCTTCAATACAAATATAACTCAGATTCCATTGAATGTCTAAAAGATGTTGATATGAGGAAGGATTATTTCGGACAATATGAAGTGACCTCGCCCGGGCATATGGCCTACAACTGGCGGCAGACCATTTGGTGTGCCGCTGAAAATGTTATTTATGGTGTGCACGGAAATTCAGGATATCTTTTTCGTTTTGACCCCAATGTTCCTAAAGTGGAGATCGTCGAACGCATCACCTCTTTACCTTCCAAGAAAAGCGGCATGTTTGACCAGTTTAGCTATGGCTACCTGGGTTTTAGTCTGGGGCCGGATGGGCATACTCTTTACTATCTGACGGGGGGACCGGTATACGTAGACGGTAAAAGGGTGCGGGGAAAAAGTGAAACAGCGATGGGTGAATCGAAGGGAATTGAGAATCTTCATCTCATCACTTATATTATTCCAACCGGAAAATACACCGATAACGGTCCAATCTTCTACGCCGATGGTCAAAGACCTGCTTATGTTAATTCAATAGCCGTTGGGAAAGATGGTACCGTGTACACATTAGCAAGAATTAAAAAAAATAGTCGCACACGAACAGATCTTATTGCCATTCCCGGGCCGTTTTGCACATTTGAAACCGACCATGATTAATATTCACCACGAAGCGCACGAAGATCACGAAGATAAAAAGAAAATTAGACCTTCGTGCTCTTCGCGGTCTTCGTGGTAAAAAAATAGACCAGGTTTATAAATACCTAGGTATTTTATGGTAAATTATTCAGTTAAGTGTGTAAAGTGAAGGAGTGTAATTATGAAAAACAAATCAATGTCCCGCCGGGCCTTTATTAAAACCACCTCAGCCGGTGCACTCGTTGCAAGTCAAATCGTTCCTGCCAGTGCTTTTAATATTCATAGCAATGCGCAAACGGGTAAACTGGCTGCTTTGGGCGGGAATCCTGTAAGAAGCAATAAAAACTGGCCGGAATGGCCGTACCGCGATCAAAATGTGATTGACTCCATATTGAAGACCACTAAAAGTGGTATCTGGTGCAGAATTCAATCTAAAACCGGCACCGTTCCCACTTTTGAGAAAAAATATGCAGAGATGTATGGAGTTAAACATTGTATTGCTACGGGGTCAGGCACCCAGTCCCTCCATTCGGCGATAGAAGCGCTGGGAATGGGGCCCGGTGATGAGGTGATCACCTCGCCTTACACCGATCCCGGAACGGTTGCTTCTATTTTGTCTGCCCGTGCCCTTCCGGTTTTAGCCGATCTTGACCGCCGTTCTTTCCAGCTAGATCCGGATGATGTAGAGCGTCGGATCAATCAAAACACAAAAGCGCTCATGCCGGTGCACATGATGGGACAGCCGGCCCACATGGAAAGGTTTATGCAAATGGCAAAAAAGTATAATCTGTTTATCATTGAAGATGCTTGTCAGGCACACTTTGCAAAATACCAGGGCAAATTGCTCGGAACCATTGGCGATGTCGGCTGTTTCAGTTTTCAGACAAGCAAAGTACTCTCTTGTGGTGAAGGTGGTGGGATCATAGGCAATAATGATGAATTGATGGATCAATGTTTTACTGTACAGAACCATGGCACATCACGGCGTGGGCGCACGGAGACCATTGGACCGAAATATCGAATGAACGAATTTGAAGCCGCCATCCTGTTGGGACAATTACCCACCGTGATGGAACGTCACGCCCTGCGCAATAAAAATGCACGATACCTGACCTCTAAGATTAAAGATATACCGGGAATTTATCCTCAAAAGCTCTATAACGGTACAGAAGAGGGTTCATTCTATTTGTATACAATGAGTTATGACAAGAAGTTTTATAACAATGTTGACCGGGGTAAATATCTGAAAGCATTGGCTGCGGAAGGAATAAAACTGAGTCCTTATATTAATAATGGATTGCACCGGGAACCCTGGGTGGATAACATTATCAACCGCAGGGTGTATAAAAAAATGTACACACCACAACGGCTTCAGCAATTCAAGGATGAAATGGTATGCCCCAATTGTGATATTGTATGCGATGAAGAAATGGTTATGTTGTGGGCATCGGGCCCGCTACTGGGGACTACCGAGGACATGAATGATATTATCAATGCCCTTATAAAAGTGTATGAAAACAAGGACCAGTTAAATAAAGTTTGAAGAGGGATCACAATAATTCAATTACGTTAACCTGAATAATTTATGGCCACCAAGGCACAAAGTTTTTCCTAACTGAGAAAATATTTGTCTCGCAAAGACGCGAAGACGCAGAGTAAAAAGATTTGTCCACGGATGACACTGATTTGCACGGATCAGAACTAAAATAATAATTTTTAAATAAAATCCGTGTAATCCGTGGACGAATTCTTTTTTTGATTACAGCATCGCTGCGGTATGAATAGATCAGACTAATATATTGTCAAGAAATAAAGAGTGTTAAGGATATTTTTTATGACAAATAAATTCAAATTACACATATTACTCCTATTGTCTTTATTAGGAATTATAATTCTTACAACTACCCGGTGTGAAAGGGATTCCAATTTAATTAAGGTTGGGGTATTCAGAGTCAATGTCACCCCTCCCATTGGCAGTCCGGTTGCGTATGCCATGGCAAGATCGATTGAGGATTCTCTTACAGCCAAAGGCATCGTCATTTTGTCGGATAAAAAACCGGTGGTACTGTGTGCCGTAGACTGGCTTGGTATCGCTAATGAAGGGCAAGATGCCTGGCGGGAAAGCCTGGCAAAAGCTGCCGGAACGACCATCGACCGCGTATCGGTTCATACGGTTCATCAACATGATGGCTGCCGGTGCGACTTTACAACAGAAGCCATTCTTAATGAATATGGTTTGGGAGGATGGCGATATGACAATGCATTCTTACGCAAAACGATTCAATCAGTAGCTGCTGCGGTCCAAAATGCAAAACAAACGGCTCAACCCATCACCCACTTAGGATTTGGAGAGGCCAAGGTGGAAAAGGTTGCCTCAAACCGCCGGATTCTGGGTGAAGACGGAAAAGTAAAGATTGTCAGGTATAGTAGTACAAAAGATTCTGCAGCGATTGCCGCCCCGGAAGGATTAATAGATCCCTGGTTGAAATCTGTCAGTTTCTGGCATGGTGATCAACCCATTGTTGTTTTGAATTATTATGCCACGCATCCCATGAGTCACTATGGCAAAGGGGATGTGAGTTCAGATTTTGCAGGAATGGCACGGGAGGCACGGGAAAAACAGATTGGCGTGTCCCATATATATTTCAGCGGTGCAGGCGGCAACATTGCTGCTGGCAAATACAATGACGGATCACCGGAGCGCAGGCCCGTTTTGGAAGGACGACTGGAGAAAGCTATGGGTCAGGCATGGCAACTGACTATAAAAACACCGTTATCTCAATCAGATTTTGAATGGAAAAATGTTCAGACACAGCTTCCACTGGCAAAACACCTCGATAAAAAGGAACTTATCGCCCGTCTTGCGGATGCCCAATTGGATTCTCTGAAAAAGTTTACCGCAGCCAAACATCTCGCCTGGTTGCGCAGGACCCAATCCGGACATCAAGTAAATATTTCAGCTCTAAAACTTGGTCATGTATGGTTGCTGAATCTTCCCGGAGAAACCTGTATTGAATATCAACTGGCTGCCCAAAAAATGAAATCCGGGGACCATGTTTGCACGGCGGCGTATGAAGAATACGGACCCGGATATATATGTCCCGAAATTGCTTACAGTCAGGGCGGGTATGAGTCCAGTGAGAGGGCATCACGCGTCGATCCGGCGGTAGAGTCCGTGTTGTTAACAGCCATTGATCACATCTTAAAATAATACTATTTTTATTAGCAGGAAGGAGTCATATCATGAATAAAAAGATAATGTCCCGGCGTACCTTTATTAACAAGACTTCGTTGAGTATTGCCGGAACTGCCGTTGCCAGCGGTATCAGTTTGGCTTCTAATCCGAAGATAGAAAGAATTCTTAATAAACCGGCGGTTTTGGGTGGATCACCCATTCATAAGAAAAACTGGCCGGAATGGCCGTTGTGGGATCCGGAGGCTGATGAAGCGCTTATTATTCAAGTACTGCGCAGCGGTGTATGGTCCCGTGGAAAAGTCGTTGCCGAATTTGAAGAAAAATGGGCCAAGGCGCTAGGTGCCAAAAGGTGTCTTGCCACTTCAAATGGTACGCATGCACTCATCACCGCCTTAAAAATGTTGGGTATCGGAGCAGGAGATGAGGTTCTTACAACACCTTATACCTTTATTGCAACGATTGATGCTATCCTGTTATGTAACGCCATGCCCGTTTTTGTGGATGTGGATCCGGAGACGTTCCAAATCGATCCGGATAAATTAGAGGACAAAATCACTTCGAAAACACGAGCTATCATCCCTGTGCATATTCTTGGTTTACCTGCAGATATGGGGCGTATAATGGCTATTGCCAGGAAACATCATTTGATTGTCCTCGAGGATGCCTGTCAGGCTCATTTAGCGGAAATAAAGGGTAAAAAGGTTGGTACCATTGGTGATGCCGGATGTTTTAGCTTTCAAACTTCCAAGAACCTTCCCCTTGGGGAAGGTGGTGCTATTGTTAGCGATGATGAATCTTTTATGGACCGGGCATTTTCATTTCATAATTTTGGCCGGCCCTATGGAAGCATGGTTGGAGATGTCTCCGGGGAATATGTGATACTGGGGACCAAGTGCCGGGCAAGCGAATACCAGGCAGCCATTGGACTGGCCCAGCTGAGACGTCTGGAAGATCAAACCGAAAAACGAAATAAGACGGCGAATTATTTAAAATCACAGATACAAAATATACCCGGTATTATTCCCTATCGGTTATATGAAGATGTTACACGGGCGACCTATCATCTTTTTCCGTTCCGGTATAAAAAAGAACATTTTCAAGATCTGCCGCGAAAAAAATTCCTGGATGCTCTTCAGGCGGAAGGTGTGCCATGTTCCGGCGGGTACACACCATTAAATAAAATGCCCTATTTAAAGGATGCACTTTCTTCCAGGGCATTTCAGGCAATATATTCAAAAGAAGAATTAGATATCGATCATTATATGTCTGAAAATCATTGTCCGGCCAATGATCAATTGTGTGAGGAGGCCATATGGCTTTTTCAGAGTTTATTATTGGGCTCAAAACAAGATATGGATGATATTGCCGAAGCGATTAGCAGGATCCAAAAACATGCATCGGATATAATACGTAAAGTGTAGAGGCGCATTGCGATGCGCCTTTTTGAGTATAGGGAATAGGGTATAAGGTATAAGGGTATAAGGGTATAAGGTGTAAGGGTATAAGGGTATAAGGGTATAAGGGTATAAGGTATAGGGATATTAGGAATTTGGAATTAGGAACTGGGAATCGAAAATGATTTGTATTGTCATCCTGTAAAGATCTTTTTCTTTGTTCTAATCACGATTGATTTTGCGGCTATATAACCATAATTAAAGAATCCCAAAGGGATTAAACATCGGTAGAGATAAAATAAAAACGCAATAATAAGAACACCGAAGGTGTTCAACATTGGTGGGCAGAGGCGCATTGCGATGCGTCTCGGAGGTGGGGAACAGGGATGTGTGGAACACATAGGGGCACAGTGCGCCGCGCCTTCATATATTATTTTAGGAAAAGACCAATGAAAAAGTTCAATTTTAAATACAGATTGCTTATTCTGATTTTAATACTATTATATAATAGTTTTCCGCTTTTTTCACAGGATACCATGTGGCAGGTGGGGGTGGCCCGTGTGGACATAACACCCACTGACACATTATGGCTGGCCGGATATGCAGCCCGCGATCATGCCGCGGAAGGGACTTTGCATCAGCTCTGGGCCAAAGCCATGGCTCTTCAGGATCGGAAAGGAAACCGCGCGGTATTGGTAACTACCGATATTTTAGGATTTACCAAAAACATTTCTGATTATATCACCACCAGATGCGCGAAAGAATATGGACTTGAAAGATCACAAATCATACTCAGCAGTACACATACCCACACCGGTCCGGTCGTAAGGGAAGGTCTTTATATCATTTATCCTTTGACCAATGAACATATTGAGCGAATTGAAACCTATTCCGGTCAATTGGAAAACGATATTGTTCGTGTTATCGGTCAAGCGTTTGAAAATATGACCACTGCTGAACTTTCTACCGCTAATGGTGTTGTCCGTTTTCAAGTCAACCGGCGAAACAACAACGCCAAAACATTATCGGAGCAATCAGACCTTAATGGCCCGAATGATTTTGCCGTACCGGTTTTGCAGGTGCGTCGAAGAAATGGGAGTTTATTGGCTACAGTCTTTGGTTACGCCTGTCATCCGACCGTTTTAAATTCTTATCAATGGTCGGGAGATTATCCGGGTTTTGCTCAATTGGCTTTAGAAGATAAGTTTCCGGGTACAACCGCTCTTTTCTTCCAGGGCTGTGGTGCCGATCAAAACCCACTCCCCCGTCGATCATTAAACCTTGCCCGCCAATATGGCCAGGAATTGGCGGCAGCGGTTGAGCGGGTCATTCATGATGAGTGCGAGTCTCTTGTCTCTGATCTGAGGACAGGTTATACAGAAGTTGACCTTGCCTTTAGTGAACCTCCCACCCAACAAACGCTGGAAAAAATAGCAGCAGATTCTACTGTAAATTATAAACAAAAATGGGTACAAAAAATACTGAAAAAGTTAAATAAAGGAGAATCATTACCAACCTCCTATCCCTATCCGATTCAGATCTGGAAATTGGGAAATCAGTCCATTTTTGCATTAGGTGGAGAAGTTGTGGTTGATTATGCGATTACTTTGAAACGATTATTTGGACAAAATGCCTTTGTGATGGGTTATTGTAATGATGTCATGGGCTATATTCCCTCCGTGCGTGTATTGCGTGAAGGCGGTTATGAGGGGGTAACATCACAGATCGTATACGACTTGCCCGGTACCTGGAAAGCAGATATCGAGGCAAAGATAATATATACTATTCTTCAATTAGCCAAAGAAACAGGAATTGAACTTCCTGAATCACAAATAATATCAAACTAATTAAAAGACTCTAATAATTCTCACTTCACGATAGTATTACCACACCTCAATTACTGATAAAATTCTATAAAGTATATTGCAATGGATATCATATTGATTATATTTGAGCAAAGTATATAAAAATTATTTAATAACCCGGTTTAATTTATGGTTTTGGTAAAACGACTTTAAAATATCCGTATGAAGAAGATATAATTTATACTGCTTCAGGATATGGATTTTGTATAATGTCTGAATTTTTCTATAATATTTATAATAATTTCGATATTGGTGTTGAGTTTGGCAACAGAAATTTTGAAACAAATAACCTGGAAGATGAAAATGGTAATAAATGGACTATGGATATAGTAGATAATTATACACCTATAAATCTTGATTTCTCAGGTTTTTTTTGCTGGAAAACTAATATATAGATTCAAATAAAAGAACAATTGTTTTTAATATTTATCGCCACATCAATTCACTCAAGCGGACGCTTGGCTCGAGCGCTGAGTTCACGTAAAGCTCGTTGGTCAACAAAGCATTTTACAGGTGCCGCTTATGCCAAGCGTTAGCATGTACTTTTTATATTTTCGATATTTTGTATTGAATATCTAAAATTATATTTGTATCATCATTGTATAAACAATGGCGAAATGATATGAGAACTAAAATTCAAAAATGGGGTAATAGTTTAGCATTACGAATTCCTATATCTTTTGCTAAAGAGACCAATCTTAAGAATGGTTCTTTTGTTAACTTAAGCCTTATCGAAGGAAAACTTGTTGCCAAGCCCCTTAAAGAAAAAGAGTATTCTCTTAAAGAACTACTTGGTAAAATAAATAAGGATAATCTTCATAGAGAATTTGACAGTGGAAATGCTATTGGAAATGAGATATGGTAAAAGGAAAATCATATATTCCCGATAGAGGAGATGTTATTTGGATATCACTCAAGCCACAATCTGGCCACGAACAATCAGGACGTCGTCCCGCCTTAGTTCTTTCCCCTTCTTCATATAATAGTAAAGTTGGTCTGTCAATATTATGTCCAATAACAAATCAGATTAAAGGTTATCCCTTTGAGGTTCTATTACCAAAAAGTTTAAAAGTTAGCGGTGTGGCACTATCTGATCAAGTCAAAAATTTAGATTGGCGTTCAAGAAAAGCCGAGTATATTTGTACCCTTCCTGAAAAGATCACAGCAGAGGTATTGAATAAGTTAAACACGTTATTTGACATTTAGTATTTTAATGGCACATGCTAACAAAGCCACTTAAGCGGATCCGGCTGCGCCGGACCGCTTACTGGCAACGTTATATGGCTGGATAAGCAATATACATAGGTGATGAATACCATTAGCATTGTCAAATCTGGTGTAATTAAAGCATAATGCAAGTATTGTTGTTTCAAACATTGCCATACAAGGTGTATATTTTTTTTATTTTAGCCGAAAATTATTCATTGAAGGGATCGCGTGATGGATAAACCAAAACAGATCAACATTATACAAAGGTTGATATTGGCTTTTAGTATATTGGTTCTGATATTTGTACTTTTTGGGCTGTATGTTTTTTATGGTATCCATACCGTTTCCAATTTGACCCACATAATTCATAATCATCCTTTAGTTGTATCAAACACAGCCCTTCAATCGAATATTTCTATTATGAAAATGAACCTTAACATGAAGGATGTGGTACTTTTGAATTCACAATCAGAAATCAACCGTACTATTAAGGCAACCAATGAGCAGGAAAGGCAAGTTTACAAGTATCTTGATATAGTAAAGGAGAGGATAATAGGTAGTGAAGGCAAGATGCTTGAAGATGAGGCCCGAATAGTATTTGGAAATTGGCGGCCGATTCGAGAAGCCCTGCCCATCAAAATAACTTAATTAAAAATAACTTCAAAACACAAGTCCTTTGCGTTCTCTGTAGGACCTCTTCTCCAACTAAATTGGAGAAGAACCGTATACCTTTAACCTGTCACCAGATATCTCCTAATCAAGCTTTGACTCGATTAGGGTAGCAATCTCGATGTGACGGAAATGGCGGGAGAAGAAAATGAAGATAGCCAATAAAATAAGCGTTTCTTTTCTTGTAACGGGTTTTGGGCTTACAGCTATTGGGGGTTTCGCCTTATACAAAATATCGGAAATCAACCTGAAAAACGAGATATTCAGGCATTTAGAGGCAACTGCCGAATCAAGAACACTCCATATAGAGACATTCCTGAATATGCAAAAAGAGGAGATAATACAGTTATCCCAAAGTATAGTTCTTGAGAATTTTTTGCGTACAAACCAACAGGATCCGGATTACATGGATAAATTTGATATGGCTGAAAGGAGGTTGGAGAGCACAGAAAAGGTCAGTAAATATATAGATGAGGTTTTTGTTCTCAATGCAAAGGGAAAAACTGTTGCCTCCAGCGATAGAAGCAAAATCGGGCTGGACAAGTCCACTGATGCCTATTTTTTGGGAGCAAAATCAGGACCGTACGTTAAAGATGCCTATCTTTCCAAAACAACGGGGCAGAAATCGATTGCTGTTTCTGCTCCGATTAAAGACAGAGAAACAAAGGCCCTTCTGGGTGTAGCTGTTGGCAGGATTAACTTAAGCAAGTTAGATGAAATAACTGCCCGCAGGACCGGGCTGGGCAAAACCGGGGAGATCTATGTGCTAAACAGACATGGCTATATGATAACCGCTTCCCGTTTCATAAATGATACCTTCCTTAAACTGAAAGTTGATACTGAAAACGCAAGAAAATGTTTAGAAGATCTCAGAAAATTCGGCAAAAAAACGCATGAGCATGAAGCTTTTGTATATACGGATTATAGAGGCATTGAGGTTCTTGGTGTCCATGACCATATCCCTGAGATGCAATGGGGGATTCTTGTAGAGATTGATAAATCTGAGTCCCTTGCCCCTCTAAATCAAATGAAGGTCACCTTTCTTATTATAATGTTTTCTGTCCCATTGGCGGCATGGTTGATAGGCATTTATATTTCAAGATTTATAACAGGGCCTGTTCGAAAACTTCATGAAGGAACTGAGATAATAGGCCGGGGTAATCTGGATTATCAAGTAGGCACTGACTCGAGAGACGAAATCGGCCAACTCTCAAGGGCCTTTGACAAAATGACAGGGGATTTGAAGAAGACTACAATATCGGTAGGTGAACTTAATAAAGAGATTGCCGAGCGCAAGCGGACGGAAGAGAAACTACGTGAGAACGAAGAAAAGTACAGGGTGCTTTTTGAGAAAAGCACTCTGGGTATTCTCATTACCGATATTGAAACTGGACTGTTTCTAGATGCTAATCCATCCTTTTGTCAAATGCTCGGATATTTAAAAGTAGAATTGCTGCAGTTGGGTATAGCGAGCATACACCCAAAGGACTCGCTGGATTATCTGATGACGGATATCAAGTCTCAGAAACAAGGTGAACAGCCGATATCTCGCTCGATTCCGTGCCTGCGGAAAGATGGTACAGTTTTCTATGCTGACATCGTTGGTGCTAATACCATCATAAATGGGCGGATGTGCATCGTGGGCTTCTTCATAGATGTTACCGAAATCATGCAGGCAAAGGAGGAATTGCACAGAAAATCTAAGGCCATGGAAGTTGCAATGGATGGTTTGGCGATTTTTAGTCATGATGAAAAGTGCATCTATGCGAATGCCGCTTATGCGAAAATATATGGATACAACCACCCTAACGAACTTTTAAATAAAAACTGGAAAATACTTTACGATGAAAAAGAACTCCATAGACTTGAAAATGTCCTATTGCCTGAATTAGAGCAGCAAGGCAAATGGCGTGGCGAGGTGACCGGCAAAAAAAAGAATGGAACGCTATTTCCCCTGGAAATTTCAGCGAACGGGTTGGATCAAGGCGATCTGATTTCCGTGGTTCGTGATATCACAGATCGCAAGCAGAAAGAGGAGGAAGTAAAGGAGGCTAAAGAGATTGCGGAGGCTGCTAATGTCGCTAAGAGTGAGTTCCTTGCCAACATGAGCCACGAGATTCGCACGCCCATGAACGGTATCATCGGCATGACGGACCTGGTCCTGGACACCGATCTGACCCTAGATCAGCGGAAATATCTGGAAATGGCGAAGATGTCAGCAGATTCGCTCCTGGCACTGATCAATGACATCCTGGATTTTTCCAAAATTGAAGCCGGGAAAATGGAGCTGGAAGCGATCGATTTTAATCTGCGCGTTACACTTGAAAATGCGACCGACACCCTGGCGTTGAAGGCCCAGGAAAAGGGTTTGGAGTTGGCCTGCCACATCCGACCGGATGTTCCCACCGCTTTAATCGGCGACCCGGGTAGGCTGCGCCAGATTATCGTCAATATAGCGGGGAATTCTCTTAAATTTACCGAGGAAGGCGAAATTGTGATCCGGGTTGAAATGGAATCCGAAACGGACGATTCGGTGAATCTCCATTTCATGGTAGCGGACACCGGCATCGGGATTCCTAAAGACAAATTGGATTCAATTTTCAAAAGTTTCGAACAGGTGGATGGTTCAACCGTGAGAAAGTACGGCGGCACGGGCTTGGGGCTATCAATAACCAGACAGTTTGTTGAAATGATGGGTGGAGAGATATACGTGGAGAGCCCGAACAGGCTTCGATTGGAGGAGGATTCCAATATCCCTGCCTGCGCCGAGGCTTCGGCAGGCAGTAAAAATCTTAACAATCGTCAATCTAAGGGGGGTCCCGGCAGCATTTTCCATTTTACTATCCGGTTTGAACTAAGCCGCTTGAAGGACATCAGTTTTACGTGTCCCAAACCGCTGGATCTTTCGGGAATGCCGGTTCTCATTGTGGACGACAATTACACCAACCGTATTCTGCTCCAGGAAATGATAACATCCTGGGGTCTTGTTCCAACTATTGCAGCCAATGGTAAGGAAGCGCTTGATCGTTTCAACGAGGCCTCTGCTTCAGGAACGCCGTATCGATTGATTTTATTGGATATGCAGATGCCGGAAATGGATGGCTTTGATGTAGCCAAAATAATCAAGGACGCTCCTTCGGGAAAAGATGTAAAAATTATCATGCTTTCTTCCATAGGGCAGAGGGGCGACTCCGATCGCTGCAAAGAGGTCGGCATTTCAGGGTATCTGCCCAAACCCATAAAGCAATCGGATCTGTTTGACGCCATCGTGATGACCATGGGGCTTTCCTCAGAAGAAACGCCGGCGGTCATCACTCGTCACAAAGTTTATGAAACGCGGGAAAGTTTCAATATCCTGCTGGCTGAGGACAACTTGATAAACCAGACCCTGGCTGTAAGGCTTTTGGAGACAAGAGGACACCGGGTTACCCTGGCATCAAACGGGATAGAGACTGTTGAGGCGTTTAAAAAGGGAGATTTCGATCTGATTCTCATGGATATCCAGATGCCGGAAATGGACGGGTATGAAGCCACGAGGGAAATAAGAAAATTGGAAGACGGAAGTCAGGCAAAACAAACACCAACCACCAATCCGCCAGAGGCGGACAAGTCAACAATAGGCAACAGGCAATCCAAAATCCAAAGGGTTCCTATCGTCGCCATGACGGCCCATGTCATGAAGGGTGATCGGGAAAAATGCCTTGAGGCGGGTATGGATGATTATATCTCCAAACCCATCAAGTCGGAGGTGCTTTATAGTGTCATCAATAAAGTTGCCCATAAATCGTAGAGTGAAAAAGAACGAAAACAGCCACAGTCCTTACAAGACTCAAAAACCTTTTCTCCAAAGACTTTTGACCTGTCCAGTGCCATGGAGACAGTTTCAGGTGATGAAGATCTTTTCCGGGAAATCACCGGCATGTTCATAGAAAGCTGTTCAGATCATATAGCCAGGATCAAGGAAGGAATTACAGGAAACGATGCCGGTATCCTTGAGAGAGAAACCCACAGCCTGAAAGGTGCTGTAGGCAATTTCGGCGCTAAGGAAGTATACGAAATGTTAGGCAATTAAATTAAAAAAGAGGTGAATTATGAGAAAATTAAAACTAATGTTTTTGTTTCTTTTCACAGCTCTTCCCGTTTTTTCCCAAACTACTAAATGGGCTGCCAAAGCCTCTAGTGCGCCGGTGATGAAACCGCCGTTTGAAAAGGTCCTTAGAGATAATCAGATCGTACGGATCAAGCCTGAAACGGATGCTGAAATTAAAATCACTGTCCGTAACGTATCCAATCAAAAAGGAATACTGACATCCGTCGCATTCAAGGATGGTCAACCCATCAAAGATCCTTCCATAAACACCTTTAGTTTGACGCCTAATCAGCGTAATTTAAGAATCACCCACAAAGAAGCGCCGACTGAAGCCGACTATATCGTTGTGCGTGTCCAAAAAGGTATGATTGGTATCAAGGCCGAACTGATTGAATCGCCCACAGGGATAGTGCTGACGCGTTTTGAACTCAAAGGCCCTTCCGGTCGTGAAACCGAGATCAACCCTAAGAAAAAGTCTCTGGTCCAACTGACGGATGTGGCCACAGACGGCAAGGGGTCGAGTGGCACACTGTCCATTTATGCAACTGTTATAAAGGAAATGGAGGATGGTACCTCAGTATATCAAAGACAGTACCTTAAAACGATCGATTTCAAACTGGCCAGCGGCGCGACTAAAAAATGGGAATTTTCCCGAGAGCAGAAAGTCGATATCGTCAGCATTGATGTGATGCAAGGAATGGTCGATGTACGCATCGAACAACCCGAAACGGCCGGCTCCAACCCAGCGGCTTGGGGTCGGGATCCGCAGGCTGCAGGGCAAAAGGCCGAAGCCGAACCCCAAAAAGCATCTTTCATCCAGGAGGAAAAATCATTCGTGGAAGGGGAAATTCCCTTATATGAAGGCACCATAATTAAACGATCGTCGTTTACGGGAAAAAAGGGCTCAGCCGAAATGGAGGCTGTCGCATCCCCTGAAAAAATAGCGAATTTTTATAAATCGGAATTTGCCGCAAAAGGCTGGAGCGTGAAGACAGCGACTAACCACGGTGTCCTGTCCCAACTCGTCATGGTTAAAGGAAAACAGACCATGATACTCTCGGCAGGTCAACGTGATGAGAAGACCCTGATTACCTTGCTTATCGATGGTGAATAACATCAGCTTTACCGATTCGGAGGCTCAATCATGAAGAGTATTTCGCTTGTTCTGGTCATCTTGGTTTTTATCATTTTTTTAGGGGTGTGTTCTATGATCGTAAAATTAAATAAAATCGCATAACTTGGTGTTCAAACGAACGCCGGGCTGCGGCGATGATTCACGAAAAGCTTCTGGGGTGGAGGTTGGCTTTGCCAGGCGCTGCTTAACACCCGTGTTATGTTTTTGATAGCCATAATATTTAAACAATTATAATATAAAGAGAGAAGTCATTGAAATTAACTGTACTCGTAGACAATAATACTTTAATCGACCGTTATTTTTTAGCAGAACCCGGTTTAAGTATTCATATTAATGATAATGAAGTAAATGTACTTTTTGATGTTGGCTATTCAGATGTCTTCATACGAAATGCTCAAAAAATGAATATTTCGTTGTCTCAGATAGATTTTATTGCTATTTCACATGGACATCTTGATCATACCTGGGGGTTGGAATCATTATTAAAATATTACACTGAATTAAAAATTGAACAAATTCAGCACAAAACTCCAACGATTATTGGTCATCCAAAAACATTTTCAAGTATTGCCTATTCAGGAATTCCAGAGATTGGATCAAATATTTCAGAAAATAAATTGAAGAAACACTTTGAGCTAAGTCTTAAAAAAAGACCTCAATGGATTACAAAAAGTATAGTCTATCTTGGTGAAATACCAAGGAAAAATAACTTTGAAAGGAATATGGGATTAGGTGTAAAAGAAGGAGAAAATGAAGAAGATAAGATTCCAGAAGATTCAGCAATAGTTTATAAATCAGATAATGGTTTAGTCGTAATAACAGGTTGTTCACACAGTGGAATATGTAATATTATTGAATATGCAAAAGAAGTTTGTTCTGAAGAAAAAATATGTGATATTATCGGAGGATTACATCTTCAGAATCCATCAAAGAAACAAATGTCAGGTACTTTAGAATATATAAAAAACCTTGACTTAAAAAATATACATGCATGTCATTGTACAGATTTAAAATCAAAAATACAATTATCAGCGGTAGCCAATATTGAGGAAGTTGGAGTAGGCTTAGTTTTAAATTATTAAAATGAAGCTAGTATTTGACTAAACATAACAAAATAATAAACGCGGATTGAAAAACAGGCCCCCTTTCATTGATTTTGGTTTGGTGTAATTATTTTTTCAAGGAATGTGTCGTTTAGTTTTTCAACCGGTTATTATTGCCGATACATTTAAAAAAGGAAGATAATGAATAAAATTAAATTGTGTATAGGATCTAACGATGGTGACATTGCTTTTCTGGCAGGTGCAGAGTATGAAAAAGGGCGAGATGCGGGACCATTATGGGAAGCGGATGGCCTTCTTCAACCTATGACGATTCAATTCAGAGTCGGAGGTGTGATCCATGAGGAAAGCATGGAGGCAAAAGGCGGGAGAAGTAATTATCGATTTGCAGATGGCCGAAATTGGGACCAGGTATGTAAAGAGTTATATGATAAAGGTGAGCTACCCCCTACAGTGGGAAAAGTTCGTACTTATCCATCCATTCGAAAGAATGAGCGGGTCATAAATGCCACACAAATAAATGGTGTTGATGGAACGAAAATTAAAGATTTAACCTATGCGGAATTAGAGGGACGCAGACAGGCTAAAAAGGTGATTGAGTTTCTAAAAAAATATGCTCCTGGATTTGAAAACGCATATATCAATGGGATGCCTTCGATTGTTGGGGTGCGTGAAACCCGCCGAATTTTAGGGGAAGAATATCTGGTAGCAAATGATTTACTCTCCGGTAGAAAATGGGATTCAGCAGTTGTAAAAGATGCACATTTTATTCTGGACATTCACAATCCGACGGGTGTGGGACAAGTAATGGGTGTGAGTGAAGAAGACCCTTTTGGCCGTGATCCTAAACCCGCCCCCTATGATATACCCTATGAATGTTTAATCCCCAGGAAATTTTCAGGGCTTCTGACAGCCGGGAGATGTATCAGCGGTAGCCATGAAGCCCATAGTTCCTACAGGGTTCAGCAAATTGCTATGGCTGTCGGTTCGGGTGCCGGTGTTGGCGCTGCATTAGCACATCGTGATCAAATAGATGTCCGTAAGGTTGATGTTAAAAAAATGCAAAAAATCTTATTCAATGATTAGTGTACATAACTAGCATTTAGTGGAATCATTAGCCGCTAAATAATATTTCATAGGATTTTGAGTATTATTATAGACGGTATACCTCATTGGATATTAATCATTTACTTAATACTGGAAATTAGTTTTGGTACATTAGGCATCCTTTTGGTTAAAAAATCGGATCAGACATTATATTTTCTTGAAAGTTACTTAGCAGCTAACAAATCGTCCCAAACGTCACTCTTATCCCACAAAGCCAGGAACCGACGTCGGTAAACTTCTATCCGAAAATGGAAAACGGCCACTATAACTACGAAGGTATGAAAAAACTCGGACAGCGTTTTGCGGAAGTTTTCCTCAATCCTATCAGTGATGCTAAATGACCTTCAATCAATTTTTATTGCTTATAGCGTTCCTTGCTCTGGATTCGAATAGAAAAGAAGTAAGATCGATGAGTAAAAATTATATATTCTATGAGTACTAATGTTATAATAGGAGGTTAATTGAAAATTAAAAAACCGATTTCATTCATTCTTGGCGTTCTTTTAATTGTTCTCGCTCTCTTTTTTATTATTGCTGCACAAAGTTATAAGGGTATCATTCCTTTATTTATTGGATGTTCGCTCATCTACATTGGGATAAAACCAGGGAAAAATGCCACCTTAATCTTTGGTCATACTTTAGTCATTGTTGGTTGTATACTTGTAACATGGGGATTGTATTTATTACCACGTTGTGAACCAACATTATTTTACATATTTTTGAGACCTTTGTTCTGGGGATTATTTTCGATATTTGGTGGTATATGTGCAATATTTCATGGTTTTTGCCGATGTGTTCAAAAGGTTGAAGACAATAATATGATAAATATCCAGTAAAGAAATATAGTATGGGTCGAAAAGTATTTTGACGGACCTTATCCTTTTATATCTTATATCAATCATCGGCTAAAAGTAAATTACGCTGCGCTTTATTTTACTGCCCATGAGCTTAAACGTTATGTTCTACTAGCGAGCCGAGGTCAGCTCACATGAAAGGAGAAAATCAATAAAAATGTCTAAACACCATTCTGAACGACATTACAGCGAACGTATCGGTTGGCTGCGTGCCGCGGTCCTGGGTGCAAACGATGGCATCGTTTCAACGGCAAGCCTTATCGTCGGCGTCGCTGCCGCTCAGGCAGCGCGAAATGACATCCTAATTGCAGGGATCGCAGGTCTGGTTGCGGGTGCGATGTCGATGGCAGCCGGGGAATACGTCTCAGTTAGCTCTCAGGCGGATACCGAAAAAGCCGATCTCAAGCGTGAACAGAACGAACTTGAAACGGATGAAGCATTCGAGCGCAAAGAACTTGCAAGAATCTATGAAGAAAGAGGTCTCGACACCTCACTCGCAAATCAGGTTGCCGAGCAACTAATGGCCCATGACGCACTAGGTGCCCATGCGCGTGACGAATTGGGCATGTCGGAAACTCACAGCGCGCGGCCGCTACAAGCGGCATTTGCGTCAGCCGGCACATTTGCCATGGGGGCAGCGATGCCACTTTCACTTGCTGTAATCGTCACTTTGTCTAACCTGGTTGTCATCGTATCCGGAAGTTCACTTATATTCCTAGCACTGCTAGGAGGTTTGGCTGCGAAGGCAGGCGGCGCAAAAGTAGCAGTTGGTGCTACTCGTGTCACTTTCTGGGGAGCGCTGGCTATGGGATTGACCGCAGCCATCGGTACGCTTTTCGGTACTATCGTATAAGATTTCAATATTCCAGGAAGCAAGCATGCACATAATAATGGTATTAACGCGGATGCTGCCGATCTGGTATAATTTCTAAGTTTTGAACACTGTTCCAAGTTTAATTTGTTTATCAAGTTAAGTGACATGAATGACAGCGCCGGTTATGCCTGTCACCGCTTTGAAGGGCATAGAAATAAGAAAGAATCATTTGTGTTAAGGATAAAGATATGAAAATAGGGCTAACATTAGGCAGTGGCGCTGCAAGAGGATTAACGCATATCGGTGTTCTGAAAGCACTGGAAGAATTAAACATAAAAATAGATTACTTAACCGGTTGTAGTATAGGTGCTTTGATTGGCGGCGGGTATGCAATGGGAATGTCAATTAATAAAATCGAAGACATTGCCCTGCAAACAGACTGGAAAAGAATGGCTAAAATATTTTCACCAACGTTGTCTTTCTCCTGCCTTTTAAATGACAAGTATTTGATGGAATTTTTAAGCAGCATTTTTGAAGATGTTCGAATGGAGAATTTAAAACTGCCCTTCAATGCAGTTGCCGCTGATATTGAAACCGGTAAAATGGTTGTCATCGATAAGGGAAGCCTGCGCGAAGCAATAAGAGCGAGTATCTCCATTCCAATGATATTTTCGCCTGTACCTTTTCGAAATTACCAACTGGTAGATGGAGGTTTGGTAAATCCAACACCCGTTGATGTCACAAAAACAATGGGAGCAGATTTAATTATCGCTGTAAATTTAAGACAATTTACAAAGCAACACGCCAATATCGTCCAGAATATAGAAGAGACGCCTAAATTATCAACACTGAATGATAAGCAAATGGCTTTGAATGCAAAAATAGAACATTTTCTGAAAAATCCCTTAACGCTTACAAGATTTAAATCCCCACATGCTTCAAAAAAGGAAAAACCGGGCATGGGCAAAATTCTGTATCATATGTTCATTATTGTACAGAACCAGATGGCCAATTTGACCATGCAGATCGTAAAGCCGGATATTCTCATTGAACCGGATACAAGCGCCTTCAATATTTATGATTTTTACAAAGGGAAGGAGCTAATAGAAATTGGTTACCAAACGACCATGGAAAAACTTTCAGATAAAAAATTTCAGGATACTGTTAATAAAGTATTGAATAACTAACCTGAAGTTTTTTTAATAGACTAAAAAATTAATGAGAATCCGACGCGTAAGTGGCAGTATTCCCTACTTTATCAGTTCAGGTGCAATGGATGCAAGTCTTGATAAAGAGAAAAATGGCGGTAATCCGTGCGGCTTAATACAGTCCGTTCGACAGGAGGAAACAAAACAATGGCATCTATAAGCAGAAGAGAGTTTCTTCATCATGCGGCATTGGGATTGACGGCAAGCACATTCATCGGTGCTGGAAAGAATGGCTTCGCCGGGAAGAAGGGGCTTCGTAAACCCAATATTGTCTATGTGCTTGCCGATCAGTGGCGGGCTTGTGCTACCGGGTATGCCGGTGATCCCAACGTGAAGACCCCCAATCTCGATGCTTTGGCATCAGAAAGCATCAATTTTGAAAACGCGGTCTCTGTCTGTCCTGTATGCACACCCTACCGTGCAGCGCTTATGACCGGACGGTATCCGACGAGTACGGGGATGTTCCTGAACGATCTCTACCTGCCGGATGAAGAGTTATGCATGGCTGAGATATTCACGAAAGCAGGCTACAAAACAGGTTATATTGGCAAGTGGCATCTGGACGGGCACGGACGTTCCAATTATATTCCAAAAGAACGCCGTCAAGGCTTTGACTACTGGAAAGTGTTAGAATGTACGCACGACTATAATAACTCCCCATACTATGCCGGGGATGATAGAACGCCCCGTACATGGGAGGGGTATGACGCATTTGCGCAAACGACCGATGCCAGAAACTATATACGTGATCATGCAAAAAGTAAACAACCCTTCCTACTGATGCTTTCATATGGTCCCCCTCATTTTCCCCATCATACGGCACCTGAGAAATTTAAAAATATGTACAGTCCTGACGATATCATGTTGCGCCCGAATGTACCTAGGAATAAGTGGGAGAAAGCGCGGATAGAAGCGCAGGGCTATTATGGCCATTGCACGGCGCTTGATCATTGTATAGGAGATCTGCTCAAAACGCTGCAGGACACCGACATAGCAGAGAACACGATTTTTATCTTTACCTCTGATCATGGTGAGATGCTCGAGTCGCAAGGACAAAAGCACTGGGAGAAGCAACGGCCCTGGGATGAATCTATTCGTGTTCCTTTTCTCATGCGTTATCCTGCGATCAGTGGTCACAAGGGACGGGTCGTGAAAACACCGATTAACACGCCTGATATCTTGCCGACCCTGCTATCACTTACCGGAATTGAGTCTCCGGATTCGGTGGAAGGAGAGGATCTTTCACCCTTTGTTCTTCACAAGAATCCTGAACCAGATAGAGCAGCACTTATCATGAGTGTGTCTCCCTTCGCCGGATATGTAAGCGGAAAGGAATTTAGAGGGATACGAACGGAAAGATATACATACGTGCGAAGCATTAATGGTCCATGGCTAATGTACGACAATCAGGTTGATCCATACCAAATGACAAATCTGGTAAACAGGCCCGAGCAGGCCGGTTTGCAGAAGACATTAGAAAAGCAGCTTCAATTTGAGCTCAAGAAGACCGGCGATAAGTTTCTCCCAAGAAATCATTATCTGCAGCATTGGGGTTACGAGGTCGATAAGCGTGGGTGCATTCCCTATAAAGGCAAGTCTAAGGTGCAGAGCCCCCGGAAAAGCCCAAAATGTATTTGGAGGATAAAGTTATAATATTGTACATTACATCGAAAGAAAAAAAAGATGACCTGTATACTTAAAAAATGGTATTATTTATTGTTTATTACTACACTCATCATTCCTGCCTGTGAAGAATCAATTAGTCAAAGAGAGATTCAATTGTCCCATGACCTGTCCAAAAATTTTAATTTGGATAATCGCTACAATTTTTCCCCTGATGACCGATGGCTCGTTTATGATACGCGCACGGAAGCAGGGGGTATTGGTGGCTGCCGGACCATAGAGAAGATTAATGTAAAGACGGGTGAATCAATTTTGCTTTATCAAATACAAAATGCCACAACGTATGGTCCTGGGGTGGGTGCCGCGAGCTTCAGTCATACAGAAAATAAAGTAATCTTTATTCATGGATTGTTGAATTGCAGTGCAGATCGACCCTATGAACAATGGCGGAGAACGGGTGTGATTATTGATGAAAAAGATCCGGGTAAACCGATATTCATGGATGCCCGTGATGTGACACCGCCTTTTACACCAGGTGCATTGCGGGGGGGAACGCATGATCATGAATGGAGTGCGGATGGACAGTGGATTGGATTTACCTATAATGATGCCATTATGAAAGAACTGGAAGATCGTATCGGTGCTCGCTGGAATCTTCGCACAATCGGTGTTTCCCGGCCTATTCACCCGGTAAAAGTTGATCGGGACTCCGAAGGAGAAAATAACGATGGTATTTGGTTCTCCGTTATTGTGGTAAAAGTAGTACCCGATCCGGTTCCTGGTTCGGATGAAATTGATCACGCCGCCGGTGATTGCTGGATTGGCAATCGTGGCTATCTGAAACCGGGAAGGAATTGGCAACGGGCCAGAGCATTTCTTGGTACTGTCAGAAATTCCGCAGGAACACCTGTCGAGGAGGTGTTTGTCGTCGATATTCCGGAAAATATTAATATTCCCGGGAATGATGGTCCTCTCGAAGGTACAGAAACATCGTTTCCGATGCCACCCAAGGGAGTCATTCAGCGGCGACTCACCTATACCGCGGAAACGGAATATCCCGGATGCTTGGGCATCCTTCACTGCTCACCCGATGGTAGTTGGGTTGCTTACCGGGCAAAGGACAAGGAAGGGATTATTCAGGTATTTTTTATTTCACCTTTGGGGGGAGAGGCCATACAGGTAACCCATCATCATTCAGACGTGCAAAGTGACGTCCATTGGCATTATAGTGGGAAATCAATATTTTATATATGTGATAATCGTGTCATTAAATGCGATTTAAGTAAAGGTCCCGAACTGGGATCTTATCGCCAAATGACAATCAGAAGTCAAATTCCTCCTTCCAATCTGGTTTTATCTCACAATGGAAAAATATTGGCTTTTAACCGTGACATTATTAACGAAAAAGATAGTAAAATATCTAAGCAAATATTTATTGTTAAATACAAGTAATAGCTACAGATGTGCGCTAAAGGGGATTGTATCTAAATGAATAAAAAATGCAGTAGAACAATCATTTTTACAACCCCTTAATCCCCTTTTTTAAGGGGAGACTTAATTGTCGCCATATGATAAATCTAAAAATCATGAATAAATCAGATTATTAATTTTAACTTTATAATTTAAAAAGGGAGGATAAAACTGGGGATTCTGGTATACGGATTTGACATCGGTAACTATTCACCTGAAATGTTCGCAATGATTGACAGTCTCCTCTAGTTTTTTACTTTAAAATGAAACGAAACCTAAAAAACTTCAGAGTAGTCTTTTTATTTTTCGTTGGATTTTCGTTTATATTTTTAACGATACAAACGGAACTTCTGATTGCCGGTGAATGGCAGAAAAAATATGATGATGTACAGGTCCGGCAAAACTTTAATCAGCCGCCGCTTTTTTATGCACCGCATACTTTCTGGTTCTGGGATGCCCCTCTTGATGCCGATTTAACGGCATCGATGGCCAGGGAGATGACCAAAAAGGGCTTAAATCCCGGCTATGCCCATCCCCGGCACAGCGGTGCACCCGATAAACCATATCCTTTGCTGCCCCTGGAGGAGTGGCTTTCCCCGCTCTGGTTCCAAAGTTTTGAAGCAGCACTCTCTGAGGCGGAAAAAGTCGGAATGACCCTTGGCTACTGCGATGAATACTGGTGGCCTAGCGGACAGGCCGCCGGACGGGTGTTAGAGAAACATCCGGAGCTGGCCGCAAAATCACTGGAATGGAGCCGCCAGATTGTAGCTGGCCCCGGAGAGGCTACGATTCCCAATTCTAAATTCAGCGTGGCCGGACAGCTTGCCGACGATAACCGAATCATCGCCAATACGCTGAAAATAATCGGAGAAGATAAAGCTTCTCCCTGGCCCGTACCGTCGGGTCAATGGGTGATCTATTCTTATAATATTTATCATCATGCCGGTGTTGACGGTGGAGAAGTCAATTATCTTGATCCCGGCTTGATGGATGTTTTTATCCCGATTGCCCATGAATCATATGTAAAAAACCTGGGTGAGTGTATGGGGCTTTCAATTCCGGGGGTGTTTGTTGATAACGAAGGTGACTATGGTTGGAAGATGGCCTGGTCAGACTATTTGGCCGAGCGCTATAAGGAAATGAAAAGCAGGGATATCCGGCTCTGGCTGCCCTTGTTAACCGAAAAAGATACGGCCGGTTTATGGGCCAAAGCACGTTATGACTGGTTTGATGTGGTTTCTGATGTTTATTCTACACAGTTTCTCAGAAGACTCAGCGATTGGCTGAAAGAACGTAATATGTATTATATTTCTAATTTATGGGAAGAAGATCTGATGCTGCAGACGCGGGCAGTGGGGGATTTTATGCGTGCCCAACGGGCTGTCACGATGCCCGGGAATGATTGTCTGGAAATGAAATCACAGCAGGTCCATGACTTCAAAGAAACTCAATCGGTATGCGAATTTGAGGACCGGCCGTTTATGAGTGAATTGATGGGCGTTGCCGGATGGGAACAAACACCGGTGCAAATGAAAATGACCCTGAATGGTGTTACCGCATGGGGCATTACGCACACGGTACCGCACGGTATTAATTTAAACAGACAGCTGGAAACCATACCTTATCCGGCGGATTGGTTCACTGAAAATCCCTATTGGCGTTATATGCATTTATGGACGGATTTCGCCCGGCGGGCTTCCTTTGTTAACCGCCAGGGGCGCTTAGTCGCTGATATTCTTATGATAAATCCTCTGGAAAGTGTCTGGGCTTTATCCGAAGGATATTTTACCAGCACGGATGGTAACAAATGGCCGGAAATGGTAACAGAAATAAACAGCATTTACTCCGATGTTATGGATGTACTTACATCTTTCCGGTTGGATTATCTGATTGCCGATCGTTTTTACATGAAAAAGGCGAGCATTGCTAAATCAACCAACCAACACCCCGCTTCCCTGAACATTGCCGGGCATCATTTTTCTGTCCTGGTTTTGCCACCGATGTTTATCATTTCACAATCAACGGCGCAAAAGATCCTTGAATTTGCTCAATCCGGTGGATCTGTCATTCTCCTGGGAGAACTGCCGGTGGGTTCTCCGGAAACAGGGGCCAGTGATCCTCTTATTGTTGATCAAATGGAGCAGTTAATTAATTTACCATCGGTTCTGAATCTGGCAATAGAGAGAGATAAAATTAAATTACTCCCCGGAAAGATCAGGGAAATGATTAAAACGCAAATCGAGGTTCTTTCCGGTAATTTGCCGTTAATTGTTTCACACCGCAAAATCGGGAACAATGATTTTTTCTGGTTGGCAAATAATACGGAGCAAAAACAAACCTGTACTCTTGGTCTGAGAGATGGAAAGGGGATGGCTGAAATTTGGGATTGTGAAACCGGAGTAATAAATCCCGTATCTTATAAAGTGGTTAAAGATAGAAATATTGTATCCGTTGATTTTGAAGCTTTTCAGGCCTTCTGGCTGGTTTTCAATGCTGATGATAAACCGGTCATCATCAAGGAAAAGAAAAGAAAGAAGGAAAAGGAAATACAATTGTCTGGTCCCTGGCAGGTTTCATATCCGGAAACGAAATCCATTAAGCTGACATCGGCAAGATCTCTGATAACATCAGATACCATTAATCATCCGGATTTTTTTGCAAAGGACTATGATGCCTCTCATTGGGACTGGTTGAGTATGCTGGGTCGGATACGTATCATAGATTCCTGGCGGGCATCTCTGTTTTACAATCCTGATCCGGAAAGCAACCGGTACTACCGGTACAAGTTTTTCCTGAATGAAAAACCTGAGGGGGCACTGGTCAATGTGAATGCTGATAATCAGATCTGGTTTTGGGTCAACGGCAAGCCTGTCAAACCAGGCCCAAATTCATCAAATTTGACCGATACGGATCTGCACGATATCGGTTTTGATCTACGGAAAGGGGAAAATCTTATTGCTGTAAAAACGACCAATCACCCCGGACATGGTACGATGATTTTGCAGGGAATGGTTCAACTGGTAAATGGAACAAGCTTCGATATTCTTACGGGACCGTCATGGAAGGAGTCAAATGTTGAAATTTCCGGCTGGCAAAAAATTGATTTTGACGATACATCCTGGAAAAATGCGGTACTGGCAAGTGAAAATATGAGACAAAGAGATATTCGTGGTATGCGAAAGCCGGCAAAAGTGGCCTTTACGAAAAACCGGGTATGGTGGCGGATGGATATTCCTCCAGGTGCCAAAGAGGTTACGCTTGCCGGATTATCAAAAAAAGCAAAAATCTGGGTTGATAATACAGAGATAATGACTAGAGATGAAAAGATTTCTCTTCCAAATCGGGCAAAAATTCTGCTTATAAAAATTAAAGCAGACGAGGATGGATTATCACAACCAGCAACGTTTATTTGCCCGGAACCAGGTCCTGTCGCCTTAGGCTCAAGGCTGGATTTTGGTCTGAGAAATTTTACCGGATTTGTTGATTATGAAACACATTTCAACATCTTCCCAAAGGCCGCTAACGTGAAAATTGATCTTGGAAAGGTTCTGCACATGGCCGAAGTCTGGATTAATGATATTAAAGTTGGTGAACGCTTATGGCCACCGTTTAATTTTGACATCAGCAAGGCGGTTCAGCCGGGAAAAAACAGGATCCGTATCCGGGTTGGCAATTTAATGGTCAATGAAATGGGGCTCAGGGATGATTTGGGTGAACTCCGGCTCTGGGGGTGGCGGGGTGTTCCACCGGCTTCCAGTTTTGATGCCGGGCTTTTCGGGCCGGTTAATCTAACGATAGTGGAATATTAATTATCCTGATCTATTCATAAACCACGAAGCACACGAAGGACACGGATTGACACAAAGTCAGACATGAAACGTCAAACGTGAAATGTGAAAACTTTTTCTGTCATCCCCCAGGGATCTTTTACGGTGTCGATGTGATACTACCATATAATAAGATTCTTCAATGATGACCAGCCGGAATAATTTGATTAGTTGCGATTAAAAAGGCACATAATCTATAATCTTATCCTCGTAGAGGATAAATTATTGTAATAACATGCATAAACCATTACCCCATCCTCGTAGAGGATGCATTATTGGTGGTTTTGGCAGATTTATTATAAAAAATGGAGATTGTAATGAAAAATATTTATTTAAATTTTTTGATTAAATTTCTCAAAACATATCGGTACTTATATAAGCAATAATGAATCCTCTACGAGGATTATATCTTTTTGGATTACGATTTTGTTTCTACAAAAATGAAACCTCTACGAGGTTAATAATTCAACCTATCTAAGAAAGAAAAAATGAAATCAATCTCCAAAGTTATTATCACCCTCATTCTCATCGTTATTTATAGCATGCCTGTTCATTCAGCAGAAGGCTTGAGTGTTTATGATTTGCGTTGTGAATACCTGGAGGATCCGATAGGCATTGATGTACAAAATCCGCGTCTGAGCTGGAAAATTAAATCCGATCAAGGAAATCAGCAACCGGTCGCTTATCAAATTCTCGTATCCACTAATCCTGAAAAACTGAATAATAACAGCGGTGATGCCTGGGACAGCGGCAAAGTTTATTCTGATCAGTCTGTTCATATCCCTTATTCCGGGCGAAAACTGGAATCACGGATGCAGGTTTTTTGGAAAGTCCGCATATGGGATCAGAACGACCAGCTTTCAGCCTGGAGTGAGACGGCCCGATGGGAAATGGGACTTTCATCTACAGATTGGCAGGCAAAGTGGACCGGCGATGAACAGCGCCAGGTTTCTAAAGAAGAAGGGATAAATCCGGCGCTCTATTTTCGTAAACGTATCCAACTTTCCGCTCCAGTCAAGAAAGCCCGTGTTTATATCAGCGGCCTGGGATATTATGAATTATATATCAATGGGGAAAAAATCGGTGATCATGTGCTCTCACCCAATCATACAAATTATGATAGAAGGAACTCACAGAAGTTCACCGAGAGTAGGGTCGGCAATATGACAACACGGGTACTTTATGAAACCTATGATATAACCTCCAGTTTGAAAGCAGGAGAAAATGTTGCTGCGGTGTCCCTGGGTAATGGCTGGTATTTTCAGAATGACCGTTCGGAAGATGAGCCACTCTCTTATAATACACCGCGTTTCATTGCCCAGCTGGAGATAGAATTGTTGGATGGATCAATAAAAGTGATTAACAGTGACGAATCATGGAAAAGTGGCGGTGGTCCGATTCTGCATAATGGTCTTTACAATGGTGAAATTTATGATGCCCGGCTTGAGCAAAACGGCTGGAATACGACTGATTTTGACGATAGCCAATGGAAACAGGCTGTTACGGTCCGTCCTCCTGAAGGAAAATTAATAGCACAAATGTCTCCGCCGGATAGAGTGGTCAGTACAATCAAGCCGATTTCACTTTCAACACCGGCAGAGGGAACCTATCGATATGACCTGGGACAGGTGATATCCGGGTGGGCCAGGCTTAAAATAAAGGGACCGCGCGGTTCAAAAATCAAACTGAAGTTTGTTGAAGAATATGGATTTAATTACGGCCAGACGGATACATATATTCTGAAGGGGGGTGGTCCGGAGGTTTGGGAACCCCGGTTCACCTGGCATGCCTTTCGCTATATCGATGTATTAGACACTCCTTTTCCCATGACCATCGATAATCTGGAAGGCCGGGTTGTAAACACAGATGTAAAATCCGCCGGGACATTTAAGTGTTCCAATACCTTGTTTAATAAAATATTGGAAAATTTCCGTTGGACGCAATTGGGTAATATGCATGGTGGTATACCCAGCGACTGTCCGCACAGAGAACGCCGGGGTTATACCGGTGATGGCCAGATTGCTGCCCAGGCCGCGATTTATGTCCTGGATATGGCCACTTTTTATACCAAGTGGCTGAACGATATTAGTGATGCTCAAAATAAAACAACCGGATATGTTCCCAATACGGTACCCTTCCAGAATGGCGGTGGAGGTGCGGCGTGGGGTTCAGCCTATATCATCATACCCTGGTATATGTATCTATATTATGGTGATGTGCAAATCCTTGAGAAACACTATACAGGAATGAAACAGTGGATTGGGTATCTTCAGGATCAAACTGATGAGGACGGTATTGTTCTTGAACAGATGCTGGGAGAATGGGTACCGCCGCAACCGACAGAAATACCACCATCATTTGTCAGCACTGCCTATTTTTATTTTGACCTGCGACTCATGTCAGAAATAGCAAAAGTTTTAGATAATAAGACGGATGCTGAATTTTTCAAGAAGCTGGCTAATTATACTAAAAAGGGATTTCATAATAAATATTATAATAAGGATAAAAAAAGTTATTCCATCGGTCGTCAGGGCGCGAATGTGTTTCCGCTTGGATTTGATATGGTTCCGGACAGCCTGGTAGCGGGAGTGTTTCAGTCGCTTGTTAAAAATCTTGATATAAATACAAAGGGACATTTTGACACGGGCATGATGGGGACACCACTGCTTCTGGATGTCCTGACCCGGAATGGACGCGCAGAACTGGCTTACACATTAATGAATCAGCGCGATTTTCCCAGTTTTGGATATTCGATTGATAAAGGAGCGACAACGCTTTGGGAAACCTGGCATGGTAATGAATCCCATAGCCATCCGATGTTTGGAAGCGTTTGCCAATGGTTTTATCAGGCTTTAGGGGGCATATATCCCGATCCTGAGCATCCCGGATTCAAACGTATTATTATAAAACCGCAACCGGTGAGCGGTCTGAAATTTGCTACAACGACTTATCATTCATTGTATGGTGAGATCAGAAGCCATTGGGAACTTAAAAATGAGAATTTAAGATTAGATGTAAAAATACCCGCCAATACGTCCGCCTCTGTTTACTTGCCGGCGAGGAACCAGAAACTTGTCTCCGTTAAGGGTCCCGAAGTTTCATTCGTCGAATTAAAAGGTCAGAATATATGTTACCGGCTTGGTGCGGGGGAATATTCGTTTATATCGGAAAATGTGGGTAGCCTGATAAAAACCCCTATGTTGTCCAAACCGCGTATTTTTCCGGCTGATTCGCTTATTCTTTTACCGGATGCTGCCACAGTGCGCATGATGACTGATGTCGATGGAGCGGAAATCAGGTATACCCTTGATGGAAATGAGCCGGGTTTACATTCATCATTATATAAACATCCATTTAAAATATATAAAAACCGCACCATCAAGGCGAAAGTTTTTAAAAAGGGATATCCACCCGGTTTTACCAAGACGAGCATGATCACTTTTATCGATCCGGAAAAGAATGGTCTAATGTATGACTATTTTGAAGGTCGCTGGGACAGGCTTCCCGAATTTAATTCACTCAGGCCGCTGAAATCCGGAAATGTCTTTGATATTGGTTTGGAGAAAATTTCCACGATTGCCAATGAATTTGCTCTTCTTTTTTCAGGCAAAATTGAAATAAATACGTCCGGGGAATATTTATTCTACCTAAACTCCAATGATGGCAGTCAGCTGTTTATTGATGATATTCTTGTCGTCGATAATGATGGTGCGCATGCTTCCATTGAAAAGCGGGGAAAAATCAGTCTTTTACCGGGTAAGCATTTGATAAAGATTACTTATTTTCAGGCAGGGGGTGGGTTGAATTTAAGGGCTTTCATCTCCGGTCCGGGAATGGAAAAACAGCGAATTCCTGCATCCATGCTATTCACTCAATAATCAAGGGTGTCTGGTTGACGTATCGTGCCGAAGAACTACGGTTTGTTAGTTCCTTTTAAGAATATCCGGATATAAGTAATTTTCTTCAGCACATGACAAAAAAACTCATCCCCAGACCCCTTCTCTTGAGAAGAGAAGGGGCTCTATAAGTCCCTCTCTTTCCAAGAGAGGGATTTAGGGAGAGTTTTTTAAATCAAATTATCAGGTTTATAAAACATCTAAAAAATTGATATTCAGGCCATATTCAATGATGACTATATTTTTAACCGGACACTAATGATTTCCTTTATTAATAAATGGAGAGGTAATCTGACATGAAACCTTATTTTAAAGATCGCTTTTTCCTGATTCTATTCGCTATTGTAGTTCTTATCGTTATGATATTTTCTCATTGTACCAAAAAGAGGGCAATGGTTGTAACTCATCTTAAATGCGAAAATTGTATTAATCCCATCGGGGTTGATGAATCACAACCGCGCTTTAGCTGGATCGTACAATCAGATACCAGGGGACAAAAGCAAACGGCCCATCAAATTTTGGTTGCCAGCCGTGCAGAATTACTAGGAAAAAATACAGGAGATATGTGGGATTCAGGGAAAGTTCTGTCAGGCAAAACGGCACATATCTCCTATGCTGGTAAATCATTAAAAAGTAACCATTCTTACTTTTGGAAAGTACAAGTTTGGGATAAGGATGGAAAACCGGGTCTATTCAGCGACGCGGCAACATTTACTACCGCAATCCTGAATCCGGGTGATTGGCAAGCCCAATGGATTGGAGAGGGGAAGAGCAAAGATCCGGTCAATGAAGCGGGTTATTATAACCAGGCCCTCAATGTTGATAGCGAAGGTGATTCTATCCATTACAATGAACGATCTCTATTATTAAGAAAAGAAATCACGATTCCAAAATCGGTTGAAAGCGCAAAGGTTCACATTTGCGGATTGGGCTACTATGAATTGACCATTAACGGGCAAAAAATTGGTGACAAAGTACTAAGCCCGGCTAAGACCAATTACAGGAAAATCGTACTCTATGATACCTATGATGTTACCTCCCCGTTAAAAACAGGTCAAAATACTATTGGTATCATGCTGGGAAATGGCTGGTTCAATCCCTTAAAAAAATGGTGGACCTGGCGTATGCAATGGTTCGGAGCCAAGCGCGCCATCCTGCAAATGCATCTCACCTTCTCAGATGGTACCAGTGAGATCATTTGTTCCGATGCCAGCTGGAAAATCGCGGATGGTCCGATTACCCGTAGTTGTATTTACGATGGGGAAGTATATGACGCCAATCAAGAGATACCCGGTTGGAACGATGCCGGTTTTGATGATACCAAATGGGATAAGGCGGTGAAAGTAGCAGCACCGGGTGGGAAAATGGTATCCCAATTAATGCCTCCCATAAAAATTACTCAGATAATCATGCCTCGTTCGATCACAAAGGTGCAAGAAGGACGGTATGTTGTGGATATGGGCCAGAATTTTTCAGGATGGGTTCGCGTGCAAATAAAAGGCAAAAGCGATGAAAAGGTTACCCTTCGATACGCGGAAAATTTGAAAAATGATGGGATGATTGATATCCGAAGCAACAATCTTGCTGCGGCAACCGATGTTTATATCCTGAAAGGTAATAATGTTGAAATATATGAGCCTAGATTTACCTATCATGGTTTTCGCTATGTTGAAATAAGTGGCTATTCGGGAGATCTGAATGCTGATGATATCAAAGGGATCGTTGTCCATTCAGCAGTCGAGCCGGTTGGAAAATTTGAATGCAGTAATCAGCGCATTAACACAATTCACGAGACGATTTTATGGTCTCAACGTGCCAATTTAATGGGTTTTCCAACCGATTGTCCGCAGCGCGATGAGCGCCTTGGCTGGATTGGTGATGCGCATGTAACAGCCGAAGAAGCCATTTACAACTTCGATATGAATCAATTTTATATAAAGTGGTTGAATGATATCAAATCGAATCAAAATCCTGTCGATGGTGATATCCCTTACATCGCTCCGCGCCCATTCATGGACGGCGTAGGAACACCTGCCTGGAGCAGCGGCTATCATTTAATTGTCTGGTATTTGTATCAATACTATGGTGATGTAAACGTATTGGCAGAACATTTCGACGCGATGAAAAAATATGTGGATCATCTTTCATCGACCGCAGAGAATTATATTCTGCCCAGTGATCAATATGGTGATTGGTTGAGTGAAAATACGGATGGTTGGTGGAAACGGGGTGATCCTTTGTCAACCTCGACCGGATATTATTATTACACATCCCAAATTGTAGCTAAAACAGCTAAAATATTGGGGCATGAAGATGACATAAAAAAATACGAAACACTTGCGAAAAATATTAAACAAGCCTGGCATAAAAGATTTTTTGATGTTCAGAATCAATATTATGATGGCGGCAGTCAATTTTCGAATACCTTTCCTCTTTTTTTAAATATTGTTCCTGATGAATATAAACAGGGCGTATTATCCAGTCTGATTAATGATATATATGCCCGAAAGGGACATTTGAGCACAGGGATCCTCGGGACAAAATATATGATGGAACTTCTTTTACGTGAAAACCGGGGGGATATTGCCTATTTGATGGCCAATCAACCGGACTATCCCGGTTGGGCAGACTTGATACATAACCGTACCACACTCTCTGAGCATTGGAACCAGAGTGGTTCGAATAATCATGTCATGTTTGGCAGCGTGGATGCCTGGTTCTATAAGGGATTGGCCGGGATTAATACCGACGAAAATGCTCCCGGTTTCGAACACATCATCATTAAGCCCTTTATTCCAGCCGGGATGTCCTGGGTAAAAGCCTCTGTGAATACAATCAAAGGATTGGTAAAATCAGAATGGGAACGGGTTGATAATAAATTTACATTGAAAGTAACCATTCCGGTAAATTCAACCGCTTCGATTTATATATTGGCAAAGCGTCCGGATCTGGTCAAGGAAAGCGGCCAATCAACAGATCTTGTCAATGACGTTTCCTTTTTGAAGATGGATGGCCGGTATGCGGTTTTTCAGGTGCAATCGGGTGACTATAGTTTTTCCTCAAATGAGGTGACTGAATTGATTGACTCCCCTTATGTATCAAATCCAAAGATTTTTCCTGCAGATACCTTTATTTATAAACCGGACAAAGTAACGGTCCGTATCCTGTCAGAAACTGATAGTGCCGAAATACGCTATACCTTGGATGGATCTCCACCAACGGAGAATGCTCTGCTTTATACTAATCCAATTGTATTCGAAACGAATACAACTCTCCTGGCCCGGGCGTATAAAACAAAATACCATCCAAGTTTCAGCCAATCGGTAAATATATATTTTGTCGATCCGCAGATAAACGGTTTGCGATATTCACTCTATGAAGGGGCCTGGACGCAACTGCCGGATTTTACCCCAATAGATCCTGTCCAAAGTGGCACGGTGTATCAGTTTGCTTTGGAAAATATAAAATTTCCCAAATATGATTTTGCGCTTGTCTTCAACGGCTTTATTGATATAAAAACAAAGGGTAACTATACCTTTTATACAAAATCGAATGATGGCAGTCAATTATTTATCAATAATAAACTGATTGTAAATAACGACAAGGAACATATTGTTGAAGAACAGCAGGGCAAAATTTTTCTAACGGTTGGCAAACATGCGATTAAAGTCACCTATTTTCAGAGCGGCGGTGCAACAGCACTTCAGGTTCTGTATGAAGGCCCGGATCTACAAAAACAGGTGATATCACCGGTTGTTCTCTTCCAGAACAGGTAATTAATATAGATTATCATAATAAGTTGAATTTATCTCCCCCTTCGAGGGGGCTGTTACAGTATCACTTTTTTGTACCGCTATAATTATAAACAGGATCTGTCTCCCCCCGCCAGTGGGCGGATCTTCGACCTTGATAAAGGGGGACTAAGGGGGATATAAAAATAGTCTAAGTTATTTATAAACATCCCCTAACCCCCTTTTTTAAAGGGTAATAGATTTTGCTTCCGTGATTAGAAAATGTACACGTAAACAAAAAGATGCTTTAAGAATGACATACAGCGATTCTATTAAATCAAAAATTTTATAAAAAAAAGTTAACAACCAGAGGATAATATGAAAATTAAATCTGTTGGTTTTTCCTTCTTACTGATATACCTTGTATTTTTTTTAAATCTTTCTGCAGCAATTACCGATACATCTTCACCAAAAAACTTTTTTGTCTCTAAACTTGGTAACAATTCGAACGGCTCTTCCTGGAAGGATGCTTTTGTCACTATCCAGGCAGCTCTCGATGCGATTCCCGATGGAAGCGGTGGTTACCGTATCATCATCCGTCCGGATACCTATTTTGAGGCGATGTTGTTTCCGGCCAATAAAGGCGCAAAAGGTGCTTATAACGAACTCATCGGTGATACTGATGGAAAACTGGGCTCAGGTACCACCGGTTGGGTGGTTATTGATGCCGGTGATCCGGAACAAAAGGGTTTTAAAAGTTATGACTGGTGGGGACCCATTCGCAGTAATTCTCAGGGTTGGTCGGAAGCGCATACGGACTCAACATTTTCCGCTATTGGCTGGGATCGCTGGAAATTACGACATCTCTATGTAACCGGCGGAGATGCCGGTATTTTTTTTGATTTGACCGATCAGGTAAAACCTTTTTCGGTTATCGTTGAAGATTGTATCAGCATTGGCCGGGCTTTTGGCGGCGGGGTGGGTAACTGTCTTTCGCGGTATGATGAACCGATTACCTTCAGACGTTGCTCCTTGTGGGCTTTGGATTGGTGGGGAGATACCGCCGGTGCTTATGTGCGTGTGGAAAATAAGATTATGCCTGATAAAGCGGATGTCGTATTTGAAAATTGTACCATGGTCAGTCCTCAGTGCGCCCTTAAAGGTAGTAATTTTGGGTTTCATACCTTTACACATGTTAGACTGAGTCGCTGTAAGCTAATCACCTTAAATTTTTCTCAACCCCATGGTACCCCATCTGACGGAATTATCCAAAGTGTGCAGGAAGGCAAATTATTATCAGTAGATCTCGAAGATTGCATTTTAATGGGTTATAAAGTGTTTGGTGTTATCGTTAATAAAGAAACGGTTGGTGATATTCAATATACGACAACCGGGGATGTAAAAGCCTATATACAATTTCAGCAAGAAATGCCACCCGGCTTCCATCGCTTATCATATTGGCCGGTCGGGGCTTTCCGGGAACTAATACCACCATCACCCAGGCAATCATCCATACTTCTGGATAAAGAATTAGTTCTTAAAGATTTATGTGAGGTGTCTCCTTTTATCTGGGAAGAGCGGTTGTGTACAATGGAATGCATCCGTCCGGCAAGCGGCGGCAGCATCTCTGATTATTATCTGCTCCTTAGAGATTATGAAACAGGAAAAGAGATGGCCCGGTGCGCAACAGGATATGGTTTGGCCTCAATTATCGTTCATAACGGAATGATTCATATCTTTGCATCCCGCTGGGAAGATGGCCAATGGCGGGATGTCACCCAATTCAAATCTGCTGATTTACAGCAGTGGGAGTCGAACTTGGTAATCCGGGGGGAAAAGGAAGGTATCTTTAATACTTCCGTCTGCAAGGATAAAAATGGATTTGTCATGGTCTATGAATCAAGTGATAAGACTTATCCGGCTTTTACGATAAAATTTGCCCATTCATCAGATCTGGCTAATTGGAAAAAACTTCCCGATTCAATCATCGGAACAAATCGTTATACTGCCTGCCCGAGTATTCATTATGTTAATGGTTGGTATTATGTGTTTTATATAGAAAGACGCTCACCACGCTGGGTTTTTGAGACTTATGTCACAAGGTCAGAAGATTTGCATCATTGGGAGCTAAGCGCTGCCAATCCTGTTTTGCGCGCGGAAGATATAGATGAAGGTATTAATGCCTCTGATCCGGAGATTATAGAATTTGCTGGCAATACTTATATTTACTATGCGGTGGGTGATCAGCTTACCTGGATGAATATTAAGCGTGCCCGATATCCCGGTACATTAGAACAATTTCTTGAATCATGGTACACCCAACCAGGTATTCCAGATGTTGGCACTTTGAAAATATCCAAATCGAAGTAATTGTCCTGATTAAGTACCCATTTAAAGAGGATGTTGCAGTTTCGGTTATTTTTTAGCAAAAGTTCATTTGTGCTATCGATTAAGCAAAATCTATTCGCTTTGAAAGTTTACGAGACGGTTTAGAGGATCTTGAATATTTAAAATTATTGAAAGCGGGGGGTTCCGAAGGGCAGAAACTTTTATCCAAAGCGCAAAACGAGCTTGTTCAAACGATGACAGTTTTTGAACAAAATCCCTTTATTCTGATGGCAATGCGCCATCGTGTAACAAAAGCAATTGAATAAACGCAGAGGCCGCTGAGAACGCAGAGGAAGATAATAATAAATAAATAATACAAAATACAAAAAGTGTAACAAGCACTTTATAGGATTTATTAATATATTTTTTATCTTTTATTTTGTATTTTTTAATAGCCCTCTCTGCGCACTCTGCGTTAAAAAAATAATGTACTTCTTATAATTTATGACACTAACATAAATATGGAGATAGTATAGTGTCTACAACATCCAAATATCTGATAAGTTATATTGCCCCAGCCGCACCGGCTACCCGCCGGCCAGGGAATGGCAACGAACCATTCCTTCGTCCCGAGATTGGTTTCACCCCCAAATGGTATCATCATCATCTGAATATTGATTTTGATGAACCCTGGCATACAGATCCGGGTTTTCGTCGTGGAACGATTTTGCAAATGCGTGAAGAATTACGCCGCCGTTTTCCGGATACGCAAATTGGTCGGATCGATGAACCGGATAAACCGCTGGATCTGTTAACCGGTACCTACGGCGCCAGCAGCATTGCGGCCATTTATGGTGTACCGATTATCTATGCGAAGGATAACTGGCCAAATTGTGCCCATCAGTATTTGAATGAGAAGGAGATCGACCTGCTGGAGCCGCCGGATCTGAAAACAAATACGCATTTTAAGGCTTTAATGAAACAGGTTGACTGGATTGCAAAAATAGAAGGCCGGGTTGAAGGATTTATCAATTGGCAAGGTGTATTGAACAATGCCCAACGTTTGCGCGGGCAGGATTTGTTTATGGATATGATGATAAATCCCGGGTTGGTAAATCATCTGTTCGATTGTGTTACAACAACAATGATTGATGCAGCCAAACATCTGCATCAGCGTCAGAGAGAAACAGGCGTGGATGTCCGATTTTTTACGATGAGTAACTGTCTGGTCAATATGGTTTCTGCCGAACATTATGATCGGTTATTGTTGCCTCACGATTTGCGTATTGCAGAAGCTTTTAAAACGGTGGGTGTTCATAATTGTGCCTGGAATGCCAACCCTTACCTGGATTCTTATGCAAAGATCCATAATATCAGATATATCGATATGGGACAAGAATCCGATTTAAAAAAGGCAAAAGCACTCTTTCCCCAGGGACGCCGGGCAATTATGTATACACCGATGGATGTGGCCAATAAATCGCTTGCAGAGATCAGGACTGATCTGGAAAAAATCGCTGACACCTATGGCCCTTGTGATATTGTTGCGGCAGACATCGAAGCCGATACACCGGATCAAAGAGTTATAGATTTTATTAATCTCTGCGAAGAAATTAGTTCAAAGTGGGAATAATATTCTGCCATATTTGAGGTGAAAATTAGAATGGTTTTGAACGCAGAGTGCGCAGAGATTGCAAAGGTATAAGAATTTTAAAGGGCAAACAGATATATCAAAATTTAAAATTTAGAATTATTTAAAAAAAACTCTGCGTACTCTGCGTTAAATAATATCTATATTGTTATTCAAGATATATCGTAAAAATACTTTTTTTAATAAAAATGAGGTAAAGATAAAGTTTAGTGGTTGTTCACGAACGGCCATTATTAATGTGGGAGAGCTGTATGAGCAGTAACAAGTTATTTTTAATTTTTTTAATTATAGGTTTAAATGCTGGAAGTATAAAAGCAGATGATAACAGAGAAATTAATATAACAAAGAACTATCTAAATCTCCCTGTTTCCAACGATGCCCCCATGGTGAGAATGCAAATTAAAACTGCTGATCAGTTGTTCCGGGTATTTGATATTCAATTAGCTGAAACGGATCCACAGTATTGGGTGTTTGTAGATGTGCGGGCTCTCAAAGGTCAAACTATCCATCTTAGTCTGAAAGATTACAATGCGGTTCACATGGGGATAGAAGCCATTTACCAGGACGACAGGATTGCCGGAGAGGACAGTCTTTATAAGGAAAAGTTGCGTCCCCAATTTCATTTTACTACCCGTCGTGGTTGGAATAATGATCCCAATGGGCTCGTCTATTACAAGAATGAATACCATCTCTTCTATCAACACAATCCTTATAGTACCAAGTGGGGCAATATGCACTGGGGTCAAGCGATCAGCACGGATCTGATTCACTGGGAAGAATTGGGAGAGGCGCTTTATTCACAGGAAAAATATATGATTTTTTCCGGGTCTGCTGTTGTCGACCATAACAATAGCAGCGGATTTCAGTCCGGAAATGAAAAAGTGCTGGTTGCCGCCTATACCGCACATTGGGATGATGGAAAATCTAAATCATTCCAGGAGCAACATATCGCCTATAGTAATGACCGTGGCCGAACCTGGAAGATATATGAAAAAAATCCGGTGATCGGTGCACAGGAAGAAAAATGGAATACCCGTTATAACCGTGATCCGAAAATATTCTGGTATCAACCCGGGGGGCACTGGGTGATGGCCCTCTATGAACAAATCGGGATCTCAATTTATACATCGGACAATCTGAAAGATTGGGTCTATCAGAGCCGGTCGGAAGGATTCTATGAATGCCCGGAACTTTTTGAGTTAGCGGTCGAAGGCGATCCGGACAACACCAAATGGGTGATGTATGGTGGCTCTGGTAGTTATGTGATCGGCGATTTTGACGGTAAAAAATTTATATGGGAGTCTGGAAAATATTGGTATACCGAGGGTTCACTCTATGCGGCTCAAACTTATAATAATATACCAGATTCTGATGGACGCCGGATCCAGATGGGCTGGGGAAGAATCGAATTTCCTGGTATGCCTTTCAATCAGATGATGCTATTTCCAACCGAATTTTCCTTACGAACAACAGCCAATGGTCTACGCTTATTCTGTGAGCCGGTTAAAGAAATTGAAAAACTGCATGTGAAAAGGCACTACTGGCAAAATCTTCCTCTTGATGATATGAATGAGAAACTAAAAAGTTTTGAAGGGGAACTACTCCATATCAAATGTGAATTGAAAACCGTCGACTCTCAAAAATTTGGAATGATCGTACATGGAAATCGTCTTATTTACGATATTGGGAATGGCAATTTGTTTAATGGTTTTCCCTACTCAGGCGTACCGAATAGCAAATCTCTCTATCTTGAAGTGCTTGTTGATCGAACCAGCATTGAAACATTTCTCGATTATGGTGCCTTTTGTTCTGTTATGGCAAAAGATCTCGAATCTGAAGACAAGGGTATCCAATTCTGGAGTGTTGGGAGAACACCGACTATTTTCATCAGGAATCTGGAGGTCTTTGAGTTGAAGTCAATCTGGGAATAGTGACCCATCCCGACTCGTCGGGATTTCTCGCAGTGACGCCCTTTTCGTCACTGCGATCCCGATTTATCGGGAGAAGCAGTCTCTATGTCCAAATTTTAGTATAAACCCAACACTCATGAAAAGAGATTTAACATGAAGCGTCACAAAAACAATATTTTAGTCCTATCAATTATTGTACTGCTTTGCATCATTGATTTAGCTTATACACAATCGCCCAAACATTTTGATTATATCGATTCATTCATGGCGGCGGATTCGACCCAATTACGCTATAACACGCTCACTTATCTTCATGGCCGTAACCACTTTTTTCTGCGCAGCGGCCGGGCCTTGATGGTAATCCAGTCGGATAAAGTAGATGTGGGTCCGGCAATCAACTACTGGCTGTTTGATGCCGGGACTCCTAAGCAGAGTGGGAAAAAAGTACATGCCTTTAATTTCAACCCGCAATCCGGAAACGTTTTTTCCAGTACACTTAAGGTGATTATAAAAAATGTACCCTTTATCGCTTTTGGCGAACAGACAAAGGTACAATGGGTCGAAGAGAATGGTCTCCCCCAGGTTGAGGGGCGTTTACCTATTCGATTCATGATAAAGATAAATTAATAGAATATATTAAGAACCAGGTTAAACATCATAAAACTGAAACGTTTATTGATGAGTATAAAAGATTATTGAAAGAGTTCAAGATAGAGTTTGATGAGAAGTATTTGTTGTAAGTGAGTAATGTTACAAAGATAATTAAACTGCTTTGCAGTTTGGAAGTTAGGAGTTTATTATGTCTTCGGGTTTTACCCGAAGTTAATCATTTTTAACTGCTTTGCAGTTAAAATTAAGTTTAATATAAGGTCATCAATATCTTTCTGTGTTTGTTTCCGATAAGTTTAATGCAAATTCAAATATTTTGTGATTTATAATTCTTACCCTAAAGGTAGAAAAGTCAAAAATAAGATACGGTAATAGAAGTAAAGTAATTAAAGAAATAATGTGTCAAAAGTTGCATACAAAAAATGAAATATATATTTGAAGCAAAATATAGAATATTTTTTAAACGCCGAGATCCTGCCTGCCGTGTCGTAGATCCCGTTTTACGGGGCAGGCGCGGCGCAGAGAACACGATGAGATCTAATAAAAAATACAAAATAAAAGGTACAAAATATTTATAGAAATCCAATAAAGTAGTTATTACTCTTTTTGTATTTTGTATTATTTATTTATTATTTTGTTCCTCTGCGGAACTCAGCGTTCTCAGCGTTAAAAAAGACTTGCATTATTGAGTACCCATGTTGTATTTGACTATATTTTAATTAAATATTATTGATAGTACATTTCAATTAAAAAGGAGAAGTCATGAATTTATTTAATTTTAAAAGTGTTATCGGGATATTGATTGTGGCATTGTTGGCAAGTGTTACCATCTTAGCATTATTTGCGTGCAATAATAATGATAAAATTTCTATGGAAGAAAAAATTAAGGATTTGATCTCGCGGATGACGCTTGAAGAGAAAGTCGGTATGACTGTTGGCGATGGAAGATTTTTGCCCTCAGCAAGTCAAACCGCAGAAAAAAATGTAGAAGTTCCTATTGCCAACCGAAATTCAAAAATGCTAATACCTCGTCTTTCTATTAAGACAACGGCGCTTACCGATGGACCATCGGGAATAAACAAAAATGCTCCTCCTGAAGGAGCCACAGAGTATACTTACACGACCTCGTTTCCAACATCAACATGTTTGGCCGCTACATGGAATACCGCCTTGGTTGAGAATGTGGGAAAGGCTTTTGGGAATGAGCTTCTTGAGTACGACTATGATCTGGTGCTAATGCCTGCACTAAACCTGCATCGTAATCCCAAATGCGGTCGTAATTTCGAGTACTACTCTGAGGATCCATTGCTTTCAGGAAAATTAGCTGCTTCAATGGTTAATGGTTTGCAGTCCAATGGTGTAGGTGCTACACTGAAACATTTTGTAGGAAACAACCAGGAGACTAATAGAAGAAAATATAATGCTGTAATCAGTCGAAGAGCTTTGCGTGAAATTTATTTGCGTGGATTTGAAATTGCAGTTAGAGAAAGCCATCCTAAAGCCATAATGACTTCATATAATAAACTCAATGGTTTCTATACTCCAGAAATTCCAGATATGTTGCAAAATATTGTACGGAAAGAATGGGGATTTGATGGTCTTTATATGACCGATTTTGATATGCATTATGGAGATGCTGTAGCCCAGGTGAGAGCCGGAATTAATATGATTATGAGTGGTAGTATGCGGGAGTATGATGAAATAACCAATGCATTGAGAAATAAAACTCTTGATGAGAGTGTACTTGATGAAAATTTAGTTTACAACATGAAACTCAAACTAAGTTCACCTAGCATGAAGGGATATAGGCCATCTCTAAAGCCAGATTTGGAAGCTCATGCAAAAATAGCCAGAGAGGCAGCGGGTGAAGGGATGGTGCTGCTTAAGAATAAAAATAATACTCTACCAATTAACACGGGGAAAACGGTTGCTGTATTTGGCAAAATATCATATTATTTGATAGCCTATGGAACAGGTAGCGGAAGCGTCAGAAGCATTAAATATGCTATATCTGTTAACGAAGGACTCAAGTCGGCCGGTTTTGATGTATTGGAGGAGATGGAGAAATCATATCTTGCTTTTATTGAAAGAACAAAGAGAGAAAATCTTGTACCACCTTATTTTGATAATCCTAAAATGCGTGCTGATAATGACATAACCGGTGACCAGGCGCCACCACATTTCAAGGAAAGATTAGTCGCCTTTAGTAAAGAACAGCCTCTGCCAAAAGCAGATATCGAAAAATATGAATCCGATTCTGATATTGCTGTTATTACACTGGGCAGAAGCGGCGGTGAGAACTATGAAAATGGATATCTCCCTATAAATCAAATAGAACTTGACCTTGTACGCAATGTTTGTGATGTTTATCATGCCGCAGGGAAAAAGGTGGTCGTAGTACTTAATGTTGGAGGCGTTTGGGAAACAGCGAGCTGGCGCGACTATCCTGACGCCATTCTTTTGGCATGGCAACCCGGACAAGAGGGTGGACATGTTGTTGCTGATATATTAACAGGTAAGGTTAACCCTTCCGGAAAATTACCTGATTCATTTCCTATAAAGTATGATGATGTGCCTTCCGCAAGTAGTTTCCCCGGAGAGCCGGCTGAGGACCCGATCAACTCATTCTACAAAGAGGGAATTTATGTTGGTTATCGTTATTACGATTCTTTTAATATACCCACGGCTTACGCGTTTGGTTTTGGGATGTCCTACACAACCTTTGACTACTCCGACCTGAAGTTGAGCAGCAGCAGCTTCGCCTCAAAAATGAAAGTTACCATAATGGTGAAGAATACCGGGAGCGTGGCCGGCAAAGAGGTTGTTCAATTATACCTGTCAGCTCCTACAACTAAGATTGAGAAACCAGAACAGGAACTAAAGGGGTTTGCAAAAACGCGGTTGCTGAAGCCTGGCGAAAGCCAGCAACTTTCTTTTGAATTGGATGCGCGTGCCCTGGCTTCCTTCTGGAGCGGAATTAGTGCATGGGTAGCAGACAAAGGTAATTACGAGGTGCGTATCGGAGCATCGTCGAAAGATCTCCGCCTTAAAGGCTCGTTTATTTTGCCAGAAGATGTAATTGTTGAAAAAGTACATGACGTACTATATCCTAATTTTGTAATCAAGGAATTGAGCCGGGTTAATAAATAATGTTTTATTAAACGCGTCAATCGTTGTGTAAAAATAGAATATTTTATAAACGCAGAGCGGACTAATAAAAAATACAAAATAAAAGATATAAAATATTTATATCAATCCAATAAAGCAATTATTACTCTTTTTGTATTTTGTATTAATTATTTATTATTATCCTTCTCTGCGTTAAAAATGACACAGGCAGTAAAAATAATATTTTCCAATTCCGTAGGAATTGAACCAGAAACCCCGAATGTAATTCGGGGAAGATAAAAACAAAAAAAAATTAATCCGTGAAAATCCGTGTCAGTCTGCGCCTGATCCGGCTTCGACGGATAATCCAGAAATAATAGATTATTGGGTGATAAAATAAATGAAAGGTAAAATAATGAAACATTCAGAGAATTTTAATAATGATATTTTGAACAATACTTACTCCCTCCCAAAATATATTAAAATGAGTACAAAGTTAGTCCTCATTCTTTTTATTCTCACTTTAGCAACATCATGTGTAAAAACCGATTCACCAGAAACCATCGACCTATCCAAAAATTGGCGTTTTTCTGCTGATGAAAATAATACAGGTCTGTCTGAAAAATGGCATATGCCCAATTTTGATGACACACACTGGGATAAAATTGATGCGGGAAAACGGTGGGAAGATCAGGGATACCCGGATTTGGACGCTTATGCCTGGTACAGAAAAACCGTTGACGTTCCATCGGGTTGGAATGGGAAAGATGTATGGCTAAAATTTGGTGGTGTAAACGATGCCTACGAATTGTTTATCAATGGTAAAAGTGTAAGTTTTTTTGGAGAAGCAAATATTAGCTTTGCCAGTAAGCCATCATTTTCAGAGATATCCAAACACTTAAAATATGGAGAGACCAATCATATAGTAGTAAAAGTAAATGACTGGGGAAACAGTGGTGGTTTGTGGCGTTCACCAGTTCTCTTGACAACGGATGAAGATGACATTAAAAATATATTGGGCCCGATGTCGGAGACCCAATATACACCGGAGAGCCTGGGATACGAACTTTTTTGGGAAGATCAATTCGATGGCGATAAACTGGATCCTGAAAAATGGGCAGTCAGAGGTATCGGGCCTCGCGCGGCAGGCTATGTGTCTCCCGAAGCGGTTAAAGTAAAGGACGGATATCTGGAATTATTAGCTATTAAAAAAGATGATTCTGTTCTGGTCGGTGCTGTGGGCACCCAGGGCCGTTTCATGACAAAGTATGGATATTTTGAATGCCGGGCGCAGCTCCAAAAGTCTCCGGGAAACTGGGCCGCATTTTGGATTCAATCCACTGATATTGCCAAAGGAGAAGATCCTGGAAAATATGGGGTAGAGATCGATATCATGGAGCATTTCAAAAAGATGGGGAAAGATATCGTTTCACATAATATCCACTGGGCCTATGGACCAAACCAACAGACTGTGGGAGCCCTGGAAAGTAAACGTGAGGGGGTTAGCGAGGGCTTTCATACTTTCGCAGTAGAATGGACCCCTGAGAAATATGCATTTTTTGTGGATGGATATAAGTATTACGAGCTAACTAATGCCATATCACATATTGAAGAATACATGATTCTCAGTATGGAACTTCCAGGTACCATGGAAGGCTTAAAAGATACCGTATTTCCAGATGTTTACATTATAGATTATGTAAAAGTGTATAAGAAAAAATAGCTTATTATGAAAAGACGACATTTTCTTCAAAGCCTGACGCAGTCCGTGACTTCATTGACAGTCAATCATGAATCTCAGGTCGGTTTATTATTTTAAACCACGGAGTGACACGGATAAATACACGAAAAATTTTTTTTAAGATTTCTCGTTCTTTCCTATGGAAATCACTCGAAATGACAATCTAAGACTGTCATTTCGAACGAAAATAAGGATGAAATCCGAATTTGAGGAGAAATCTTATCTACTTAGAAAAACGTAAGGATTCGTTCTATGTATATAATCAATTTCTACAAAGGCTCAAGAAAAATTAAAACCATAGTTTTTTTGATTTTAATAGCATTATCTTTTCTTTTATCACCCGCGATCGCTTCCCAACCTGCTTTTTATAATGTTACAGAGTTTGGTGCCATAGGTGACGGCAAAACGAAAGATACACAGGCCATTCAAGCTGCCATTCAATCAGCAAATAAAGCAGGTGGTGGTACCGTCTATTTCCCAGCGGGAACTTATTTATCTGGAACCATCTATTTAAAGGATCACATCAGTTTAAATCTTGAGTTCGGCGCGGTCCTTCTGGGAAGTACAAACGTGGACGATTATCCGCTAAATAAAACCGGCTATCCCTCCGGATCGGATCGGTATGTGGCCCGGGCCTTAATTTGGGGAGAAGATCTCCATAATATTACAATCACCGGGAGGGGAACAATAGACGGACAGGGCTCCTATTTTGCTGACAATCTGGTTCCGCAAAAGGAATGGGAGGAATTGGTAAGTATTTATACCGATACAACCCGTTATCGTACACAGCCATTTTATATCAACCGTCCTTTTCTTATCCGCCTCGTCTCCTGTAAAAAAGTTCTAATTGAAAAAATAACCCTACAAAAACCAGCGATGTGGATGCAGCAATATCTGAACTGCGATTTTGTTACGTTTCGGGATGTTAACATTTACAGCCATGGCAGTCCAAACAATGATCTGATTGATATTGACGGTTCGCAGAATGTCATAATATCCGGTTGTTACGGTGATTCGGATGATGATGGTATCACTCTAAAGAGTACCACTGGACGGCCTGTTCAAAATATTGCGATTTCTGATTGCATTATTCGTTGCCGGACAAATGCCATAAAAGCAGGCACGGAATCATCCGGTGGTTTTAAAGATATTACGATTACCAATTGTATCATAAAACCTTCTCAGGTTGATACGGGATATTCCGGGCGATCTGAGGGATTTGCTGGAATTGCACTAGAAATAGTGGATGGCGGTTCGCTGGATCGCGTGACAATATCCAATATCACCATCGAAGATATGGCTGCGCCAATTTTTTTACGATTAGGCAACAGGGCAAGACCTTACAGACCGAATCAAAGTAAAGCACCGATTGGTACATTCAAAAATGTAAAAATTAGTAATATTATAGCTGCCAATGCCGGCAGGAACGGTTGCTCCATCCTTGGTATAGAGAACCATTATATAGAAAATGTGTCGATCTCCAATGTGTATATCAATTTTGATGGTGGGGGGACGAAGGCACAGGCCGAAGCAGAATATCCGGAAAATGATGAAGATTATCCGGAAAGTACCCGGTATGGGGATTTGCCAGCCTACGGTTTCTTCTGTCGTCATGTGGATGGTCTGACCTTTCGAGATGTTGAATTTAGTTTTAACGATCATGAGGAACGATCGCCATTAATTTGTGATGATGTGAAAAATCTTAAACTCTTTAATTTCAATGGACAAGTTTCTAAAGAGGCGTTAGCGCAGATGATATTAAAAGATTGTCATGATGTATTTATCAGCGAATGTCAACCGCCGGATATGGATGTGTTTATGCGCCTTGAACAAAATTCTGATCGGATAAAAGTGATCGGTAATGACTTCAACCGGGTAAAAAGACCGTTTATCTTGGATGAATCAGTGATAATGTCTTCACTTGAGGTTGTCTATAATCTTCCGGCCGATCTCACATTATTTTCCATGTTAGAGCCAACCATTGAAAGAAACGATTTCGGCCACCTTAAGATGCGGTCGTTTACATCAAATTCAGATATTCGTTATACATTAGATGGTTCGGATGTTACTTTAAAATCTAAAAAATATACCCAGCCATTTCTACAGGTAGGTGACTGTATTATAAAAGCTAAAGTTTTTAAGGATAGGTGGGAAAGCCGCACGGCTGTTTCGAATCTTCCCCGCTTGCAAGTAATGGCCCCTAAAATTGATCCGCCCCATTCGTTTTTTTACAAGTCTGTGAAGATAACTTTAGATTGTGCGACACCGAACGCTGTAATTCACTATTCATTTGATGATACAATTCCGGTTACAGACTGGGCAGTCTATACAAAACCATTCGATCTGAAAAAAAGCGGTATACTCAAAGTCCGGGCATTAAAGAAGGGATATCGCCAAAGTGAAATAGCGGTTTCAATGAATGAACTGGTGCCGGAGGAGAATGGTGTCCAATATCGATACTATTTAGGAAAATGGGATAAAATCCCGGATGTTCTTGAACTAACGCCAGAAAAAACAGGTGTTATTAAACAGTTTCGTCTCGATGAGGTTGGAACACGTAAAACTGATTTTGCCCTGTTGATGATTGGGTTTGTAACTGTTAAAGAGGCAGGAATCTATACCTTTTATTCTGGATCCAATGATGGGAGTAAGTTGTATGTTGATAATGCGCTTTTAATTGATAATGACGGTTCCCATGGTTTTTTGGAATCGGCTGGGGACATTTATTTATCAAAGGGGATACACTCTATTGAAGTGCGCTATTTGCAGCAAGGTGGATCACAAAGTTTAAAAATCTCCTGGCGGGGTGAAGATTTTGAGAAACGTGAGTTGTCTGCTGAAGTATTAAAGGCATTTTGAGATGAATTATTTAGCTTGGATAATTAATTTCTTAAGAATTCTATATAAGTTTTTTCTCTGCGTCTGTGTGAGAAATTTATAATAGGATAAAATTGGTCCTGATTAAAACGATAATTTGTATCGATCTTGTATTCCTCTTGGCTGTGAACCTCACAATGGCACAGGAACAACCAACAACAAAACATTTTATCTGGGATAACCGCTTACCATTTCCCTCAGGAGAAAAGATGTCCTATCCCGCTGAAGTTGTAGATATAATGGTTCATCGTGCCGGTTCTGATAGCTATCACTTTTTACATGATGCCGCAATTGTCCAACACAAGAATACACTTTTTACTGCCTGGTACAATTGCCCGCAGGGTGAAATGCAAGAATCGTCTCTCATACGAGGACGAAGATCCGGGGATGGGGGTCTTACCTGGTCTGATATTGAAATTATTGCATATGATAAAGAAATGAAAGGGATCATGTATGTACCGGTAGTTTTTCTATCCAACCAGGGTACTTTATATGCCTTTGTTTCAAATATGGAGGGTGGTCCTGATTTAGTTACCCGATGTGAAGTTTTTATTCTAAATGAGAATAATAATTCCTGGAGCAGTCACGGCTATATTACAGGCCCTTTTTTACCTAATTGTAATCCAATAAAAATGGAAAACAATAATTTTATTATGGCTGGCAGGATGGCGAGTGAGCCCGGGAAAAAGCCAACTATCCCGGCGGTTGCTATAAGCCATGGAGACAATGTGACAGAAAAGTGGGAGGTTGTTCCTCTGAAATATAACGCACGTCTGCCCTCTAAAGAAATCCCGGACTTTCCCGAAACGACCGTCATCGTTGATGGAAATACTATTACTGCTTTTATCAGAAATCATTCAAAATATCCACTGCTATTTATCAGTGAAAATTATGGTCATACCTGGTCCGACCCGCAGGTACATAATTTTCCGTTTGCATCATCGAAGATATATGCAGGTACGTTAAGTAACGGACAGTATTTTGTACTGGCAAATATAGTATCCGGCGGTTATCGTGATCTATTGACTCTTGCCGTGGGCCGCCCGGGAAAAAAACAATTTTCCAAAATTTGGAAAATTCGGGAGGGATATTGTAATAAATTAGGCTCAGGACCAGAATGGTCCTATCCAAGTGCGACAGAATATGCCGGAAAATTATATGTCGTCTATACCTCTGAAAAACATCATTGCTGCCTCACAATCATTCCAATTAGCTCCCTACAGATTGATGAAGCTGAGAGCGGAGATAAATAAAATGAATAAATGGTCAAAATTTATTAGCCTGATTTTAATGTTATGGGTTGTTCCCTGTGCATATTCTCAAACAAATGACATTAAAAAGGGCATAATGTTCTCAGATCTGCCCCTTTTAAAACAAAGGGCCGTTATTGATCGGGTGGCACCACCTGAAATCGCTGAATGGGATGCACCCTATTCAACACCGATGTATTATTTACTTTGTAAAGGCTATCAGGACGGCGTAGGGTCAATGAGCGGGAAGGGAAATTTAATCCTCGACCGAAACCGGCCTGACTGGCAGGAAGAACTAATGAAAGATTGGGTGGATCTGGGCCTGACATCCACCCATTTTCTCACTTATCCCAGTCAATGGGAAAAAGCCTCCACCATAGAAGCCATTGAGGATTATTTTCGCCTGAGCGAAAAATATGGGATGAAGATCGGAATTAGGCTCGGTGGGGATCAATCCTTTGGTGGACTCGAAGCCAGTGGTTGGGATCTGCACCCCAATAATCCCAACAACCGGTTTAATGATTACGTCAATTGGACCAAACGCGTGGCCACTAAAGGTAGGGGACGGGTGAGGTATTATGTCCTTGGTGATGAATTAAATCTTGGTGGTTGGGAAGCACCTACCGGTGAGGCCGGTAGAACCGAAGGCCATCGTGTAGATGAAGATAAAAAATGGACACCGGAAATATATATGCGTGTGTTCCCCAAATTAGCTGAGGCAATTAAGACAATTGATCCTGAGGTGAAAATATCCATGTTTGGTATGGGTGGTCTGGATTGGGATTATATTGACGGTTTGTTCAAACTGGGCTATGCAAAATATGCCGATGGTGTTGCGGCAAATATTGGCAATAAATCCGCAGAAGAAATCCGGGATTTTGTACAAAAGGTTACCAATGAAGCTCCGGATTTTAAGTTCTATTCCAACGGTGTCGGCTATGTGCGGGCAAAAAATACCAATTTCTATCCAACCAATACGAGGGGTACATATGATGATGAAGAGCAAGGGATAGAAGTAGCCAAAATTATGTTCCGGGGTTTTGATGCCGGCTGGGCCAGTACGCCTTACTATATCGTTGTGCGCCAGTGGCAACTGGCGGACGGCACATTTGCCCCCCACTGGTATGGGCTGATGGGGTTTACGGATCTTGTATTGGACGCCTATGACAACCTGACCTTTAAACACTATCCGGCCTGGTATTCTTTTCAAACGATTTCACATATATTTTATAGTAGGAGTAAAACAAAACCGGCCCCCTTTGACATTAAAATGAGTGAGCACGTGGATTTCTCCAGGATTTATGTGCGCAATAATTATGAATGTCTGCTCGTTCTTTGGAATAATGAGAAGAATATAGAATCTGTCAGCATTATGTTGCCGACCCAAAAATACCTGTATCCCGTTAAAGTATCCTTATTTAACTATCGCAAATTAGCCGATGTGTCTTATCAGCTGCAGGGAGAAAATGAGCTGGTAATGAAGAATGTAAGAATCGGAAATGCACCCGTAATCATCCGCCTGGTTTCTGAAAAGTTTGTCAATTAAGTACATTAACTATTTAGAATAAAATCTATAAATGACAAAATTTCTCTGAAAGAGAAATATATTAAAGCACAGGGCAACGCCCTGTGAAGACGAGAATCAGTTGAAATATAAATTCCCTGAAAGGGAATTATAATAGTCCCAATCATTACAGAAATATTAAATGACCCAAAGAAATATTCAACCCTTTCAGGGTTGATTGAATTTTTGGATTACATTTTCCCAGGGCGCTGCCCTGGGCTCATATATTATTCCCCTGCTGGGGAATAAGTTTTCGTTATCAAGTTTACGGTATAATAGTATAATGATCTAACAGGAGGTATATAATTTATTAAGAAATAAAAAATTTCTAACACTACCGTTGGAGAAAAGGAGATTAAATAAATGAAAATAATAAAAACGGTAAGTCTTGTATTAATTATATTGTTCGTATATGCTTGTGAGGGTAATAAAAAGGGTCCCCCCGAAGCGCCGCAGGGATATCCTGCGATTATCTTACTAAAAGCAGCCCATGTTGTCGGATTGGTGAATCTGGTTGATACAAAACCGGCTGTTCCGGCTGATCTAAACGAGTTCAAAGATATCACCTATAAGCAAATTGGTAATTATACCCTTAAAATGGACATATATCAGCCAAAAAATCTGGAAAAACCCCGGCCGGTTTTAATTTTTATCCACGGAGGTGGTTGGCGGAAAGGTAAAAAAGAAGATTACCTCCTATATCTGATTGACTTTGCGCAAAAGGGATATGTAACCGCAAGCATTTCGTACAGACTTCTGCCGGATGCGCACTATCCCGCCGCTGTGGAAGATGTCAAATGTGCCGTCCGTTGGATCCGCTCCCATGCCGATGATTATCTTATCGATCCGAATAAGATCGCCGTTATTGGCGGATCTGCCGGTGGTCATCTGGCGATGATGATTGGCTATTCTTCCGATGTACCCGGGCTGGATGGAGAATGTGGTGCAGATACTGTTAGCAGCCGCGTACAGGCCGTCGTTAATCTCTACGGACCAACCGATCTGACCACGGCATATGCCCGTACGCATAAAACGACTACAAGTTTTTTGGGGCAGCCTTATGATTCTATTCCACAGATCTATGAACAGGCCTCGCCATCTGCACATATAACAGCAGATGATCCGCCGACATTGATTTTTCATGGAACATTAGACGAACTGGTTCCGGTCAGCCAGTCTGATTCATTGCAAAAAAGATTGGAACGAGCCGGTGTTATCAACGAATATCATCGACTAAAATGGTGGCCTCATACCATGGATCTGGCAGTATCTGTTAATGAATATTGTCAGTATTATATGAATGCTTTTTTCGAAAAGTATGTTCCGATTGCAAACTAAATGTCTATCCTGATTTATTACCCACCCCGTCTCGCTACGCTCGACACCCCTCCCTGTCCGGCGAAGCCGGACAAGGAGGGGCCCGGGAGAGGGTTAAAATCTTTTTCTTTGTTTGCAGCCTTGTGCTGCGCTATGAATAGACCAGGCGGTATGATATATTTTACAAATAAATATTTGGAGTAATAATGCATAAAAAATATCTCCACAACCTGTTCTTCTTATTTCTTCTATCGATATTTGCTGGATATTCCTTTGCTCAGATATCCTATTTAGAATACTATCCTGCTATAAACGGTTCCGTTAATCATTGGTTGCTACTCGGACCCTTTTCGAACTCGGCGGAAGGGACAGTAGGTATTAGCGAACATGGGGACGGTTGTTATGGCTATAATACTGATCTGTTGATGGCGTGTGGCGGAGAAAATTCTATCTCACCTTATACCGGCCAAATAATCCATAAAAAATATTCATGGAAATTACTGTTAGGTTCCTCGGAATGGATTGATTTAAACAGTTACTATGAGAAAAATGACGATGTGGTTGCCTACGCCTATGTTATCCTGAACACTGATGCAGAGATGACGGTAAAATTGGGTTTAAGCCACAATGATGGTTTAAAAATTTTTCTTAACGGCGAACAGGTTTATGAAAACCATACTGCGCAGCTTGTGCTCAATTCTATAACATTAATTGCCCACTTAAAAAAGGGAAATAACCGGCTGCTCCTAAAGGTAGATGAAAAAACCGGGGGCTGGGGTTTTGGTCTATCCCTTAAAACTGTCAATGATAAAGAAGTCAGAGGATTAAAAATAAAGATTCCCGTTTTAAATGATCAGACGGAATGGCAGGCACAGCTTTTTGAAAACAGCCGTTTGAAAGATTCCGAACCGGCCATCAATGAACCCCTGTTTTTAAATTTTTCCACCGGGGGAATATCGTTGCCGAAATCTGTCAATCTACCGCTATTATTTTTGGATAGTGAGGGGAAGGTGATACAAAAACATATTGTATCTTTGGGAGATACCCTACGACAGAGCTATACGCTCTCGTTTAATACACAAAAGTCGAATGGTAAAATTATGATTGAAGGACATCCGCATATACAACCGATTTCTTTAACAATGGTTAACAAAAAGGTATATAAAAAGGATCCCGATCAGAATATCGGGCAACGTCCCTACGAGATGGGAAACCAGTCCGGCTATGATAAACCGTTAATTGATTTTGAAGATTTGAAAGGTTGGTGGATTCATTCGCAAAAAGGGGCTTCGGCACGCCTGTATCAGTCAAGGGTTCAGCAAATGGATGGAGATTATGTGGCCAGGGTTGAATATAAGGGTGAGGATAGAGCCAGCTCTTTCGAATTCGGTCCGCCTGAACCCGTTCTCATACCAACAAATGCTGATAATCTGGGGATCTGGATTTATGGAAATAACTGGGGGTGGATGCCTGATCTGGCTACACCGAGTGTTGCTGTAAATATCATTTTGGTGAATGCTACCGGTGAAGAGCAATCTCTTTTTATGGGAAATGTAAATTGGAAAGAGTGGTTCCTGAAATGGCGACATTTTGCCCGCTCTGATGAGAATCTATATTTTAAGAGTATCCGTGTTGATGGGGGTGCTAATAAAGAAAATCGCTTGTTATTTTTTGATTCTATTAATTTCGACCGTGAGCGATGGGAGCCTCTTAATCTTAAACCACTTCCCGACATGGTTCCATTTTTAACTACTAAAGAAACGATGATACCGGTACCTGAAGATTCTGTCGTCGTATCAAGCCAATGGGATGGTCAAAGGTTTATCGCTCGCTTTGTGCAAAAGGAAAAAAATATTACCTATTCGTATTCTCCGGAAAGCGGGACGTTAAAAGATATTCGAATTGCCTCGGATTCAGGGCAAAAAATTGAGCCGTTTATTGACGGGGATATTGCCTTTGTCACCTTGGAGTCAAATGATACAAATGGTTTCGAACGACGCGTTCTCGATAGCGTTGAAAAATTGAATGGTGGTGTCCTTTATCATTGGAATTATATCAAAGGTAATCTAAAAATCCCTTATTCCATTGCCATAGCCGCTCGTTATAATTCTCTGATCATCGATATTGCCGTACAATCGGAACAAGCCGGTGAATTAAATTTCGGTTATTTAAAAAGCAATAAATCCGTAAAATTAGTACGCGTGCCGATGCTCACCTATGGCGGTCCCGATCCTCAAGTGGTATGCAGCGGTAATCTTTTTATCTTTGCCCTCATCGATCATTACTATACCCATGCGTCAATGCTTTTTGCGCGCAATAAAAGGTTATCCGAAACAGATATTGTCTTTAATGGCGGAAGCCGTTATATACCGAAGACAGATGGTCACAGGAATCCTCTGAAAGAGCGTATCATTCTTTCCGTTAGTTCCAATTTTCACGATGTTTTACCTACAATCCCTCACAATCCCTCCCCAATGGGGAGAATAACTCGTAGTCGTTTGTGGAAAGAGAATTGGGGAATGTCGCCCGATAAAGAAACACATGAGAAATTTTATCAGGGCTTAAAAGTTTTACGGGATTACGGCGTTTCGCAATTCATTGTTCGTCATCATGAAGAAACCTGGCGTGATGGTGGTGAATCTTTTACACTCCGACTACGTGCGGCTCCCAAAAAAGGCGGGGATAAATCTCTGATGGACTATGTCAAACGTGTCAAAGATCTGGGGTTCATCTGCGGTCTGTATAATAATTATATTGATTTTGCACCGGTCAACGCAAACTGGTCTCCGGATCGCGTGGCCCGTAATTCTAATAAAGATTTTGTTGATGCCTGGCCGAGGTGTTATACCCTGAAACCTTATTTGGCGCAGGTATTTGAAGCAGAATATTCACCAAAGATTCATCAAAAATATGGCTCGAATACCGTTTATTGCGACGTACATACCGCTGTAACACCATGGGCAAGAGTGGATTTTGACGACCGCGTTCCCGAAGCCGGTATGTTAAGGGCACAGCATAAAGCCTATTCCATTTTGTTAAATAATGAAAAGAAGGCTTATGAAGGACCGGTGTTTAGCGAAGGGTTATTCCATTGGTTTTATGCCGGATTAACCGATGGTAATTATGGGCAATTGAAGGATTCCGATCCAGATAAAGTTCCGGCCCTGGTGGATTTTGACCTGCTGCATATTCATCCTCTCGAAGTAGATATCGGGATGGGCAACCCCGGAATGTTTTACCACAGCGGGATTGAGGCTAAAGAACGAAACAGCCGAAGCCGTAAATTTGACCGTTTTATAACCACAACCATCGCTTATGGTCATAATGGATATCTTATTGATATGCCTATTGTTAATAATTTAAATGATAAGGAGGTTACCAGTAGCTGGGGGATTCCAGCGATCATGAAATCGTATTATATGATGCAGCAATTGCAATCACGTTATGCGCTGGTGAAAGTGGGAAAAATTTCCTATTACGATGGCAACCAATGGCTAAATACCAGTGATGCCATTCGTAATGACAGCTATAAACGTGGTCAAATCAAAACTAAGTATGAGAATGATCTGCTAACCGTTGTAAATCTTAATGAAATGAAAAACCTAACCGTTGAAATGGAAGGGTTTAAAATTCTGCTTCCACCCAATAGTTACGTCGCACAGGGAGAGAATTTTTTTGAAATGTCAGCCTTGATGGATGGACGGAGGATAGATTTAGTTTTTTCTCCGGAATATCTATATGCAGATGGGCGAGATAAACTTTTAAAAACAGATAAAATATCAGTTACGAACAGCGCGGTGGTAGTGAAGGATAAAGGCTCTGTGTGGATTATCCCCATTGATGAAACGGAGCAGGTTGCTTTCCTTTTAGGGGAAATGGGTTTAAATAAAAAGGTTAAGGTTATGGGATGTGATCGGAACGGAAAAATCCTTACGGGTAAAGTCGATTATTATGTATCCGATGGTTGGTTAACCGTAAATTTATCCAGCAGTTTCTTTAAATATAAAATTGTGGAAGATGTTTAAATTAGACAGGAATATTCATAGCATCCCGGTGATTCGGGACAAACAAAAGAATTAAATACTTACCCTCCCCCATCCCCTCCCTGTCAGGCTTTGCCTGACAGGGAGGGGTGTCGAGCGTAGCGAGACGGGGTGGGTCATTATTACTAATTCCATGTTGGAAGATCATTTCTGGATGACATTAAGAAGCAGGATTAGAATTAGCCTGGAGAATATAATATGACGATTAAATTTCTGTATTTTTTTATTTCACCTATTTTGCTCATCTCCCTCTTTTCATGTAGGGAGAAGGTACCACCACCGGAACCTTACGGTGCTCTGCCCAGTTCCCGCCAATTGGTCTGGCAGGAGATGGAATTCACCGGTTTTCTTCATTTTACAACCAATACGTTTACGGATAAAGAATGGGGTTACGGTGATGAATCACCCGATATTTTTAATCCGACCGCCTTTGACGCAGAGCAAATTGCCCGTACGGCAAAAATGGCGGGCATGAAGGGCCTGATCCTCACCTGTAAACATCACGATGGTTTTTGTCTGTGGCCCAGCAAATATACCAAACACTCGGTTAAATACAGCTCATGGCAAAATGGAAAAGGCGATATTGTCCGTGATATTTCAGAGGCTTGCCAGCGTCATAGTCTGAAATTCGGCGTGTATCTCTCCCCCTGGGACCGTAATCATGCCGGCTATGGGGAAAAGGCCTATGTAGATTACTACCGTAATCAATTAAGGGAACTCTTGACAAATTATGGACCGGTTTTTGAGGTCTGGTGGGATGGTGCCAATGGAGGTGATGGATATTACGGGGGTGCCCGGGAAACACGAACGATTGACCGTTCAACCTATTATGGTTGGGATGAGACGGCAAAGATCGTCCGAGAGCTGCAGCCTGAAGCGGTTATTTTTTCAGATGCCGGACCGGATATACGCTGGGTTGGCAATGAAAAAGGCTTTGCCGGCGATCCCTGCTGGCAAACCTATTCACCTACACCTCGGGAAGGAGAAACCAAAGCCGGACCAGGTACAGCTAAGTATCAGGAAGCGACGAATGGTCATCGGGATGGTAAATACTGGCTGCCGGCCGAAGCCTGTGTTTCTATCCGTCCCGGATGGTTCTGGCATGAAAACCAAAATGACCGCGTAAGAAGTCCCGATAATCTTCTTGGCCTCTACTATTCCACGATTGGCCGCGGTGCTACATTGCTTCTTAATCTACCACCGGACCGCCGGGGATTGATTCATGAAAATGATATCCGCTCCTTAAAGGAATTCCGTCGCATACTCGATGCGACTTTTGCAACCGATTATACCTTTGGCACAGACATCACGGTAAGTCATTTGCGCGGTCAGAGCAAAAATTTCTCGGCCGCCAATCTGACCGATCAGGACAGACAGACTTATTGGAGCACCGATGATAGTGTAACAAATGCTGATGTTGTGGTTACACTAAAGAAACCAACAACAATTAATGTTGTACTTCTACGAGAATATTTGCCATTAGGTCAACGAATTTCTAACTGGGCAGTGGATCGATGGGAAAATGGTCAGTGGATCGGATTTGCAGCAGGAGAGTCGATAGGGTCCTGCCGTTTGTGGCGAGGGACACCGGTAGTGAGTAAAAAAATCCGCCTTCGCCTATCCGGACCCGTCTGCCCGGCACTCAGTGAATTTGGTCTCTATGCTGAACCAGTCTTGTAGTAAGAACTAAAAGAGAGCGCCAACTACGAGGTTAATAATCTAATTCGTTCTAACGGTATGAAAGGGAAAATATTGATTATCTAAAAAGTATAATCTTTATGATATTAACAATAAAGACATCTAAATTTAAGAGTCAATCACTTTTATTCGTTGGTTATATAAGAATGGATAAGGAGTTCCTAAATTATTGAGAGTTTTCCGAACTGCCTGATTATTCTTCAGGAATATTTTATTGAGAGATACATGTAAAGATAAATAAAAAGGAGTTGTTAAATGGGATCATTAAACAGAAGAGCTTTTATTAAAGCTGCGGCCGTTGCCGGTGCTGGTATCGCTGTTGCGCCAAATTTAATTTCCGCAAATTCGAAAATACGATTTCAAAGATCGAAACCTAACGGAAAGTTAAATATTGCATTTATTGGTGTTGGTGGTCGCGGTAGAGGTCATCTCAGAAATGTATGCCAATATGATGATGTTGAAATTACAGCCATTTGTGATATTGATCCGGTCGCCATTACCAAGGCACAAACAAATTTGAGAGAAAATGCCCGGAAAGAAGCGACCGTTTATACGGGAGATGATTATGCCTTTATGAAGTTGATAGAGAGGGGTGATGTTGACGGTGTAATTATATCTACACCGTGGTTGTGGCATACACCAATGGCGGTGGCAGCCATGCGAGCCGGGAAGTATACCGGAGTCGAGGTCAGTGCCACAAATACAATTGAGGAATGTTGGGACCTGGTAAATACATTTGAGGAAACCGGTGTGCCATGTATGATTTTAGAGAATGTTTGTTTTGCCCGTGAGGCCATGGCCGTATTAAAGATGGTTCGCGCGGGATTGTTCGGTGAAATCGTACATGCAACCTGCGGTTATCAACATGATTTACGGGAAGTAAAGTTTCAACCCGGCGTAGAGTTTGGAAAAAATGCAATAGGTGAGGCGCGCTGGAGAACAGAACATTCCTTAAAACGAAACGGAGACCTTTATCCGACACATGGCGTAGGACCGGTTGCCACCTGGCTGGATATCAACAGAGGGAACAGATTTGTATCCATGACTTCGATGGCAACAAAGTCAACAAGCCTCCATCATTATATTGTGAATCATCCTCAGGGGGGTGAAGATCATCCGAATGCTAAATTAAAATGGAAACTCGGCGATATAGTAACTTCCACTATAAAAACAGCAAATGAAGAGACAATTATTGTCAGCCATGATACCAACCTGCCCCGGCCTTATTCGTGGGGATTTACCCTTCATGGAAACAAAGGTGTGTGGGGTGGCGATTACGAAGGAAGAAGGATCTATATTGAAGGGAAATCGACGAAACATGAATGGGAGACAGGGGACGCCTATGATAAATATTTTAAAGAATACGATGCCAGGATGTGGAAAGAGGAGGAGGCAAAGGCTGAAGGCGCCGGGCACGGCGGTATTGATTATTTTACAATCAAAGTATTTTTAGAAAGTGTCAGAAACGCGGTACACCCGCCACTTGATGTCTATGATGCAGCGGCATGGGGTGCCATAACCCCTTTATCTGAAGCCTCCGTTGCCAGCAACGGATCTCCGCAGTTTTTCCCGGATTTTACCAGAGGGAAATGGATAAAAAATAAACCGATATTTGTATTTGAATAAAACAGGTTAACAAAAAATGAATAACCACTGGCCGGCTTTTACCAGTCAATTCTACGTGTTGGGCTTGTTTGTTCTTATTCTGGGAATGACCGATCAAATCTTTGGACAAATCTACTCTCCGCGAGTCGGTTCGTGGGCTTGTCTCGCGGTAGATTGTACCTTATTTTAGCCAAGGAAATACTATGAAACTTTCAAACAGAACTGTTCTTGTGACCGGAGGTACCGGCGGTATCGGGCTCGGCATTGCCGAAGCTTTTCACCGAGCGAAAAGCAGGGTTATCGTATGCGGACGCGACAGAGAGAAGCTGGCGACGGTAGAAAAACAATACCCGGAGATCACAGCACTACCCTGTGATGTCGGAGATGTTCAGCAGAGGAAATATCTCGCCGCGGAAATGCTGCGCCGAATCGGAAAACCGTCTGCTTACACCATCCTGGTGAACTGGGGAATATCTTTTGATAACAGCCAATTTTTATTAAAGAAGTCATTTGAGTTTTGGCAAATACACCATGATGCATGAAAATTTTATTTTCAGAGGAAGAAAACATGCGAGAACAAAACAAGTTGCTTTTATTTGCTGGCTTGCTTGCCATGAATTTCGCGCTTGCTAAGGAAGAAGGCACAAGCAGAAGTGCGAATCATAGAGCCGGACAATTCAGTGCCCAACCTGCCGCTGTCTGCGGCGAAATAGTGCTGCAGCGCGCTGGCCATGACTGGATGTCGCAGCAAATCGAAGAGCCTTGCATCCTGCCCAATCCCAAAGCATCGGGGCGCTTGATCATGTTATATTCAGCCGTATCGTCATCAAACCGGGTCGTGGCGGCTATCGGCAAGGCCTGGGCGGACATAAACGATCCGTTCAAGTGGTACCAGGACGAAGCAAATCCTGTTTTCCAACCAGCCAAATGTGGTTGGGACTCCACCACCATCCGCCTTGATGCTGTCCTCTACATAGCGGAAGAAGACGCTTACTACATCTACTACTCCGGTTCCACTGGCACCATTCAAGATAGAATAGGCCTCGCAATTTGTCCGACAGGTAGCGACGGGTACTCAGATTTGAATCCTGCATCTATTGTTCGCTACGGCACAATGCCAGTACTGGCCCCGGAGCCTGCAGCGCCATATAACGAGAATATGGCTTCCCAGGCAGCGGTATTCCGCGAATGGAATGCCGCGACGCAGCACTGGGACTGGTACATGTACTATTCATATCGCGGCAAGGATGGCACCCTGCCCGGCATCCGCCTCGCGACTTCACACGATGGTAAATCTTGGACTCGGCGTTTCAATGCCGATGACCCGCGCAGCATGGGACAAATTTTCTGCTCCACATCAAACGCCTATTACGAATGGCACCAGATTTTCAAGACTGGTAAGACGTATGTGCTCTGTATTGAAGTTGGTGTCGATCACGGTGCCCGCTGGCGGCCGGTACTTGCTGTCAGCAGGAATCCGCTGCAAGGATGGGTGCAGCTCGATCTCGACATCATGCTGCAGACAAAATGGACCGGTTTCTACAACGATCTCACGCTCTTTCATGTCGCCACGCCGGCGCTGTACCTGATCGGCGGCAAGTGGTTTCTATTTGCCCAGGCATGCGGCAAACCCGACAATGACAATTATATCGATGGGGCCTGGGAGATGTGGGGCATTACCTGCGAACGCAGGATTCCGACCTGCCCAGGCTGTGATGATCTTTACATTCCTGGATTGCCGGCCCCAGGTAGCGACGCCATAAGGAAATATTTCCGGTAGGTATTGAATAAAAATATGAATGCTATTCATTTTTATTCTGCAACTTGACCGGCAATATTTAGTCTCAACTTATATTTATGCCTTCGGCGATCCGGCTTTGCCAGACAAAAAGGCAGATCCCGTCTTTCGACGGGATAAACTCCTTTAAACTCGCTAACGGATAGTGGAAAAGGTAAAATTGAGTTGCTCGAACGAAAATTCGCCGAATCTTATATGGCAGATTATTTTAGTCTTATAAAAATAACTAACCGGAAAGATTTATTAATAGTAAATAATGTTATATGATACTAAAAATAAGGAAAATGTCACAATATCATATGGTACTAACTATAAATAGATCGTAAATTAATGACAGAATAATTGTGGAGTCCAGATACCACAAAATAAAAAACGGGGCGTTACTGAAAAGCCTTACGAGTAGGGAAAAGAAAGGGAGAATAATTATGAATTGGTATTTAGCAGTATTAAAAAATTACACTGGGTTCAGTGGAAGAGCAAGGAGAAAAGAATATTGGATGTTTGCATTATTCAACATAATTTTTCTCATTGTTGCAATGATTATTGACAATATATTAGGAACCACAATTGAAGGAGGTGGATATGGTTTATTTTATTTCTTATATGCCTTAGCTGTTTTAATCCCCGGTCTTGCAGTTGCGGTCAGACGTCTTCATGATGTTGGAAAAAGTGGCTGGATGATATTAATCGGCTTGATTCCAATAATTGGTTGGATTTGGCTATTAGTTCTTATGGTTATAGATAGTAAGCCCGGAGAGAACCAATATGGTCCCAATCCAAAAGAAGTACCAGTCAATTAAAAAGTATTTCAAAATACCCGTTCGCTTCACGATGAATTTCAGGTGTTGAAAAAGTGGTTTTTGCTACAATCGTGAAGAAATGTCAAATGTCAAAACTACAATGACAAATGAAAGGCCAAATTCGCCAGTTGGCGAATCCACCCGCCGGCGTGATCCTAATGACAATGTATGTGTAATTTACTGATGGGATCTCTCGATTTGATTTGATCTTGGGCATTGGACATTAGACATTGATTTGACATTTGACATCGGGTATTTGACATTGGTAGTTAGTGATTATTTGGAATTTGGGATTTGGAACTTGAGATTTCCCGAAAGGTCGGAGGCCGACATATTTTATCGGGAATATTGGATATTGGAATTTTTATTGAGAGAAGATAAGTTTTGAAAGTCGAATAAATCGGATATTATTTTCACATAAAAATTTACAACGCTATTCTTCAGTGGTCAATTTATTTTGATTAAAATATTTTTCATAAAGTAATAATTACTATATGGCATTTTTCCACCTAGATGCGCAAAATTGTTTACTAAATGGCGAAAAAGTAATCTAACTATCAATAATAATTACAGTTTTTATAACACGGCGATTAGTCCGCCGAATTATAGTTCGCTAAGGGAACAGGAATGAACAGAATTAGCCTATCTTACGCACTCCTCCTCGCCATGGTCTTTTCTATTGGCTTCGCCCGGGCCTCAGATTCTGTCTCGGGCGAGTTGCAGCAGTGGCACAAGGTCACGATAACGTTCAACGGCCCGAACACCAGTGAGACAGCCAGTCTCAACCCATTCCTCGACTACAGGCTGAACGTGACGTTCACGCAGGGCACAAACACGTATCTTGTCCCCGGCTACTACGCGACAGACGGCAATGCAGCCAACACCGGTGCGACAAGCGGCAACACGTGGCGCGTCCACTTCTCCCCGCCTACGACAGGCACATGGACCTACACGGCTTCGTTCCGCACCGGGCAGGATGTCGCAATATCTACCAGTCAAACGGCGGGAACCGCGACCAGCTTCGACGGTGCCTCGGGCAGCTTTACCGTTGCCGCCTCGGACAAGACCGGCGACGACTTTCGCGGCAAGGGGATGATCACACTTGCGCCGGGCAAGCACTACCTGCACTTCGCTGGAACGAGAGACTACTGGATCAAGGGCGGCACTGACAGCCCTGAGGATCTCCTTGGCTGTTCCGACTTTGATAATACCGCCGGCGGCAGCTTAACCACCTACCCAAACCATGTAAGAGATTGGGGCACGGGCGATCCGACATGGGGTAGCGCGAAGGGCAAGGGAATCATCGGCGTACTCAACTACCTCAACGTCCAAAAGGTAAACAGCGTTTACTTCCTCCCCATGAACCTGGGAGGAGACGGCAACAATACGCACCCCTTCGCCAGCACGACCAATGACCTTGTCTATGACTGCAGCAAACTGGACCAATGGGGAATCGTGTTTGACCACGCGCAGAAGAAAGGCGTGGCGCTCCAAGTCGTGCTCAACGAAGCCGAGGCCAACAACAAGAACAGGTTGGACAACGGGACGCTTGGGGCCGAGCGCAAACTGTTCTATCGCGAGTTGATCGCCCGGTTCGGGCATATCAACGGGGTACAATGGAACATATGCGAGGAGTACAATTACACATCGTACGCATGGAGCGTCGACCTCGTAAAGAGCTTCGCGGCATTTATCCGCAATACCGATCCTTACGATCACCCGATCGGTGTCCACAACATGAACACCGACAACGCGTTCGAACCGTTCTCCGGCGACAGCAATTTCGACTATCTCTCCATTCAACTCCATCCAGCCCATCCCGCCACACGCATCAGACACCTGGACTACCTCGACCAGCTAAGGAATCACACCTCGGCTGCCGGGCGTCCGCTGGCATTGATGTTCGACGAGGTGGATTGGGCAACGACAGCAGATGACGAGTCTCACGACCTCTCTAATGCTGCACAGTGCAAGAGTGGGGCAAAATTCCTCCGCAAGGCTGTGTTGTGGCAGTGTTATCTCGGTGGTGCGGGGGGTGTGGAATGGATCCTGTCGGATCTTCTTGGCACGGCTGACTTCCGTCGGTACGAGGCCCTGTGGGGTTATACGCGTCACGCGCGCACCTTTTTAGAGCAGCTACCCCTCGGTGACATGGCGCCCGGCCACGATCTGTTGACCGGGGAATCGAAATACGCCGTGCCGTATTATGACATCGAGGGCGTCGTCCTGGCGAAAACCGGTGAGGTCTACGCGATTCAGCTTCCGGACGCTACACTGATCGCTACGCTGGATCTGTCCGGTGCATCGGGTCGCTTCACCAAACGCTGGTACAATCCGAGGACCGGCAACTTCGAGGGCACAACAATATCGATAACCGGCGGCGGAAACATATCGCTGGGGCCACCGCCATCGTCACCCAGTGAAGACTGGGTCGTCCTGATCGAGAAGATCGGAAAATAACCTGAAGCAGCGAACAACTGAATGCAGACTATTGTCGCATGCGCGCCAAAACTCTGATTCCCACCGTTCGCGAGGAAGATCACGTGACAGAGGGCCGGGACAAGTTATTGTGAGCGCTTGACGATAGTCGACGTGCCGTCCACCTCTGCTTGGACGACCAGCTCTGACTTCCCGCTTTGATCCTGGTATACGCGCTGCTCGATGCACTGGCGTGGGTCGGGAAGCGTGGTGGGAGTCAACCTGATGTCACTCGTGACGACTTCATTCGCTGGTGCAATCGGTACATACTGGTTCCTCCGTCGGCAACTTTCTCAGCTGTCGATCTTTACGCTGCACGATGTGGCTTGGTCCACAGCAACACGGCCGAGTCGCGCCTCATGAGACAAGGACAGGCACATCCAGTCTGGTACGACTTGCCGACAAGCCAGTCCCTTGTTCCCATTCGCACGGTTAGTTCGCAGATGCCCGTTATTATCCCTGTGCAGGGCCTCGTTGACGCCGTCTTCAGAGCGGTTGAGTCGTTTGTTGCAGCAGTCGATGCTGATAGGGAGCTTGCGAGAGAAGTAGAGTGGTTTGCCGCTTCTCGGACTGGCTGCTTTACGTGCCGCGATATTTCTTGTCGTCATGATTTTTATTGGCACTCGTATTATCCCTCGACTTATGACTTATATCGCGAGCTGGAATTCGCGAGAACTATTTTTTCTGGCGGTGACTGCCATCGGTTTGGGGATCGGTTATGGCACTTTTCTATTTGGTCTATCTTTTGCGTTTGGAGCATTTGCGGCGGGCTTGGTTTTAAGCGAGTCAGATTATGGTCATCAGGCATTGAGTGACATTATCCCTGTTCGGGATTTGTTTGCTCTCCTTTTCTTTGTCTCTGTGGGTATGTTGTTCGATCCGGCTTTTTTATTTGCAAAATGGAAAACCGTGCTTCTTGTTGTGCTTTTAATTTCTGTGGGCAAAGCGCTTATATTTGGAACTTTAGCCCCAATATTTCGCTATCGCAATGTTGTGCCTCTGGCAGTAAGCCTGGGCCTATTTCAGGTAGGGGAGTTTTCGTTTGTGCTTGCTCGTGTTGGGATAAGTACAAATTCAATAAGCAAAGACCTCTATTCAATAGTACTCAACGCAGCAATCATAACCATGGTTTTGACCCCTTTAGTTTCAGGTTTAACAACACCACTATATGCACTCCGCAGGCGTTGGTTCAAGCGGGAGCCGCTTCGTACTATCAATCTCCCCAAAGCCGGATTACACGATCATGTTGTGATCGCCGGAGGAGGACGAGTGGGCCAATATATTGCTCAGGTTTTGCAACGTCTGAAGCTGGATTTTGTTCTAATAGAATTAGATAATAGAAGGGTTGAACAAGCCAAAACAGCGAAGAACCCTGTAATCTATGGCGACGCCAGCCACGAAGTTGTATTAAAAGCAGCAAAAGTTGAGGAGGCCCGGCTCTTGCTAATCACCGTTCCCGTTATTGTTACAACTCAAATTATTGTTAAGCAAGTGCGTGAGATTAATTCGAATCTGCACATTGTAGCTAGAGCCGAGGGAACACAACAAATGAAAATTTTGTATGACTTTGGCGTATACGAAGTCGTACAACCGGAATTTGAGGCCAGCCTGGAAATTACCCGTCAGGCATTATTGCATTTGAATATCCCGGCAACCGAAATTCAGAGGTTCACAGATGCTATTCGCAAAGAATTATATGCCCCACTTTATCAAACACAGAAGCATTATAAGACACTCGCCCACTTGCAAAGTGCTATGCATTTGCTGGAATTGACCTGGATAGAATTACCTGCGGGCAGCTCCATAATAGGACAGACTATAAAAGAGCTGGCTATTCGCAGCCGAACCGGAGCTTCAGTAGTGGGCGTAATGCGCAATGGTATTTTACATCCCAATCCGGAGGCTAGTTATCTCTTTGCTAACGGCGACTTAGTAGCGGTAATGTGCGATACTCAGCAGCTTGCTGCTTTTAATACGTTAGTAGAACAGGATAAAACATGAGTTGGTAATTGCTACGCTTTTCAAAAGTGGAATAAAAAATTATGAAAAATATTCTGTTTATTTAGTTAATGCGGGCTAACGAGACTGTCGAAAAACCTCAAATAAAGATTAAGATTATTCATTTGCCCTGGTGATTAAAACACTGTAACTTCTTATATAATCAATAAGTTACAGGATGTATCAATGCCTAAATACAAACCCTATAATTATCTTCAAACGACCCTGGTGTCGGTTGACCTTGAGAAACAGATTCCAACCGGCTCCCTGGAATTTGCCATTCACTATCTTGTTGACAATGAGATTGATCTTATCGGTTTAGACTCTAGGTATAAAAATGACAATGAGGGCCGCCCTGCATATGATCCCCGCATATTATTAAAAGTAGTTTTACCGGCATACGCGCGAGGTCTACTTGGTTCCCGGCGGACAGCAACTACCATAGTACCGCCAATTTAAAGAAGTGTAATGATGAAGAACTGGATGCCTACATTCCGGATGTAAATTTCAGAAAGCGGGATCCGCGTTTCAAGGATAAGAATTGGTATAAGCCGGTGAAGAAAAAACGGAAGCACTTTAAACTTGAAGATTTCACCTATGATCAGGCAACTGATAGTTATACCTGTCCTAATAGAGAAAAACTGACCCTGCGTGCCTGTCATGCTAAAATAAAAACGAAAGTCTACAGACGTTATAGTGTGGCCGAGGGTGCCTGTGATGTTTGTCTATACCGGAAGTGCTGTTTGAAGACACCGACAGCCAGGAGGAAATATCTGGAAATAGATTTGGGCAGGCCGCCGGAAGATCTGGTTGGCAAGATGATTGCGAAGATAGATACACGGAAAGGAAAAGAAAGATATGAGAGGCGACTGGCGATAGTAGAGCCGGTTTTTGCCAATATCAGGACGCAAAAAAGGTTGGATCGATTTACCCTGAGGGGAAAACTTAAGGTGAATGTGCAATGGCAGCTATATTGTATCATCCACAACATAGAGAAGATTGTTAATAATGGAGCAAGTTTTGCCTAAGGATCAGGGAATTTACGGATATCAAGGAAGATACATCATCATAGAGAGGGAAATTTATAGTTAGGACGGATTAATGAGTGATTTTAAAATTTGATATAAGAAATAAATAGGAAAATATATAGGTTTTTCAACAGTCTCAACAATGGCATCAAGCGGACCGGAGGGCGCTATCATACTTTCCGTGAAAATTTGCGCTTGGGGAAAATTTGTGGCCGCATACGTGACGTTAGCAATAATTTTTATTGCTTTGTAGGTATATTGTAATTACATTTGGGAAATGAAAGTAAAAATCGTAAAAATTGGAAATTCAAAAGGAATTCGAATACCAAAAGTTTTATTGCGTCAAACAGGAATTGATGACGAAGTAAACCTTGAGGTAAAAGATGACCAGATAATCTTACGTCCATTAAAAGAGTCCGTCAGGAAAGGATGGGATAATTCATTTCGCAAAATGGCGGATGAAGGAGATGATAAACTTATCGATGAAAAATTTCTTTCTGATCAAACAGCGTTTGATGAAGAAGAATGGGAATGGTAATACTTTATGAAAAGATTTGATGTCTATCTTGTCAATTTGGATCCCACCCAAGGTAGAGAAATCAAGAAAACTAGACCTGCAACAATAATCTCACCAAATGAAATGAATGATCATATATCCACTGTTATCATAGCCCCAATGACAACCAAGGGTAGAGACTATCCAACGAGAGTTTCATGTAAATTCCAAGGTAAAAATGGACAAATGATCCTGGATCAAATAAGGACAGTTGATAAATCTCGATTAGTCAAGCGACTTGGTAAAATAGATAAATCTACATCAGAAAAAATTCTCAATATTCTGCAAGAAATGTTTTTACCATAGAATAAATCTAAAATTATTGCTAACAAACAATTCAAGCAGACGGGAAAACGTCTAGCGTGAAATCGTAGATTTCATAAGTATGTGTAAAATCTGATGCTCGCTGCTTAATTGCAACCGTTAGCCCGAAACAATGTTTAAATTTCTCTTCATTTTACACTTGACATCATAGTACTATATTAGTATTATATCTCATGCCCAAGAAAATCAGGATTCTCATAAAAGAATTACAAAAAGCAGGCTTTGTCAACCGTGGTGGTAAAGGGAGTCACCGTAATTATTTGCATCCATCTGGAATTGTAATAACAATATCTGGGAACTTAAATGATGATGCAAAACCCTATCAAGAAAAGTTAGTTAAACAAAAAATAGAGGATCTCAGAGATGAGGGAAAGAGATAAATATCTAAAAATAGTAGAATGGTCTGAAGAAGACGAATGCTATGTGGGTTCTGTCCCAGGCTGGATAGGTAAATGCTGTCATGGTAATGATGAAATGAATGTTTATAGTCAATTATGTACCATAATTGACGAGTGGATTGAGATCTATAAAAAAGAAGGACTTCGATTTCCAAATCCAACAAATAAGAAGTATTCTGGTAAATTTGTTCTTCGTGCTGGAGCAGAACTTCATCAAGCATTGGCTATTAAGGCTTTAAATGAAGGTGAGAGTTTAAATACTTTTCTCATAAAAAAACTTAAACGATTAGTTGTGGGCTAACCCCGGTTTCAACTAGACCCGCCTGAGGCGGGCAAGTTAAGCCTGTCCGTTAGCCAGGTAAAATAGTAGG
>CAZBBC010000003.1:0-83767 GCA_964489835.1 uncultured Calditrichota bacterium
AAGAGCTATTCGCAAAATAGAAATAAATAATAGCTCATAAGCAATTAGTTCAAGACTAAATTTTAAAATTGGTCTCTTAATAAAGCTATCTGAAGCAGACTGCATAATCATTTAAAATTCATTATTCTAATTATAATTATGTTGCATATATACTTTCTGAAATAAAATCAATAATTGCATTCTGATCAATCCGTTTTTGTTGCATGGAATCCCGATCCCGGACAGTTACCGTACCATCTTCAAGGGTATCAGAATCAATCGTGAGACAAAAAGGTGTTCCGGCCTCATCCATACGTCGATATCGGCGCCCAATGGATCCGCTTTCATCATAAAATACGCGGAATTCACCCCTCATATCTTCTGCAATTTTTTTGGCAATTTCCGGCATGCCATCTCTTTTTACGAGTGGAAAAACTGCGACTTTAATTGGGGCCACAGCCGGTGCCAGATGCAATACAACCCGGTCTTCTTCTTCCTCGTATGCATCAATCAAAGTTGTTAATAATGTACGGTCACATCCAACGGATGTTTCGATAATATAAGGAAGATACTTATCTTTTGTCTCATCGTCGAAATACCGCATATCTTTACCAGAGTATTCCTGATGACGCTGTAAATCAAAATCCGTTCGGTTATGGATTCCCTCAATCTCCTGCCAGCCAAAAGGGAATTCATACTCTATATCGAAAGCACACTTTGCATAATGTGCCAGTTCGTCTTTTCCATGAGCATGGAATCGTAATTTTTCTTTTTGTATACCCAAACGATTATACCACTGCATTCGTTCTTCTTTCCAGTATTCAAACCACTGCTCATCCTCAACCGGCCTGACAAAATACTGCATTTCCATTTGCTCAAATTCACGTGTTCTAAAGATAAAATTACCCGGGGTCACTTCGTTTCGGAATGCTTTCCCAATTTGAGCAATCCCAAAAGGAATTTTTTTTCGCGCGCTTTCGCGAACGTTATGAAAATTAACATAAATTCCCTGGGCAGTTTCCGGCCGCAAAAAAATCTGATGGGTTGCATCTTCCATCGGTCCCATAAAAGTTTTGAACATTAAATTAAATAATCGTTGTTCCGTAAAATTGGATCTGCAATCATCTGTGATCGGCTTTTTTGTATGCGGACAAATAGCATTATCTAATTGATCTGCCCGAAACCTTGCTTTACACTTTTTGCAATCTACCAGGGCGTCGGTAAATCCCTCCACATGACCGGAAGCCTCCCATACTCTCGGATGCATTAAAATACTGGCATCCACACCCTCCATGTCATCCCGCTCATAAACCATAGACTTCCACCAAAGATCTTTAATATTTTTCTTCAGCTCTATACCCAGTGGTCCATAATCATAACAGCTATTAATACCTCCATAGATTTCGCTACTTTGAAAAACAAATCCCCTTCGTTTCGCCAGCGATACCAGTTTGTCCATTATAGAATTCGATTTGCTGTTTGCCACACAATACTCCTTCAGTCTAATATGTATATATGACGGGTTAAATTATTATCGGATGATTTTTCCAAATCATTTACTTTTTATACAAAATCATCTTAATAATTTTAAGGCCGACAGGTCCAGCTTTTCTTCCGAATGAAACCTCAGATATGATAGTAAAAAATCAGTATAAGGAAATTCCTCTCTGATTTCATATGATCTATCTGACAATGTTTTATATTTGGTCTTCTGTAGAGTGGAAAGAAATGATTGAATTGCTCCGGCGAGCTTCCATTCATGACCGGCAGAGGGTTTACACTTATTGCAGGTAACAGTTCCTTCACGTACAGAAAAAACCACATCTTCAGTAACTATTTTTCGTGAGCATATATGACAGGTGTCAAACTCTGGACGAAAACCCAGATAAGAGGTCAATTTTAAAATAAAATACCAAAATACTACCTGTGGCATTTCGCTGTTTTCAATTGCGTCCAAAATAGCTTTTAAAAAATCAAAGAATATAGCATCACTGGCACCTTGTTGTAAAAATATATTGTTCAGTTCGAAAATTGCAAAGACATATGCTGTTTTTTCATAATTAGTTCGAATTTTAGGAAAACTTTTTTCCAGAGTTGCTTGTCCCAATATCTGCAGTTGACGGTTTTCTGACAGATATATAATTACTTCGATCAGATTTATTGATTCTAGAACACCCTGGTATTTGCTGTTTGAGCGCCGGGCCCCCTTTGCAATAACATTGACTTTACCATTTTTTCTGGTATATAAAGTTACAATTTTAGATGTATCTTTCCAGTCCATTGATTTGAGAACAATAGCCAATGTTTTGATAAGAGACATTTTTATAGATATAATGGGATAGAAGCGGTTATAATTACCAGATAGATTAAAAGGCCTAATATATCATTAAAAGTTGTAATAAAGGGTCCGGAGGCCAGAGCAGGATCAACCTCTATCCTTTTTAACAGAAAAGGGATCATGCCCCCAAATAGTGTTGCCTGGATAATAACAAGATTCAGAGCAACACCGATACTCAGACCCATAATATAATTATCCAACCATAAACCCACAACTAATACCATAACAGTCCCGAAAACAAAACCGATAAAAAGCGAAACCCTCAATTCACGGAAAAATCTTCTCCAGGTGTTTCCCAAAGAAATTTCACCCGTAGCCAGCCCTCGAATCACAATAATGGAAGATTGAATTCCGCTGTTTCCTCCCATGGCCATTATGACCGGCATAAAAAAAGTTAAGGCAATTATTTGAGTAATGGTTGTTTCAAAACGTTGAATAATAAATGCAGCTATCAGCTGTCCGGTAAATGCAATCATTAACCATGGAAGTCTTACCCATGATATTTTTAGAAATGAGTCTTCCTGGATTTCTTCGTCATTAGCACCGGCAAAAATTGAAATGTCTTCAGAGGCTTCTTCCTCGACAATATCGATAATATCATCAATGGTAATCTGCCCTACCAGTTGATGCGTGGAATTTACAACGGGTAAAGCAACCAAATCATATTTTTTAAACAGTATTGCAATCTCTTCCTGATCTATGTCGGTGTAAACATACTTAATATCTGTATTCATAATTTTTGAAATAATTGATTTACCTTTTGCCAGAACCAAATCAGTAAGCGAGACACTGCCTTGTAATTTACCATCATTATCGACAATCCAAACATTATGTATGGCAGTCATTCTTTTTCTGGCTTTGCGAATGACTTTAATTGTCTGAGTAACGGTGCTTTTAAGGTTTACGGCAACAAAATCCAGAGCCATAATACCGCCGGCAGCATCCTCTTCATAAAGAAGTAATTCTTTAACCTCTTCGGAAACTTCATCTGGAATTTGTTCTAGAATACTCTGGGCAACTTCGTCCGGCAACTCAGAGATGATATCAGCGGCGTCATTGGAATCCATTTTGTCAACAAGCGTTAACAGTTTCTGCTCTGATACGTCTTCCAGAATCTGATCGACGATTGGTGGATTAACCTCAGTCAAGACAGCACTTGCTTTGATTGTCGGTAATAAAGGAAAAAGGTATTTCCTTTCGTCCTTTTTTAGATTACTGAGAAGATCTGCGATATCCGCCGGGTGAAGATCTATAAGAAGGTTTAAAAGAGCCCCTTGGTTTTTCTTATCAATCAATTCTCGAATACTACCAAGAATTTCTGTAAAATCTGGCTCTGCTATATATTTCATAATCGTAGAATAAATTTAGTGTTTAATTAAATTTGAAATTTCATTAGCTAAAATTTTAAATTCTTCTATTGATAATTCTTCCGGACGTGTTGTTAACGACACCGATTCGACACCCGGTATTTGCCAGGTATTAAAAAGCCCTTTTAGACTATTTTGTAACATTTTTCGCCGGTTCTGGAAACTTGTTCTCACTATTTTTTTAAAAATATCATAATCATTGATTCCATCAATTTTCTCATAGATATCCAGGCATATTACAGTCGAATCAACCTGCGGTGCCGGATTAAAATGTTCACGACTGATATCTATCAATCGATGAACCGTGCTATGACAGCGAATAAAAACAGTTAATATACCGTAGTCCTTTGATTTCACATCTGCCAAAAGGCGATTGGCCACTTCTTTCTGCACCATCAATACTGCTCGTTGAATATATCTATGGTTGTCTATTATTTTAAATAATATCTGTGAAGTAATATGATAAGGAATATTACCGAGTACTTTTATCCGTTTTTCAAATGCAATTTCTAAAAATGAAAAATCCAGAATACTTTTTTTAAGAACAATTATTCTTGGGCTGTATTTCTCTTCCAAGAATGCAACCAGCCTGGAATCAATCTCCAGCACCGTAATATTTTTACAGTTAAGCTGGACAAGAATTTCTGTTAGAGCTCCCTGACCAGCCCCGATTTCAAGAACACAATCATTTTCATGACAATCCAGAGACTTAACAATTTGTTTTGCATAGTCAATATTTTGTAAAAAATTTTGCCCAAATTTTTTCAGAGGTTTGATCTGAGCAATCATTGATTTCTCAAACGGAAAAGATTACGGGCATTTTCACTAGTAATTTCGCCAAGATTTTGTATTGTAACCCCTTTAATTTGTGCAATTTTCTCGGCAATATATTTGATATAAGCCGGCTCATTTCGCTTCCCACGAAAGGGCACCGGTGCTAAAAACGGGCTATCCGTCTCCAGTAATAATTGTGCAAGCGGAACACAATCAATAAGTCGATTGTAATTTGTATTTTTGAATGTTACCGGACCGGTGAAGGAAACATGATAATTTTTTGCTAGTACTGATTCAAGGAATTTGGTGGTTCCTGAAAATGAGTGAAAAACGCCGCTAACTTCCTCCCCCTTTTCTTCTTTCAGAATATTTAAAATATCATCATGGGCTTCCCGGTTATGGATAATTAAGGGCAAATTAAATTTCCGGGCCAGACGTATTTGCATCCTTAATGCTATCTCTTGTTTCTCTTTGGTTGCACCCAAACGATAATAATCAAGACCTATTTCTCCGATGGCTACCACTTTTTCCTTTTGTGCCAGATTTTCAATTTTACGAAGATCCTCCTTGCTAACATTCATTGAATCATTTGGATGTATGCCGACAGATGCATACACAACAGCGAATTTCTGAGATAATTGAAAGGCCTCTTCAGAAGATACGATATCCGTGCCGATCGTAATAATTGCATCTACATCATTTTTTATTGCTCTCTGGATTACGAGCTCCCGGTCTTCGTTATAATCACTTAATTGTAGATGTGCATGCGTATCAATTAACATTCAATTCTCTTTCTCAAAATATCTGACACAATATATGGCTGGTAAAAAGTAAAATTTTATGTTTAAACTATCCCACTTTTGCCCCGCATGTTAGCTTTTCCAAAGTCGTTAGCAGAGTTAACTGACCGTCGGCTTCAGCAGCTAATAACATGCCTTGTGATACTTCATTTCTGATTGATATAGGTTCTAAATTTGCTACAATGATAATCTGTTTGCCGATTAATTGTTCACTCTTGTAATGTTCTGCAACACCTGCTACAATCTGTCGTTTTTCATCGCCAAGCAAAATCTGAAGTTTGAGTAATTTCTCCGTATTCGGCATTTTTTCCGCCTCTATAACTTCAGCTACCCTTAATTCTATTTTGCCAAAGTCTTCGATTGATATAAGATCTTTTGTTTCCATATTCTCTTTCGGTTGATTTGAAACAGCCTTTAGTTTTTCAATTTCTTTTTCAATAACCGTATCTTCAATTTTTACAAAAAGTATCTCGGGTTGCCCGAGTGTATGACCTTCAGGAATCGTAAGTTTTCCGGCCTCATCCCATTTAGTATTACTTCCATTCGCAGGAAGATTTAATAATTTCCTCATTTTAACCGTCGTAAATGGAATAATCGGATCCAGAATTATCGAGAGCGTCTTGATTGTTTCCACGCATAATGCAAGCGTTGTTGAACATACGGCGGGATTAGATTTAATTGTTTTCCAGGGCATTTTATCATTAAAATATTTATTAGCAAATCGGGCCACATTTATTGCTTCCCGAACTCCCTGACGTATTTGAAAATTATTGATATTGTCTCCAACAATTTCCGGGGCTTTGCTTAAAAGATTGATCAACTCATTGTCAATTGAATCAACGGATTCTCTTGCAGGGACTCGACCATTGAAATTTTTATGAATAAATGTAACGGTTCGATTGATAAAATTACCCAGAATATCTGCCAATTCATTATTATATCTGGCCTGAAAATCCTTCCACGAGAAATCTGTATCCCTCGTTTCGGGCAGTATACTTGCCAGGCAATAACGCAACGGATCCGGTTCAAATTGTTCGAGATACTCATCCAGCCAAACCGCATAATTCCGACTGGTTGAGAGCTTCTCTCCTTCAAGATTTAAAAATTCATTGGCGGGCACATTCTCGGGAAGTATATAATCACCATGTACCATTAACATGGCTGGAAAAATCAGACAATGAAAGACAATATTATCTTTCCCGATAAAATGAATAAGCCTGGTATCCTCATCTTGCCAGTATCGTTTCCAGTCATCGGGTTTTCCCTGTGCGAGGGCCCATTCTTTCGTTGCCGAAATGTAACCAATTGGAGCATCAAACCACACATATAAAACTTTTCCGGTAGCATCAATGCCTGCAATATCCGCCACATCCCTGGGAACCGGAACTCCCCAGTTAAGATCTCTTGTAACTGCTCTATCCTTCAATCCATCTGAAAACCAACTGCGAATTTGACCTAAAACATTTGGCTTCCAGTCCGTATGATCATTTATCCAACGCTCAAGCTCTTTCTGAATTTTGGCAAGAGGTAAATACCAATGAGTCGATGTTTTCAGAACCGGTTTGGCGTTGGTAATCACACTTTTCGGATTTATCAGGTCTGTTGGGCTCAAAGAAACACCGCATTTTTCACATTGATCGCCATAAGCGTCTGAATACCCACAACTTGGACAAGTTCCTCGAACAAACCGATCCGCAAGGAATAACCCCGCTTCGGGATCATATAGCTGCTGGTCACTTTTCATGACAAACATATTTTTTCTGGCTATTGTACGAAATATTTCCTGGCTGGTTTGATAATGCAGTGGTGAAGAAGTCCTCCCATAATAGTCGAAATTTATTCCAAACTGTTCGAAGCTCGCTTTATTTTTAGTATGATAATAATCAACAACTTCCTGAGGTGAAATGTTTTCAGTCCGCGCTCTTAACATAATTGGGACACCATGTTCATCTGACCCACAAATATAAACGATATCACTCCCTTTAAGTCGGTGATATCTTACAAATATGTCTGCCGGAAGATAAGCACCAGCAAGATGACCTAAATGAATAGGCCCATTTGCATAAGGAAGAGCGCTTGTCACTAATATTCTTTTTGCCGGAGGCATATCTTCACCTTTATCTATTTATAGTGGATGGAAAATATACGGATAAGTGATTTCCAGAACAAGATATGTTTATAATGCTTGAATAGAAGGCTAATGGGTCGTTGATTCTTTAGATTTTAAATTATTGTTCACTTCGCTCAGTGAATATTCCTCAAATTCATCACCCTCAAATCGCAGATACACCTTATCATTAAAAATATCCACTTTATCTACATAGCCAACACCTCTCTCCATTGGTACCGGGGAGTCTAGTGGAGGAAAACGCTTAAGCGAAGAGTTGTAAAATCCTTTTTCAAAGAGAATACAACATTTCAATCGACTGCAAATTCCGGATAATTTTGAGGGATTCATCGGTAGATTTTGATCTTTAGCATCAGTCGTTGATATCGGTGAAAAATTTTGCATGAACGACGTACAGCATAACTGTTTACCGCAGATCCCAATCCCACCTAATTTCTTAGCTTCTTCCCGAACACTGATTTGACGTAACTCAATACGCGTTCTGTATTTACTCGCTAAATCTTTCACTAACTCGCGAAAATCGACCCGCTGACAAGAAGTAAAATAAAACGTTAGTTTATTCATATCGAACTGGTATTCAACATCCACCAGTTTCATGTTTAAGTTTCTTCGATTAATATATTCTCTTCCGATATTAAAAGCGGAGGCTTCATTTCGCCTGTTTTCTTTTAATTTTTCCATATCAGACTCATTCGCTTCCCGCAAGATATTTCCCGGTTCCTGCTTAATATCTTTTAGCATTAAAAGCCGACCCATTTGAGTTACCTTGCCGAGATCCTCACCATTGTCTATCCCAACAACCGCATGATTACCAATTTTAAGATCTATATCTTGGGGATTGAAAAAATAATTTTTTCTATTTTTTTTAAAGGTAATTTCGACGACTTCAGGTGACATTAAGTTTCTCCGACGATTGCCTTACTCGAGTCAGGCGTTTTTTCATCTGGATCCCTAAAACAGTCAATAAGATAGGTGAATATACATTCTGTCTTAAGTTAGCAATAGCCTTTTCAATTTCTATGACGATACCTTCAAAATCCGAGGTGGGATAATTTTCCGCAAATCTTATGACTTCTTCTTTAAAATCGATATTTATAATTTTCGCTTCTGCTCCGTAGGAAACAAGATGAATGGCATCCTTAAACCACAAAATAAGTAAATTTAATATATCCAGCAAGAAATTTTTATCCCTCTTTTTCGCCATTGAGTCAATTGCTTCTTGAAGTTTTAGGGCATTCCCCATAGCCGACGCCTTTAAAAAATCATAAACCATTTTTCTCTTTTCGTCAATATCCTGTTCGATTATATCGAATATCTGCTTCAGATTGCCCTGGGAAATTTGAACAATTTTACGATCTTGCTCAGATATATCACGAAATTTGCTTAGAATTTGTAAGACCTCTTCTAACGATAGCGGAGGAAAGTAAACGATGTGGCACCTTGATTTTATTGTATCTAAAAGCCTATTTAGAGAGGTAGTAATTAGAATTATTATGAGTGTGTCCGGTGGTTCTTCCAACAATTTTAAAAAAGAATTTGCACTCTCACGGGTCATCTTATCAGCTTCAGAAATAATGTATACTTTTTTCTCGGCTTCATAAGGAGTAAATTTTGCTTCGTTTTTTAGCTCACGAATCTTGCTGATCGAAATACTGGTAGAACCACTCAATTCAATTCGAGAATAAGGATTTTCAGCTTTCAATTGATATTTATTCTGTATATCCTTGGGTGTCCAATTTGTCGCCTCAGGAAAAATGAACTTAATATCGGGATGTTTTAGTTGAGTAATTTTTGAGCAAGAGGAACAGTGATTACAGGGTCGTGATAATTTATCCTGGCAATTTAATGCCTTGGCAATTTCAAGAGCGAAGGATTCCTTACCACTTCCTTCCGGACCATAGAACAAATAAGCATGTGCTAGACGTCGATTAGCAATACTTTTAATAAATCTGTTTTTTACCGCTGGTTGATTTACAATTTCCTTAAAGTATTCCACAATTGAGCTATCTTCCCTGGTTATCAAATGCGTTTATATCAAACACTTTACAAATAGTCTTAGAATATATAACAGAAAGGGTAAAATCTAAAATAAAAAAGTGATATTTAAACACGCCATGTGTATTTTTCTAAAAGGTCCCTCCTTGTTGTATATGATTGGTCACTAGTTTATACAGAAAAATTATTGGTTTTTAAGGAGAAAAAGCACTGATTATGAACCGCCAGGGAAGGGTTTTGCTGTCGAGATAATAATTTTATATATACCTTGTTTACGTAAGCGATCCATAATATTAATGATGATTCCATGGGGAACTTGTTGATCAGCGTGAAGGACAACGCTTTTATCGGTCTGGGCAGATATGAGACTTTCAACAGATTTTACCAGATTATCTATCGTGACGGAATCATCGTTTAAGAATAAATTTTCATCTTTATCAACATAGATGATAACTTTTTGTGCTGTATGCGATTGGCTGCTCTCAGCTTCAGGTAATTTCAATTCTATGCCCGGTTGTTCCAGAAATGTTGAGGAAACAGTAAAAAAGATTATAAGAATAAACAATACATCGATCAACGGTGTTAAATTTATACTGATCTTTCTTGGTGATTTTTCCAATAATTTCATTGTTTCTCCGTGGAATGCTTAACGGGATTACTGTCTTTAGATGATGTGTTTTGTTTCAGCCTGTGAATTTTTTGAATTAGAAAAGTTGAATATTTTTCAATATCCAGTACAAAATTTTCTGCTCGTCGGGCAAAATAATTGAAAAAGATAAGCGCTGGAATTCCAACAAAAAGACCGGTAACCGTTGTTATTAAGGCTTCTGAAATTCCTCCCGAGAGAGCCGCAGCCTGTCCAATACCCTGTTCCTTAATAACACCAAAAACTTTGATCATGCCGAGCACTGTTCCAAGCAAACCAATGAGAGGTGATATAACAGCGATCGTCTCAAGGATTGTCAGTCCTTTTTCCAAATGTCTAACCTCTTGGCGCCCCTGATCTTCTATAAGTTCCTTTATGTCCGCACGATCCAAATCATAGTTGTCCAAACCAATATTTACGAGAGAGGATAGAGGACCTTTATATTTTGAACATATATTTTTTGCTAATTCCATATCCTTAAAAGAAGTAAAAGTCTCCACCACGTTAATGATGTCAGGTATGATAATTTTTTTCTTTCGTAGAGAAAAAAATCGCTCAATAATAATTGCCAGGGCAAATATAGAAGCCAATACAAGGGGATACATCATTATACCACCCCTATCGAATATTTCAATCATTCTATTCTCTCCTTCTCAGATTCGGGTATATTAGTCGTGCAGTAATTGTAAGATTTTCCTCCGGGAAATTCGCCGGCAATGGTTTAAATGGAAAAACAGAATTTATCGCATTTATACTTGATTGCTCAAGTGATTCATGACCATCATGTTCAAGAACTTCAGAACTAACCAAATGGCCATCGCTTGATATTTTAAATTGAATGACTGTATATCCATAAATTAAACCCAACCGATGATATGCGGCTGGTGTAAACCATACGCTATACAATTTTCTTTTCAGGGCATTAATATAAGGTGCCCATTCCCAAGCATAGGTGCTTAATGACATATCCCCGACCTGGTCTGCGGAAAAATTTTTTTGTTCATATAGATTATTGGTTGTTTTTTCGTCCGCATATATCCTTTCCTGATTCAACTTTGTATGCTCCTTAGAAAAATCAGACCGGTCACTATTTGTTTGTTTTCCTATTAGTGCTTCTTTAGTAAAAATTTTTGTTTGAAATTGGTTCTTCAATAATTGTTGAATCTGTGGCTTTGTCAGGTTTGCAAAGGGTATGTTGCCATCACTCAAGGGTTGATTGCTAAACTGATCCGACAAATTTTCATTTCTGGCCCTTGAATCATGATCAGAGAGGAGGTCGGATTCATCGGGTGTCTCATTATTTTCATTGATATTTTCCACGATAAACATGGGCTTGTTTTCCGGGAAAACGACGGTTACTTCTTCCGGTAGATCTTTCTCTTCTGGCGAAAGGTCAATGACCAATAAATCTGGTGAAAAAATTAGTAGAAAAATCAGATGGAATAATAACGAAACCAGAAATGCTAAAAGGTAAATCCGTTTTTCACGACCTAAATTTTGATATTTTGCTCTAATTACATGCATGTTCTTGGGAAGTTATCTGTCATTCAATATAACTGAAAGTCAGATTAATCATAATGCTCATTTATATATAGACATACAATGATTTAATTCTATTCCATTTGTATACGACAACATATTAATAAATTTATCAATACCCAATTTGACGGGACGTTCCTGATGGATGTTTTGTCAATTTAAGATCCTGAAGAATATCCGCCTTTACATTTATACGAAATGAATAGTAATCGATTGTGGGTTGCCAATTGAACGACATTTCCCAACAATGTAAATCTCTATAGATTGAGAAACTTTGATAAACCAGATCGTGGTCTATGACATCATAAGTAGCTGTCCAATTTAGCCGCCAGTTTTTCGTCAGGGTCACATTGGCTGTTGCCTTAATATTAAAACGTTCATTAATATTATTGATATCAGATCTGTTCATATTATAATTGAAACTTAAATTAATTCGCCATGGGATTGATATCTTTTTTGCTGCAAACTCATCAGATCTTTCTTCCCGTTTGAGGTAATCTGCCTGGATAATTCCTTCTTCATCTTCTTCATTGATCATTTTTCCTTCTGCATTTTCAATATCCGTCCCTTTTTCCTCCTTACCAGCAAAGGTGTTCTGATCAAGAGAAAATCCCATATTTGCATTCAAATTAAGTAACCTCGGGAATCTGATCTCATCAACGGCTCCTCTCCCGGTGGAATCCCTTTTGTAAAAACTATGAGTACCGGTAACCGTAAGATTAACCCCTTTTAAGGGGGAAGCACGAAAGCTTGATGATAAATTCTGCCACTTAAACTCTTCCTTAAGAAAATTATATCCCGTGTTAAAGTTTAAGGTGAATAAATCAATTTTTGTCTCTTCTTCACCGTCTACCAATTTTGCCTGAAACAGATTATTTAAGCTTATTTGCAGTGACTGAGTTTCTCCTCTAGAGGGTGTCCCGCCAAATGGATTATTTTTGTATTTATCAATTGATATTATTTTACCTGTTGTATCTATCACATCTGAAAAATATCCATAAGATGGATCAGAAAAATCCGGCGCGAAACTGAATGAAATCCTCGGATCCATCTTATGACGAATGAATTTTAACGATCCGATGTTTGGCTCAAATAATCCGAACATTGAAGTATTTAATCCAACAGATCCGCTAAATGTCCGTCTGGCTGCAAATTTTTTCACCTGAGTTTCAACCACTTCGTTCGTAATGGGATCCAACTTGGCCTCGGTGATCTCATCCACCCAAATTTCCTTATAACTAATAGAGGGAGAAATATTAAAATATTTCAGTACTTTTTGCGGAGAATTAAAGCCCATATTGTGTTCAATACCCTTGCTATCATCTGACTTAAATGTATCATCAGCTAATTTTGTCTTGCTTCCCTTATTCAGCAATCGACTGTTATAAGAGAAATTGATACCCTTATACCATTCCCGCTTTCCACGTACTGTTTCGCCGGTAAAAGTTTCATAAATCGATGATTGTGAGCGGGAAAAACGAATATTGGGGGCGGTATAGTTAATATTTCCGGATTGGAGATTTTCGGTCCGACTCAAACTTATCTGCATACTATTTTTAGTTCCCGTCCATTTTTTGCTCAGTGTTAAATTTGAAGAAAGTATCTGATCGACACGCCGGTTATAATCACTGGCATAATCTTGAGCCAATTCACCATCACTCTGGAATTTGCCGCTTGCCGCCAGTCGCAGGGTCGGATCAATATTATGTGTATGAGTAAATTTAAGTGCCCAGCGATTTCTCAAATTGGGGCGACTCGGATCTCGGGGAAAATAGAAACCGGAAACGCTGCCATTTAATAGGTACCGAATCACATAGTTAAAGTCCATCTTGTAGGTAAAGCCCATTTTATCAAAATAGTCTGTCGTCAGAGTAGCATCAACATAATCATTCGGAGCCCAATAGTATCCCATATTTTTTAAAAATCGGCCGCCATACGTACTTTCACCATAACTTGGGATTAAAATACCTGAACGTCTTCCTTTTTTATTTGGGAATACACCAAACGGAATAACAGCAATGGGAACATCCGCGATATAAAGGTAAACCGGGCTAGCAACCACTTTTTCACCTACATGAACACGCATTTTCGGACTACGAAAATAGAAATGTGGTTTATCAATATACTCACATGAAGTGAAATATCCATCTTCTATCAAAAGTGTTTTTTCACTTATTTTATAAACTCGCTCTCCTTTATAATATCCCGGGGGCATACGTGTCTTCCCATATCCGATTTTTCCTCGTTTTGTATTAAAATCATAATGTAAAGTATTACCCTGCATCGGTTCTTCACCCTTTTCAGTAAATACCGGTGTTCCCACCAATACTGGATTGCCAAGACTATCTACAGTGTCAATGATTCCTTCAGCGTATAAAGTATGCGTGTCTTGATAGATAATAATTTTGGCTGCTTCCAATATCATATTCTGATAAACAACCTTCGCATCCCCATTCAGATATATTTTATTACCGGTGCGACTAACACTAACCATGGTGGCTTCATAGGTGATCAGTCCAGTCAGTTGCAATCCGGCTTCTGGTTTAACCTCTGTACTGTCTGTTTGTGCGGAATCTAATTGTGCTGAATTAACTACTGCATTAAAACGAAGACTATCATTAGAAGCATCGCTGTTCACCGGACTCTGCGACAACACGACATTCGGAACAACGAGAATAAAAAAACCAATAATTATAAGATATTTTTTTAAACAATTAATTAACACATCAATCAAATTTTAAATGAGCATTCTTTATATTATATTGTTTATTATTAATTGTACTGAAAATTGAGAAATCGTTCCCTTGATACCAAATTTATCTTTGGTAAATCGCTCTTAATCTAATAATGGATTATTAAAAAAGAATACTACAGATGATATTTTCTTAATTCAGGACAGAAGAGCAAAATCCACTTTGCCATCTTCCAAACTGACTTTTGCAACCTTTATTTTTACTTCATCTCCTAAACGTAAGGTTCGGTCAGTGTCCCGACCAACAAGGGTATATGTCTTTTCATCATAGATATAATAATCATCTTCCAGGTCCTTGATATGAACCAATCCTTCCACAAGCGATTCAAACAGCTCCACAAAAATTCCAAATGACATCACTCCTGAAATGATCCCTGAGAATTCTTCTCCAACTTTATGACTAATATACTCCACTTGTTTCTGTTTTATTGATTCACGTTCTGCCTCCAATGCCGTTCGTTCTCGAACGTTTGATTGATCACACACGTTTTTCAATTGTTCAATGTTTTCTTTCAAATGATCAATTTGTGTTGATATGGAATATTTTTTTAAAATCCGGTGTACCATCAAATCCGGATAACGGCGAATGGGAGATGTAAAATGTGTATAGTTATCAAACCCTAAACCGAAGTGGCCGAAATTCTCTGTAGAATAGACTGCCTTCATCATTGAACGCAGGGCAACTTCCTCAATCACAAATTCCTCTTTTGTACCCTTAATACTATTTAATAATTTCTGGAAATATTGTGATGTTACTTTTTTTACAGGTTGAAATTTGATCTCCAAAGCATGAAGAAATTCAAAGAATTTCTTCATCTTTTCCTCATTCGGTGTTTCATGAATTCGGTAAATGAAGGGTAATGTCTTTTTATCATCACTGATTAACTGAATATGATTTGCTACGGTTTTATTAGCTATTAACATAAATTCTTCGATTAATCGGTGGCTGTCCAGTCTCTCTTTTCTGTTAATTTCTAGTGGAAATCCTTTAGGATCCAAACGAAAGGAAACCTCCGGTGTTTCGAAATCAATACCCCCTTCATTAAACCTTTTTTGCATGAGTACCTTACTTAGTTTCATCATCTCATGCAAAATGGGAAAAAACTGATTTTGGGTATCACCGTCAACGATCTCCTGCACTTCTTCATATGTAAATCTTCTATTACTATTGATAACGGAGGGTTCAATTTTATGCGCAACAATTTCTCCTTCCGGGGTTACTTCCATTAAACATGTATAGGTCAGTTTATCTTCATTCGGTTGTAAACTACATATGGAATTTGAGAGGATCTCCGGAAGCATGGGAATAACACGATCCACAAGATATACACTCGTACCCCTTTGAAGAGCTTCTTTATTAATGGCAGAATTTTCTATTACATAATGACTGACATCGGCGATATGAACACCCAGCGAATAGTTTCCGTTCTTGAGTGTTTGAAGTGAAACAGCATCGTCAAAATCTTTAGCATCCGCAGGATCAATCGTAAATGTCTCTAAATATCGCAAATCCAGACGATTATTGATTTCATCGGTGCTAATTTTAGATTTTACCTGACTAGCCTCTGCTTCAACTTTTTCGGGAAAACGGATGGCGATACCAAAAGAATATGCAACAGCAGCAACATCAACACCCGGTTCACCCGGAAAACCCAGAACTTCGAGAATTGTTCCCTCCGGATTTAAATGATCTGTATCCCATTTTTCCAGAGCCACCAATACTTTTTGACCCTCTTTTGCATTTAACTGCTTTTCCTTAGGTATAAAAAAATCCCTATATATCCGGGAATCATCAGGAACCATAAATCCATAATACTTTGACCGGTGGAAAGTACCAACATACTTTTTTCGTTTGCGTTCAATGATCCGGGTAACAAAACCTTCCTGATTTTTACCCCTTGGTTTAGCATAGAGCTTTACCTCAACAATATCTCTGTCAAAGGCGGTATTCAAATGATCTCTATTTATAAATATATCTATCCCATTATCCATATCACGGACAAATCCGAATCCTCCCCGGGTAATACGTAATTCCCCGGTGACTATCATCGATTTTGACGGGATAAAATATTGATTTTTTACAGGATCATTTTTTACCTGACCAGATTTGATCAGGGAGGTGAGCATTTTTTCAAATGGATAGGTATTTTTTTTTGATATGTTTAATTCTTTTTTTAATTCCTGAATAGACAAGGCAGATTTATTTGCTTTCAGGGTGGAAATAATGTTTTTTTGAAATTTTTTAACTTGCTTATTAGCCATAAATCACCTTCGTTTAATCTGTAATACTCGTGGTATATTGTTGAGATCATAAAAAATATCGACCTCGTCAAATTGTAGTCTCTTGGTCAGACCTGTTATTTGTTCAGTTTTAGTTCCACTCAGCTCTATCAGTATGAATTTACATTTGAAGCTATTTTCAATCAACGAGAAGATTCTCTTATAGAAAATAAGTCCATCACTATTATCAGTAAGAGCAATTCGCGGCTCAAAAAAACGAATCTCAGTATCCAGGTTTTCAAATTCCTCCTTGCTAATATAAGGAGGATTTGAAACAATGATATCCCCTTGCATTGACTGATCGATCGGGTCTGATAGGATATTATGTTTAAAGAACTCAATTGATTGGGAAACCTCATTTAGACTGGCATTCTCTTGGGCCTGCGTAAGAGCATCTTCAGAGATATCGCTGGCAATCAGAGTACTCTCCGGCCAGAAACGGGCAATACTTATAGCGATGCATCCGCTTCCCGTCCCAATATCCCAAATTTTTGGATTTGTCGTCTTAACTTCATTTTTCAGGAGAATCGTTCTTTCAACTAATAATTCTGTTTCTGGCCGGGGGACTAATACCGATGGTGACAATTTAAACTTTAAACCCATAAATTCCGTGCCCCCAATAATATATTGTAACGGTTCATGACCCGCACGTCGGCGAACATAATCACGGAATTTTTCTGTTTCTCCCGTTGACAACAAGCGGTCATATTGAAGATACAACTGGACACGATCCATATCTAAAACATGTGCGAGCAATTGTTCGGCATTCAATCTTGGATTGGGTATATTCTTTTGCTTAAAATAAGAACCGGTTTTGTTGATGAGTTCAAGGATGGTCAAGAAATTTTGGGTCATTGACATTTATACCGTCAATTCAAAACAGAATGGATTTTTTATCGCTACTTCCATTATCTAATCGCTTCAAAGAAAGAAAAAAGAAATTAATGTTGCCTAAAAAAATGAGGTCCTGCTTAAATTACTCGCGCTCTTCTTCAAGTTGCATGTTTCTGTCGGCGATATGTAATTGCTTAACAAAATCGTCAATCTCTCCTTCCAAAACTTTATCCAGCTTATAGAGTGTAAGATTTATCCGGTGATCCGACACGCGGCCTTGAGGATAGTTATAGGTCCGAATTTTTGCACTGCGGTCACCCCCAGACACTAATTTTCTCCTCTGGGAGGTTATTGAATCATTTTGCTCTTTTTGAGCTTTATCCAGAAGACGGGCTTTTAAAACTTTTAAAGCTTTATTCTTATTTTTTAATTGTGATTTTTCATCCTGACAGGTTACAACCAATCCGGTAGGCAAATGGGTAATGCGAACGGCGGAATCAGTTGTATTTACACTTTGACCGCCGGGTCCGGAAGAACGATATACATCGACGCGCAGTTCATTAGGGTTAATTTTTATTTCAACATCATCAGCCTCAGGTAATATAACGACAGATGCCGCGGAGGTATGAATGCGCCCCTGTGTTTCTGTCTCCGGCACCCTTTGAACACGATGAACACCACTCTCAAATTTTAGCGTTCCGTAAGCATGATTGCCACTAACATTGAAAACTATTTCCTTAAAACCACCCCTATCTGAAACATTAGATCCTAATTTTTCTATTTTAAAATTTTTTCGCTCACAATACTTGCTATACATCCTAAAAAGATCACCGGCAAATATAGCAGCTTCATCCCCACCGGTTCCTGCGCGGATCTCTACAATTGCATTCTTTTCCTCATTGGGATCTTTAGGTATTAATAGAAGTTTTAAATCTTCTTCTATCTCTTGCCGTTTTACCGTCAAATCTGAAATCTCTTCAGAGGCAAGAGCAACAAGGTCTTCATCCTCATCCGAGTCAATGATATGTTGATCTTCTTCTATCTGATTTATCAGGCCTGCTAATTGGTCATAATAGCTGATGATTTGAGTTAATTCGTTCTGTTCGCGAGCTAATTTTCTAAATTTGTGCTGATCTGATAGAACTTCTGGGCGGGACAATTCATCTGTGATCTCTGTACTGCGTAATCGTATTTTCTCAATCTTGGCCTTGATCATCTTATTCACCTTTAAACAGTGGCTTTCGCCGGAGACACTGAATCTTCTTTAACCAATGCATCTTTAAACTCTTCGCCGAGAGCGGCTTTTAAGGCAAAGATTCCAACCTCTATCTGATTATCATCCGGCGGACTAGTCGTTATTCTCTGCAATCCCAATCCTGGTGTGATCAGTAAACGTACAATCTTTGAATCCACATGTTTCGCTGACGTTTTTAATGCTTCGTAGGCAATTCCTCCAACCAGGGGAATAAAGGGGATATGCGTTAATAATCGTGTGAGCAGACTAATATTTCCTGTTACAGATATGATGACCGTATCTAAAAGAGCAAAAAACAATAAAGAAATCAACATTACAATCACAATAAAACTTGTACCACATCTCGGATGGAAGGTGGAATACTTTTGTACATTTATAGGTGATAAAAATACTTTATCTTCAAATGCAAAAATTGATTTGTGCTCCGCCCCATGATATTGGAATAAACGTTTGACATCTTTCATGAATGATATTCCCCAAATATACAAAAGAAAAAATACAATTCGTATCAAGCCGGAGGCTAAATTAAAAAGCAAGGCATCTTTTTCAATATTAAAAATTTCTGTCGCCAGATATAAGGGGAGAACAAAAAACATTGCAATTCCTATGATTAAAGCAACGGAAACGGTAAAAATAGCATTGGCAGTAGACATGCCCGGCTTCTTCTTCTTTTTAATGTTTTTTCCCTCTTTACTTTCCTCTTCTTCCAGATCTTCCATCGCTTTATCAGCTGACCACTGAAGTGTTTTAATTCCCAGTATCATTACTTCAATCAGTGTTATTGCACCTCTGACTATAGGAATATTCAAATATTCTTTGCGTTGAATGAAGGATGTATATTCATCGATTTTCACTTCAATTTCTCCACTGGCCCGGCGTATAGCAGTAGCAATACGCTTAGGTGAACGCATCATGACACCTTCAATTACCGCCTGTCCACCAATAGGCATTATTTTCTCTTCAACTTCTTGCTTTCTCATAAAATATCCTCAATTCTATATTCACCGAAACCGAGTAGGGGAACGGCATAAGATTAATGGTACTGGGCTTACCCGTCTATATTTACATAACAGTATTCAGCGCAAAAAAAAACGGAATATGTACTCCGGCAAGAGTCACATTCCGTTATTTTATGATAATCCGACCCCCCCCTGCGGGATGGTTACTTTTTATTATATTTTTTTAAGAATTTTTCAACTCTTCCTGCCGAGTCAACCAGTTTCTGTTTACCTGTAAAAAAGGGATGGCAGGCAGAACAGATTTCAACTTTCATATCACCGACAGTAGAATAGGTCTGGAAAGAAGATCCACAGGCACAGGTTACTGTTGTCAATTTATATTCCGGGTGTATATCTTTTTTCATTTTTGCTCACTCCTAATATCTTTTATAAAAACAGCTTATTAATTTAACATTAGAATTATCGTTGTGCAAGTAGATATTCATATTCAAATATAATCAATGGCTCTCTCAAGAATAAAAAAGTGAACTAACGGTGTGTTAAGGGAATGCAAGATTTAACTAAGAATTCATCGAGCGTAAAAAGTCCTTATTATCTTTTGTCTCCCGCATCTTTTCCAGTAAGAATTCCATTCCTTCAATAATATTCATTTCATTTAGCAATTTACGCAATACCCATACTCGTGAAAGCTCTTCCCGGCTTAAGAGTAACTCTTCCTTTCTTGTACCAGATTTGTTTAATTCCAGAGATGGAAATATTCTCCGGTCGGTAAGGCGGCGATCAAGTACTAATTCCATATTACCGGTACCTTTGAACTCTTCAAATATCACCTCATCCATTCGTGAACCGGTATCAATAAGAGCCGTAGCCATAATGGTGAGACTACCCCCTTCTTCAATATTTCTTGCCGCACCAAAAAATCTTTTTGGTTTATGCAGAGCATTGGAGTCCACACCCCCGGAAAGGATCTTGCCCGAATGAGGGATGACCACATTATGGGCACGAGCCAGTCGTGTTATAGAATCAAGGAGAATCACTACATCATGACCGTATTCTACCAAACGTTTTGCTTTTTCCAACACCATATCTGCAACCTGTACATGGCGCTCAGCTGGTTCATCAAATGTCGAACTGATCACCTCCGCATCGACTGATCTTTCCATATCCGTTACCTCTTCCGGTCTTTCATCGATCAATAATACAATCATTTCCACTTCCGGGTGATTGGTTGTAATAGCATTGGCAATTTTTTGCAATAAAATAGTCTTTCCGGTCCTCGGTTGAGCAACGATCATCCCACGCTGCCCTTTGCCAATCGGAGTAAGCAGATTCATAATACGCATAGAAAAATCACGTTGCTTGGTTTCCAGGTTAATTCTTTCTTCGGGATAGAGCGGTGTAAGGACATCAAACAATAGCCGATCTCTGGCCTTATCCGGAGATTCAAAATTAACCGCTTCCACTCTTAGTAAAGCAAAAAATCGTTCGTTATCCTTTGGCGGTCGAATCTGTCCGGTTACTGTATCTCCGGTCCGCAAATTAAATCTTTTTATTTGTGAGGGAGAAATATATATATCGTCAGGACCTGGTAAATAATTGTAATTGGTAGAACGCAGGAAACCATAGCCGTCGGGTAATATTTCTAGAACACCCTTCGAAAAAAGCAGTCCTTCCTGTGCTGTTTGTTCTTCCAAAATCCTGAATATCAATTCTGCCTTTTTAAGACTACTAACTCCCGTGATGTTCATGTCCTGGGCAATCTTGTTTAATTCAGAAATTTTCTTTTCTTTTAATTCTTCGATATCTAACATAAGATCTTAAACCTTTCCTGGATATAAATTCCTTCTAAATTTATTGTGTATCAGAAAGCTACTCCTTCCAAAAAATTTCTCTCGGAAGAATGAATCCTTCGGATAAATTAAAAATATCTATTTCTCTTTTCATAGAAAGTATCTTCCATTTTCTCAGGTATAACCTGCTAACGAGAAGATCTTTCTTCCCTAAATCATAACAACAATTCTAATATTTTTTACACTTAATGATATAATTGTGATCGTTCCGCTCACAAGGGTGAATAATTATGATAATAATTTAATACAGGATTCATTTTTGAAACGATGTTTTCAAGAGAAATATATCAATAAGAATTAAAATGATAATCTGATTTTATTGCGATTGTTAATTAGCAATATTTTTACTCAGAATGAATTCCTTTTTTACAATACTAGCTGAATAAATTCACCATAGGCGAGAAAACTTAACGGAGCTTTTCGCAGTTTTAGGAATTTAACCTGATATATTTACCGTGTCAAGTTCTTTTTATATATTAGTTTAAGTAATTCCCCTACAATAAAATGGCTACCCATCACAAATAAATGGTCATTTTTATTCATTTTTTCAACGACATACCCATGAGCATCAATTACTGATTTTATACTTATTACATCATTCCTGTATTTTTTAAATTCTTTTTTTAAAGTCTCGGTTAAAAGGGCTCGTTCATGTTTCGGTTCTGTGACGATAATTCTGCTGAATTGATTTTGTAAAAGACGCGCGATAGGTTTGTATTGCTTATCATCCAATAAGCCGATCAACAACCATCGAGTATTTATTTCTCCGATTGTCCGAATAAATTCGAGGGTTTGTTTAAAACCTGAAAAATTATGACTAACGTCAAGGTAAATAGCAGGATTTGTGGAAACACGTTGCAATCGTCCATTCCATTGTATATGTGCTAACACTTCTCTGAATATTTTTTCTGAAAATGGTATTTTTATTCTGTCCAGGTACCAGCGGGCAGTTATATACGCCAGACATGCGTTGTTGACCTGGAAAGATCCACCCATACTAATCCTTAGTTGTTGCATTTGATGATCATGGATATAGTCAATACAATTAAATACACTATACGTCGATGCCGGCAGTATCTTTTCCACTTTTATACAATCTGGTAAATAGTATTGCTTCTCAGAGTTCATGGAAAATTTGTTGATGACCTTTATCACTATCTTATTTTGTGTCGCGCTGAATAAAGTGGATCCTTTTTTTATTATTACCGCTTTTTCTTCGGCAATCGACCGAAGATTCTGTCCCAGCTGCTTTGTGTGATCTATAGCTATAGGAGTGATTACAACCGCTATCGGTTTCAAAACATTTGTTGAGTCCAGGCGTCCACCAAGTCCTGTCTCAATAACAGCAATGTCGATATTCTGCCGTTTAAAATATTCAAATGCCATGGCTGTTGTAGTGTCAAAAAACGTTGCTTTTAATTTATCAACCAATGGTCGCATTTGATTCCACATAGTGAGTATGAATTCTTTTCCCACCAGATCGCTGTTAATCCGAATCCGCTCCCGAAAATCCACTAGATGGGGAGATGTGTACAATCCTACTTTTAAACCATGAGCCGAAAGTATATTTTGGATTATAAATGAAGTAGATCCTTTGCCATTAGTACCAGCAACATGAATAGTTGGATAAGATTCTTGTGGATTATGCAGGTCATGACACAAAAATGAAATGTTATCCAATCCCATCTTGACAGAATATTTTTGCAAATCATATAATTCTGAGATCGTTACTGAATATTCTTTTTCTGTCAATGGGTTCATATCATTAGCATCCGGATCATTTCATCGCTCACGTTGATGGGAAAGGATAAAATTGTCTGGGACTTTATCCATTAAAAATACGATCGATTCAATTATTACGGGCAGGATGAAATTTCTTGATGAGCCATTGAAACTAACTCATGTTATTATACAAATTTCCCGATAATATATCCAATAATGATACCAAGTAAGAGTACAATTGTTAAAACACGATAATTTAATACATCTTTTGAATAACCTTTTTTTATTGCCAGAACCGAAACAAAATAACCGAGAGCGTTGATTAGCCAGAATATCGGTAGGGCAAGTAACTTGGCAATTATAGGACCAATGAATGGTACCAATGCAATAATACTAATCAATCCAATAAAGGCCTGGGTAATGAGCCCAAAGAGAACAACCACACCACCAATAATGGTTTCGTCCACTTCGTAATGAAGAGCGACGGTAATAAATACCCCGATTATCATCCACAGAACGATTGTTTTCCAAAAAGCAAGGAAAAAGTCTTTAATCGTAATATGTAATTGAGAAGAGTTTTTCTTTTTAAGGGAAGGTTTGTCTCTCATCAAGATTCTTGCAAAGAACTTTGGGAATATAATTGTTCCGTAACCATACCGAATCTTCTTTCTCGTTTAAGATAATTTCTGATTGCTTCATAAAGATCGGGGGTACGAAAATCAGGCCAAAGCGTATTGGTCACATAGATTTCAGAATACGCTATTTGCCAGAGCATAAAATTGCTGATCCTGAATTCTCCACTGGTACGAATGATTAGATCAGGATCCGGGAGACCTGATGTCTGCAGATGATCACTAATGAGTTGTTCATCTATCTGATCAGATGTTATTTCTCCCGTCATAACTTTTTCAACAATTTTACTTACGGCGGTTTTTATTTCTTTACGACTTCCGTAGCTGAGAGCGAGATTAAGGGTAAGGCCAGTATTATCTTTGGTCATTTCTATCGCCTCATTCATACTCGATTGTGTCTCTCTCGGTAAGTCCTCCAGATCCCCTATGCACGTAATCCGTACATTTTTTTCCATCAGTTCTCTGATTTCACGATTCAATGTCGTCACCAATAACTTCATTAGCGCAGAAACCTCAAACAATGGTCTCTTCCAGTTTTCCAGTGAAAATGTAAAAAGTGTCAGAACTTTTATACCGACATTACCACAGGCCTCCACAACCTCGCGAACGGAATCAATACCAGCATTATGTCCTGCAATTCTGGGAAGCCGGCGTTTTTTTGCCCAACGTCCGTTACCATCCATAATAATTCCGATATGCTTAGGAAGATTGGGTTGATCTTCCAGCCAGGTTTTTAAACTTTGTATTTCCCTATGGACTCTCACACTGATGATCCCTTTTAAACTTGTTAATTTACTTTCAATATATTCAAAGTCAAGAAAAATGTGCCTACTCAATATCACCAGAATATCACTATCAAAGAATAAACGAAAACAAAATCAGAATTTTGTAGATTGTCCAGAGCAAAAATTAATGTTTCTTATTTTTTGCGATAAAACCGTATGTTGTTTAAATTTTTTGTTTATACTAAAACAGAATTTACAGGTACTGATGTATATAGACAAAATTCGGAATTTTTGTATTATCGCCCATATTGATCATGGTAAATCAACTCTGGCAGACCGTATGCTCGAACTGACAGGGACAATCGCCAGTAGAGATTTAGTTAATCAGGTTCTTGATGATATGGAATTGGAGAGAGAAAGAGGAATTACAATTAAATCCCATGCCATACAGATGCAATACAAGGCAGTGGATGGCGGGACTTATATCTTTAATCTGATAGATACACCTGGTCATGTGGATTTTTCGTTCGAAGTCTTTCGAAGTCTAGGTGCCTGTGAAGGTGCATTGCTTGTCGTCGATGCCGCACAGGGTATTGAAGCACAAACATTAAGTAATCTTTACCTTGCGATTGAGAATGATTTATATCTTATACCCGTAATAAACAAAATTGATTTACCAAGCGCTCAGATTGATGCGGTAAAGAATCAGATCATCAAGGTGATCGGCTGCTCAGAAGATGAAATCTATCTGGTTAGTGCAAAATCAGGGGAGGGTGTCTCACAAATTTTGGAAACGATTGTTAAAAAAATTCCCCCTCCGCAAGGATCATCGGATAATCCGGCACAAGCGTTGATATTTGATTCAGTCTTCGATCCATATCGAGGTGTTATTACATATATCCGTGTTTTTGAGGGTACTTTTCGTAAAAATGATGCGATAATCTTTTTTCAATCATCTAAAAATTTTGAAGTTGGTGAACTGGGAATTTTAAAAATGAAACGGCAGCCCGTTGATGCCCTGCGGGCAGGTGAGGTTGGATATCTAATTTCAGGGGCCAAGGATGTCCACGAAACAAAAGTGGGTGATACCATCACCCTGGTTAAAAATCCCGCCACGAATCCACTGTTTAAATACAAAGAAATACAACCAATGGTCTATAGTGGTATTTATCCTGTGGATAGCGATGATTTTGAACATCTCCGGGACTCATTGGATAAACTTTATTTAAATGATAGTTCTCTTGTTTTTATACCTGAAACCTCCAAAGCTCTTGGATTTGGATTTCGATGCGGGTTTTTAGGACTCTTACACATGGAAATTATTCAAGAGCGCCTGGAGCGCGAATATAAAATTAGTATCATTAATACTGTACCAAATGTTGTTTATCGGGTCCATCTTAATAATGGGGATGTTGTTGAGATTGATAATCCTACCACGTTGCCACCCCCTGGAAAAATAAATTTCATTGAGGAACCTTATATTAACGCCCAGATCATCACCCCCATCGAATATATCGGGAACCTTATGAAGCTTTCCCGCGAGCGCCGTGGAATATTTGTGAATACTGAATATCTGGATACATCCAGGGTTGATTTAAATTTTAAATTTCCACTGGCCGAGGTAATTTTTGACTTTTTTGATAAACTCAAATCTCTTTCACGGGGATATGCTTCTTTTGATTATGAATTGGATAAATTCCAACAATCCGATCTTGTTAAAATAGACATTCTTATTAACGCAGATATCGTTGATGCCTTATCCGTTATTGCCCACAAAGATAAAGCTTATGACTGGGGAAATCGGTTATGCCGGAAACTTAAGGAATTGATCCCGAGACAGATGTTTGAAGTTGCCATACAAGCAGCGATCGGAAGTAAAATTATTGCCAGAACAAACGTTAGAGCTCTTAGAAAAAATGTTCTAGCCAAATGTTATGGCGGAGACATATCACGAAAACGAAAATTATTAGACAAACAGAAAGAAGGTAAAAAACGGATGAAAAAACTTGGAAGTGTGGAAATACCCCAGGAGGCTTTTTTAGCCGTATTGTCCATGGACACCGAAAAGTAATTGAAACTTTTAAATATTGTGTGACGTTAATTTAGAACAATGAATAGAGGAGATACTTCTTGAATAAAAGAAAAACAGAGGAAGATAAGCGTTCCCGGGATTTTTTTGAGGGTCTATTTGTAGCATTAATCGCTGCTTTAATCATCAGACAGTTTATTGTGCAGGCTTACCGAATACCAACATCATCTATGGAGGATACATTACTTATTGGTGATTTTTTGCTGGTAAATAAATTTAACTATGGTATGCGCACACCCGATTGGATTGGAATTCCATATACAGACCTTGGTTTTTCTATCCCCTGGGTAAGGATTCCGGGCTTTAAAGAACCACATCAAAATGATGTTGTTATTTTTCGTTATCCCCTCGATACCAGTGTTGATTATATTAAGCGATGTATAGCCGTGGGAGGACAAACTGTTGAAATTGTAGATAAGCAAGTTTATGTGGATGGTATTGAATTCCCCCGACCTCCGGACATGAAATTTATGGACAGAAACATCGTAATGGGAAAAAATGAGGGTCGCTATTCCTTTCAAACGCTTGATAATAATAAATATGGCAGCCGTGATAATTTCGGGCCCCTGCGTATTCCGGAAAACAACTTTTTTATGATGGGAGATAACCGGGATCGGAGTTCAGACAGCAGAGTCTGGGGTTTTGTTCATTTTGATCACGTCGTCGGCGAAGCCTTAATTATTTACCTCTCCTGGAAAGGAGATTTCTCCTTTGCCGATCTGTTTTTGTTTTTTAAAAAAATACGTTTTGAACGTATTGCCAATATAATTCGCTAGTCATAATGAATATCTCTCCCAAACCGGGATTATATGTACATATTCCCTTCTGTCAGTCAAAATGTGGATATTGTGATTTTTATTCGATTGTAGACGATTCTCTGATAAATCCATTTCTAAATGGATTACTCAAAGAAATTAAACTGACTTCATCCCGCTTGGGTACCAGGGAAAAGTTTGATACTATTTATTTCGGTGGAGGTACACCTTCCTTATTAAGCATCAAAACGGTAAGTAAAATACTGACCGCGCTTTCTACCAGTTTTCATTTGGACAATAATTGTGAAATTACACTCGAAGCAAATCCGGGTACGATAAATTTAAACAAACTTAAAGAACTCTATGGTCTCGGTATTAATCGAATGAGTATCGGCGTTCAAAGTTTCATAGACGAAGAGCTCCGGTCATTGCACAGAATCCATTCTGCCAGGCAGGCAGTTGATGCTATCGAAGCCACCCGCAGTGCCGGAGTAAATAACATTAATATCGATCTGATTTTTGCTATACCAAATCAATCATCTAAAAATTGGTATTATTCTCTTAATCGGGCGTTAACATTTCATCCGGAACATATTTCAGTTTACAATCTAACCTATGAACCTGAAACCCTTTTTTATAAAAAATTAAAAAATGACCGGATTATTCCGGTGAATGAAGATGAGGAAATCGAATATTTCAATACAGCCCATACGTATTTAAATAAATCGGGTTACTGGCACTATGAAGTATCCAATTATGCAAAATCAGAATCCTTTGTTTCACGTCATAATTATAAATATTGGAACCATACACCATATCTCGGTTTCGGTCCTTCAGCACATTCCTTTTGGGAAAACAGGCGATGGGCCAATGTTCGTTCCATGCCTGAATACATTGGTTGTTTGAACAAACAAGATCTTCCTCGATTTGGTGAGGAACAATTAAAAGTTGAACAACTTATCTTTGAGAATATTTTTCTCGCTTTGAGAACCTATCAGGGACTTCGCTTAGCTGATTTTGAAAGACGGTTTGGTTTTGATTTTATTCACCACTACCTGACGCAAATTCAGAAATTAATTGATAACAAACTGGCAATTATTCAAAACGACTATTTTAGACTTACAGAAAAAGGAATGCTCATTTGTGATGAGATTCTTCCATATTTTTCAGCCGCTTAAAATGCATATTTTATATTTTGCTTTTATATTGCTGTTAATGGTTTCCTCTACAAACCTGACTTTTGCTCAAAATAGCAGTCATCTATTTCGCTCGGCAAAAGCATTGGAGCAAAATCATCAATATGAGGATGCATTGATTTTATACCAAAAAGAGTATCATAAAAATAAACGCAATATGACCGCCATTGCTGGTATAAAAAATTGTTTTATTGGGTTGCAGCAGTATGAAGCATTGATCGGTTTTTTAGAGAATGTTCTTCGGGATCAGCCCGCAAGTAGCACCTGGCATGTCGATCTCGCTGAAGTATATTTCCTCAATAATGATCGAGATAGAGCCTTATCACTCTGGCGATTTTATATCGATCAGAATAAAACTGATCCGACAGCTTATCGCCTGGTGGCGATGGCCATGATCAGGCAAAGGCTTTTTGATGAGGCGACCGCAATTTATATGGAAGCCATCCAGCAAATAAAAGGTCAGGATAATTTACATGTCGATATCGCAAATATATATAAGGCACAATTAAATTATGGAAAAGCAAGCGAGCATTATCTTTACTTTTATTTACACCAACCTAAACAACTGGCCTATGTAAGACAGCAGCTTCTGACTCTTTCCGATAAAGGTCATGATATAAAACCTGTTACATCTGCGATTAATCAATTTCTTAAAGAACACACCGGGCAATCACAGGTCCGGGAAATACTTGCCGGGTTATATCTGAAAAACAAAAATTTTGATCAAGCCTTCGAGATTTATAAAAATCTCGAAACGAAAACCACTAATGGTGGTTATATTCATAAATATGCACTGGAAGCTTTAGCAAATCATGCTTTTCTATATGCAATTCAGGGATTTAAATATTTGATACAAACCTACCCCTTTTCTCCTCTTGTGCCACAGGCACACTATGATCTGGGCCGTTCTTATGCATCCCTGGCCTATGCCCTCGAACAAAAAGAAAATTCTGGTCAAATGATGAAACAGGCAGTAGGGATTTTTGAGCGCATTATTCTATCTGATAAAAAATCGAACTTTGTACAACAAAGCTTGATTAATTTAGGTGATATATACTTTGATTATTATTTTGACCTGGATAACGCAATCAAATATTATCAAACCTTTCTGAAAGATTTCTCATCTGTAAAAATTAGAGATAAAATTGTTATTCGCCTTGGGGATGCTTATTTAACCAAAAGTCAGACCGATCAGGCAATTAAAATCTATCAACTGGTCAACACTGCAGAATATAAAAACCTATCGAGATTTAAGGTCGCTGAGATTTATTATTTTACCGGTAACTTTAAGCAAACCAAACAATTACTTTCTAACCTGATCTCACAAACAAAACCAAACAATGCGTTGATGAATGATATTTTATCGAGGCAAATGTTATTAAAATCATTTTCAAAAGATTCTGTTTCTTTGGCAAAATATGCTCAGGCTGATTTGCTCAAATTTCAAAAAAAATATGCTGAGGCTGCAGAAGAATTCTCCGAATTGAGCCGCGGAAAAAATAATCTTCGTTCTCTCGCCGGCCGGGAAGCGGGTAAACTTTTATTAAAATTGCATAAATATGATGAATCAAAAGGAGTTCTTGAACCATTACTTACAGCAATCTCCGAGGACAAGGATCATGATGAACTCATCTTTCTCCTTGCCGAAAGTGAAGAAAAACTTAATCATTTGCATACGGCTTTGGATCTGTATAATGAGTTGTTGATCAAGTATCCAAACAGTCTATTTATTCAAGAAGCAAGAAAAAAAGCACGGACTCTGAACATTAAAATAAGCCAGGAACGGATATAGAACCATGATTCTCCGTATTATAATAACTATCTTTTTGTTCAACACCATGCTCAAATCCGACTTTTTACTGATACCTATGGACCTGAAACAAACAGATCATTTAAAAGCATATGGTATTGCTTACTGGATCCTTGAACAAAATAATAACATAGAATGGTTACTTAATTATCGCGGGGGATCATTTTTATGTGCACATTCAATGATATTCGAAAATGAGTGTCGGTTAAGGGGCGTGACTTATGAAATTATTTCTCCTGTTCAGGTTAACACCATCTATGCAACTATTGAAGAGAATAATATGGAAAAAATTTTGCTGGAGAAAGCGCCACAGATAGCTGTATACACACCACCGAACTCGCAACCTTGGGATGATGCCGTCACTTTAGCACTTGATTATTCGGAAATAAGATACGATAAAATTTATGATACAAAGGTTTTGGCCGGTATTCTTTTAAAATATGACTGGTTACATTTACATCATGAAGATTTTACCGGTCAATATGGAAAATTTTGGGCAAGCTTTAAAAATGAACCCTGGTATATTGAACAACAATTATTTAATGAAAAACTGGCGGCAGACTTAGGGTATTCAAAAGTCAGCCAACTAAAAGGGGCCGTGGCTGCGGAATTTAAAAGATACGTCGAATCCGGTGGCTTTTTATTTGCCATGTGTTCCGCAACAGATGCCCTGGATATAGCTCTTTCCGCAGAAGGTGTAGATATTTGTGACTCACCTTTCGATCATGATCCTCCTGATCCGGATTATCTGACTAAACTGAATTATTCGAGAGCACTGGCATTTACCGATTTCAAATTATATCTGAATCCCAGCATTTATGAATTCAGTGATATCGATACACCTCCGAGCCATCTGCCCCGGTTACGGGATGCTGATACCGATTATTTTACTTTGTTTGAGTTTTCGGCAAAATACGATCCGGTCCCGACCATGCTAACACAAAACCATGTCAACGTGGTAAAAGGTTTTATGGGACAAACGACCATGTTTCGCGAAGATAAAATTAAGCCGGCGATTGTAATCATGGGGAAGATTGAAGGAAGTGATGAAGTAAAATATTTACACGGGAACCATGGAAAAGGTACTTTTACATTCTATGGCGGTCATGATCCGGAAGATTATACGCATCAGGTAGGGGATCCGCCGACTGAATTATCGTTGCATAAAAATTCACCTGGCTATCGATTGATTTTAAATAATATATTATTTCCGGCAGCTAAAAAGAAAAAATTAAAAACATAGCGAGGATATATGGAAAAAATTACCGTTCATTCGACGGACCAGACAGAGGTCATTGATATCACCCGTAAGGTGCAGACTATTGTTGACGAAAGCGGCGTAAAAAACGGATTATGTTTAATTTTTGTTCCCCATACAACAGCAGCCGTTACGATCAATGAAAATGCGGATCCGGATGTTAAATCTGATATCCTGAAGGAAATTAACAAAGTAATCCCGTTCAGCGATTCTTATCGTCATATGGAAGGTAATTCTGCAGCGCATATAAAGGCCAGTCTTTTTGGAAGCTCGGAAACTGTAATTATCCAAAATGGAAATTTTCAACTTGGAACCTGGCAGGGTATCTTTTTTTGTGAGTTTGACGGACCACGCATGCGGCAGATTTGGGTTAGTTTATTATCATCGTAATTAAAATTTGTAAAAAAAGTTGTTGGCATTTAAATTCGAGCCTGTTGTCACAAGAAGGAGAGAAGGATTATGCTTGAGAATTTAGTAGATGTCCTTATTAAAAAAGTACGTTCAGAAGTGATCACTGATCCCAATATGCAGGATATTCCGCTGGCATATATTATGACCCGTGATATACCTGACTCGGTCAAACATTTTCTGGATCAGGAGGTAGAATTATGGATTCGTGATGAAGAAGAAAAATTTACTTCAAGCGATCGGTTTGATTACGATATGCCGGAAGTTCGTATACTGATTGATCAAATCTTCGACTATCTAAAACAGAATGCACGTTTTCATATTACAAAATTTAATCAATTGATTGAACGAGCCATCAAACTTGAAATGAACTATTTAATTGAACCTCATCGGACCCTTAGTCAATTTATTTTCAAAGATCATCCGGTTGTATCTACCATTGATATATATAATACCCTTAAGTATTTCTTTAGATATGAGTATTACAAAGACGCTATTTCCGATTATTTCAATACGAAATATTTACATGAGATTTCTGGAGAGCAGTTTGGACAACTGATTTCCAAAATTGATGACAATGCCTTTAAGGATAATCGTTTTGAAACCACCCTCAAAACAATAAAATCGCTCACCGGTTTTATGTCTGAAGCCGTTGGAGCAGATGTTCAATCGATAGAACTGGACGTATTGCTTCATGCTTTTAATGACCGGAATCTGGAGACCTATGAAAAACTTATCGAAGATTTAAAAACGCTGGGTCAATCCGAAATTTCACTATTAGATCTTGAAACAATACTGCGCGAAGAAAATTTAGCTGTTTTTAAAGAACCAACCGATAAGGATGTGTTAGCTGAAGAAGAGGTAGCAGAAGTTGAAGAGGGAACCCTTACGATGGAAGCGATTGAAGATATAGAAGACAGCAAGCCCATGATTGAAGTGGAAGATATCGAACTGGATGAGATCAAACCTGAAGAAATTGTCGAAGAGGAAGAGGAGGAAGAGGAGGAAGAGGAGGAAGAGGTCGCAGAACCGGTAGCAGCAAAAAAAGCAAACGTCGCTAATGATATGGCGGACTTTGTTGCCAGCCAGATAAAATCCGATAAACCATTAGAGGATTTAAACACAATGATTATGGGTCGAACCCGAAAAAAGATCATCAAAAAACTTTTCAGTAAAAATGAAAATGAATTCCTATCTTTTGTAAATTTGGTTAATAACCAATCAACCTGGAAAGAAACTTCGGTTATAATCGATAATGAGTTTTATGAAAGGGGAATTAATCCTTATTCCAAAGAAGCAATCATGTTTTCAGACCTCATTTATGTACGTTTCTTTCCAAAAGATAGATATGTGGGAGAACAATAAATACGATAATAAATCCACCATTGATGGATTACCATCTGCATACTAAATTATGCAAACATGCCCAGGGGGAAGTTTTTGAGTATGTTGAAGAAGCGATTCGTCAGGGTATTCGCGAAATCGCTTTTACTGATCATGCACCTCTTCCCGATAACTTTGATATCGCCCACCGAATGGAAGAAACCGAATTAGATATATACGCCAATTGGGTGTATCAGGTTAAAGATAGATATCCGGAAATTAAGATCTGCTTCGGCGTTGAAGCAGATTATTACGAGGGATTTGAAGATTATACAGAAAAGATTATCCGCGCCTATGAATTTGATCTGGTCATTATGTCCGTTCATTTTTTACGCCACTGGTCTCATGGTAGCTGGGTATTTGATTATCATTTCCCGGGCAAAAAGCAGAAAGAAATTTACCGTGATTATATAAACACGGTAATAAAAGGAATACAGACAGGGTTATTTGATATCCTGGGTCACGTTGATCTGATTAAATTACCAGGAGATTCTTTAATTAAAATGATCCCTGAAGAAGTGAACCGGTTATTGAGTGCTATCAAAAAGACCGGTATGGCTATCGAGATAAATACCTCCGGCTATCGTAAAAAAACCGGGGCGTCCTATCCCGGTTTTGATTGGTTAAAGGCGATTATAAAAACAAATATTCCGTTAACGATTGGATCAGATGCACATGCCCCTGATCAGGTCGGATTAAAATTTAATGATGTATATCGCCGATTGAAAAATGAAAAAAATATAGAATTGGCTTTTTATAAAAACAGAAAAAGGCAGAATAAACCGATCCGTGATTTTCTATAGAACAAGCTCTCCTGTCCTAATAAAAAGAAGACGTGAAGAACCTTAGGTAAATCATCTAAACCGATGAGCAAAATATGTGCATTTTTATCATGAATTAACACTAAAATAAATATTATTTTTTGGTTGTTTTTTCTCGAATCCGTATATTGACTTATGGCAGATGTTGGAATTGAACAGATCAATTATTATTGTCCTCGTAAGAAATACCTCTGCAGTATTATCCTCTATTTTAATGGTGTTAATGATAATGGCAAAATATATCGTATGCTCGAATGCGAACATAAATTGGATTGTGTTGTTTACTCCCCCAACGAAGATCAATATTTTGAATGGGAACATTGCCCTGCCTATAAGGATTACGAAATCGCCCAGGCGATAACGTCTACCTCAACAACAACGGATAATTCTACCTCCGATTAAAATCTGCCTTACAAACCAGCATTTTATATTAGGTCACCACGAACTATCGTTTAATACTAATTTCTGTCTGCAGGTAAGCACCACCAATAGCAAAGGATTTCTATTACCTCAACGACGTTATCATATTCACAATTTCTGGTTCCTTGTTGCTTATATCAACATCATATAGATAATAATTCATATTTTTATATCTTTATATCAGCACCAGGAAATATTGACCATACTTATAATCGTTACATATCGTGAACAATAAAAAATATTACAAACATGGATCATTAAGTAATTTTTACTTTTTCAGAGGTGTATGAAAAGCAATCACTGCCTCTCCTCCATCAATATTTATTATATTTCCGGTATTCCATGTTTCATCTGAAGTTGCCTGGCTGGAAATATATTTTGCTACGTCGTTTGGTTGAGTCAGTCTTTTAAATGGAATCTGACTGAGCGCCAGATCAATCATTGTTTCATGCCCCGGTATTTTTCTCAATGCAGGCGTAAAAGTAACGCCGGCCCGCAAAGCATTTACTGTAATCTGATAGGGTGCCAGTTCCAGTGCTAATTGTCGAATATGCGATTCCAATGCAGCTTTCGCGGCAGATATCGCACCATAAAACGGTGTCACCCGCAAAGATCCCGAACTGGTCATGGCATAGATTTTTGTCCCCTGCGTAAAAAGATCTGCCAATAGAAAATCCCGTGTCCAGTAAACAAGACTGTGGGCCATAACGTTGAGTGTCATATCCATTTGTTTTTGAGACAAACGCTCTTTTGGATCATTATGAATATAGGGCCCGAGTGAACCAAAGGCCAGGGAATGAAGAAGTATCTTTATTTTCCCTTTTATATTTTTGATTTTGAAATGATCTTGACAACGTTGTATCACCTGTTCACGGTTTTTATCGGAGGCTGCATTAAGGTTAAAAAATAAGGCCTCAACATTATAATCAGCTATTTGTCTGGTTATCTGTTCCACTTTAGATAAAGCAGCACCTCGATCCATATGTACACCAATGATATTAAAACCCTCTCTGGCTAATTCCAATGAGACCGCCTCTCCGAAACCACTGGATGCACCCAGAATTAAGGCATAATCATTCTTTGAATCCGGTTTTTGATATCCCACCATAAATCTCCTGATTTTATAATTTGATTAACCACGTTTGGAAACGAAGATTAACAAAATATTTGAGTTTGCCGGTAATTCTTCATAATTAATGCAATATTTCGTCTGCGTGAAGCAAATCGGAGAATAGTTCACTTTTTACAGACTCCGAATTTTTACGGGCATTTGCTAAAGCATTTGTAATGTAACGATTGGCAATAAAAATTTTATGCTGGTTAATTTCCGCTTCGTCTAAAACCAGATACCCCACATAAAGGAAAGTATATAAATCTACCAGTTCTTTGGCGGCTACTTCCTGGAAACGGATGTCTTTTTTATCTAATACATATTTCAGACAGTCAAGAAATATTTCGCGTATTTCTTTTAAATGATCCGCAAGTTTTACAAGGGCCCCTTTATAAGATTTTTTCATTTTCTTTTCAAAATGATCCGCTAAAAGATCAGTGATGATGCCTCCTGTCGCTGCCACGATCTGAAGTTGAGAAGTTCCCTCATAAATATTGGTAATTCTGGCATCTCTGGTCAAACGTTCAATAGTAAAATCTTTCATATATCCGGCACCGCCATGTATTTGCAGAGCATCATAGGTTATTTTATTGGCTGATTCTGTTAAGACATATTTTGTCATCGGTGTGAGTAAATTACATATTTTATTTGCTTCCTTCAGGCGGTCCATTTCTTCCGTATCCGTTTTATTCTGTTCCTTTAATCTTTCTATATGTTCCTCTAATTTGTTTCGAATATCAACCCATTTACAGGTACTATAGAAAAGTGAACGATTGGTTTCCAGCATAACGCGCATTTCAATCAGCATATTTGTCACCGGGGGGATATTGTAAATCGGCTTTCCAAATTGTTCTCTTGCTTTTGCATAGCGAAGCGCTTCTTCAAAAGCTGCTTGAGATATACCCAATGCCTGCGCAGAAACTCCCAGGCGGGCACTGTACATAAGATCGATCACATATTTAACCAAACCAAATTTTCTTTTCCCGATAAGTACGGCTGGTGTATCATTAAACTGAAGTTCGCAGGTTGGTGATCCATGAATGCCCAGTTTATTTTCAATCCTTCGAACGATAACCGTATTATCGCCATAACAGGCAAACATACTCAGTCCTCTTCCATCTTTAGTCCCCGGTTCCGATCTGGCTAGAACGAGTAAAACTTCACTTCCGCCATTCGTGATGAAACGCTTAACCCCCCGTAAATACCACTGTCCCTCTTCATTTTGATAAGCCTGCAATTTCACCGCCTGAAGGTCAGATCCTGCGTCCGGTTCAGTAAGTGCCATAGCACCTGTATATTTTCCGGATGAAAATCCCGGTAGAAATTCTTTTTTCTGCTCCTCATCTCCGAATTTTGAAATTGTCATTGCAATATCCTGCAATCCAAAGATATTCATTAATGAAGCATCGGCACGGGAAATAATTTCAACCATCATCATATAAATAGTTTTCGGAAAATTTAATCCTCCGTATTTTCGCGGAAATTCCACAGACATTAACTCTGCATCGGTCAATTGTTTCAAGTTTTCCTGTGTACCCTTCGCATAGAATACACGCCCATTTTTAACGGTACTTCCTTCTTTGTCTATATCTGCTGCCCGAGAAGCCACAAAATTACCACCGATATCACCAGCAATCTCTAAAATCTTCTGATAATTTTCCATGGCATCCGTATAATTAATCGGCGCGTAGTTATATTCTTTGGATTCTTCGTAAAAGTTCTCTGTTAATTCGACAATATTTTCCATTTTGAGGTTTTCAAAGTGAAAAAGTATATCCTCATTTTCAGAAAAGAAATTTGGCATTGAAATCCTCTATTTTAATTTATGTTTATATACTTCGATTAATTTAGGAATCACTTCCATAACATCGCCAACAATTCCATAATGACAAACATCGAAAATGGGTGCCTCGGGATCAACATTTATTGCAATAATTTTATTTGAATCTTGCATACCAGCACGGTGTTGGATAGCTCCCGATATTCCGCACGCCACATATAATTTTGGGCGAACAGTGATACCTGTCTGTCCGACTTGTCTTTCGTGAGAAATAAAACCGGCATCAACAGCTGCACGGCTGCCGGCAATTTCTCCTCCGATTACATGGGCTAACTTATATAATATTTTGAACTTTTCTCTGGACCCCATACCATAACCACCAGCAACAATGATTGGTGAGTTCTTTAAATTTATTTTATTATCCTCCTGATGTCGTTCAATTATTTTAATCATCTGATCAATTCTATCAGGTGTATATGATATGTTTACTATCTTACCTTTTTCAGCTGTCTGTAAAGGCAGATTTTCCATCACCCCTTCCCGTACTGTAGCCATCTGTATGGGCACATCGGGTGCAATAATCGTCGCAATTATATTTCCTCCGAAAGCAGGGCGAATCTGTAAAAGCAAATCTTTATAATTCTTGCGTAAATAGGTAACATCAGAAATTTGCAGGTCCGTACAATCTGCCGTTAAACCGCTTCGAGTATATGAAGCAACGCGTGGTGCCAAATCTCTTCCGATAACTGTTGCACCGTAAAGCACAATCCTGGGTTTAAATTTACTCACTAAGTCAATCATGATACGGCTGTAAGGGATTGTTTTATAATCTTTTAATTCCAAATGGTCTATCATCAGACATTCTTTGACACCGTATCTAAATGTTTCCTGGGCAATTTCTTTTATTCCACTACCAATTACCACAGCTTTTAGTGTACCCTTCAACTTATCTGCCAGTTTTCGACCCTTGGACAGAAGTTCAAAACTTACTTCTGCCGCTTTACCGGATCTTTGTTCGATAAATATCCAAACTTCATTTATATTTTTTCCCATGGTACACCTTTATCCAAAAATGTGATCATCCATCAGTTTTTCGACGAGTATTCCCATACCTTCATTTGTGGGCTCAATTTTTATATGTTCTCCACCTCCAAGAATAACAGATTCAATTTTAAAAACCTTGGTTGGTGAACCATGTAAACCGCAGCGTGCTTGCTCAATCCTCAATTCATCCATCGTTAGAGTTTCTATAAATAATGAACGGGATATATATTCTTCTCTTAAATCCTCTAAATATAATAGTGAATTTTCTTCTACCATCTTCTCCAGTTCAACGAGGGACCGGGCATTTTTAAATGCCATTACCCGTTTGGCCCTAAAGGGTCTAGGTATTGCGGCATCCTTTATAACAGTTATCAATACAGGCAAAGGACATTCGAGAATTTCATGTCCGCCATCAATCCGTCTCCGGATCGTTATTTTTTTCTTCTGGGCTTCGATAATTTTTTCTGCATAAGTGATCTGAGGAATTTCCAATTTTTCAGCAGTCTGAGGACCAACCTGGGCCGTATCACCATCTATCGCTTGCCGTCCGGCAAAGATCATATCATACGAGCCGATTTTTTTTATCGCTTCAGATAAAACATAAGATGTAGCCAGTGTATCTGCTCCGGCAAATTTACGATCACTGATCAGAACAACTCTATCCGCACCCATATAGAGGCATTCTCGTAATAATTCTGATGCTTTCGGCGGTCCCATCGTAAGTGCAATGATCTCTCCGCCATAGTTATCACGCATCTGAAGTGCCAACTCTAATGCTACTTTATCCTCTGGATTAAATACTGCCGACAACATTGCCCGGTTTACCGTTCCATCTGGTTTCATAACCTGACCAGAAATATTAGCCGTATCGGGCACCTGTTTGACCAAAACAATCATACGATAGTTCATATCATCCTTTTATATTTCTTTATTTTAAAGTAAAATTTATATAAAAATTAACGTCTCACTTAAAAGACCAAATACAAGATTAAAGTCGGTTAATCTAATCAAAAGGAGAGATGAAAACAAGGTAAACGGTCGAATAAGTTCAATCGTAGTATGGGAATAAATGGACTTGAAAAAAGAAAAAATATTTTACCCGGTTGTTGCTTTTGTCATTAACCCAGATATTGTCTTAATATTTTACTACGGGACTGGTGGCGAAGTCGAACGATTGCTTTTTCCTTAATTTGACGGATACGTTCACGGGTAAGATGAAATTTCTCCGCGATTTCTTCAAGTGTTGCCGGTCGTTCCCGGTCAAATCCAAAATACAGCCGTAGAACTTCCGCTTCTGTTTTAGATAATGAATTAAATGCTTTCGATATTTCTTGTTTTAATGATTCATCGACTACGAGATGATCTGAGGGAAGAAGGTTCTCGTTCTCAGTAATATCAAGTAATGTGTTTTTCTCCTGATCAGATATCGAGGCATCCAAAGAAAGTTGTTTTCCTGGATATTGATAGGTCATATTGACTTCACTCGAGGAAATTTCCAAACTATCAGCGATCTCATCAACGGTGGGTTCTCTCTCATAAGTTTGCTGCAGTATATCATGTGTTTTTCCAATACGGCTGATAGCCGTTACTCTGTTCAGAGGCAGGCGAACAACCCGGGCATGTTCTGAGAGTGCTTGTAAAATGCTTTGACGGATCCACCAGACAGCATATGAAATAAATTTAAATCCTTTGGTTTCATCAAATCTTTTCGCAGCTTTTATTAATCCCAAATTTCCCTCATTAATGAGATCTTCCAATGGTAATCCGTGATTTTTATAATCTAAAGCCACCCTTACCACAAAACGCAAATTAGCCTGAACCAGCATTGTCAGCGCCTTTCTACTTCCTCTATGAATTTTCGCAGCAAGTTCTACTTCCTCATCCGATGAGAGCAGTGGAATATTACTTATCTCGCTAAAATACTTATTGAGCGATTCTTCATTTCCCTTAGAAACTTGGATACTTATCTTTTCCATCTTACACTCCAGGCAATTGGTTTTACGCAATAACAGATTTCAGCTACATAAAACTTTAATTCAGTTTTCATTTTGCCTTTACTGCAAATATTCCCGTGTTATATACATACTCGCATTTTGTGGAAGAATCTTTAAATAATTTTTGTTTTTCCCACTCTCAACAAAGGGTCTGATTAAGTTCTCAATTTTTCGGATGAATAAATCAGGTTAAATATTATTGATAAAGAAATTCTTATTTACTATTTTGCCCTCAATGGCATATAAATATAACCTGAAGTAATTTTATGACTCCCACAATCGCTTACATATCACACCAAAATTTAAGTCATAACATCGAACTCATCCGGCGTGTTGTTGGATCACGAAAAATTATGGCCGTTGTGAAAGCTTTTGCTTATGGACATGGTGATATTGAAATATCAAGAACCGCCCTTGAATCTGGCTGTGAATATCTTGGTGTCGCTTTAATCGAAGAGGGTATTAAGCTACGTAAAGCCGGAATAACTAAACCAATTCTTCTGTTCGGCGCCCATCTGCCCGAATTTCTCAGTACTGCTTTAGAAAACAAACTGGAAATAACGATAACTTCGGATGAACAGGTAGATTATTTAGACAGGCTATATTCAAAGAAGCGAAAAAAAATTCCAGTTCATATCAAAATTGATACCGGTATGAACCGGGTCGGATTTCCATTTAATCTTTTCGAGGATAGTTTTAAAAAAATCATGAAGAATACACTTTTTGACATAAAGGGCGTATATTCAACTCTTTCCACGGCAGATGAAACTGATCACAGTTATATTGATCTGCAGATCAAACGTTTTCAGGATGTTAAAAAATACATTCAGGCTAAATGTGATGATGAAATCATATTTCATCTGGCTAATTCAGCCGCTATCATGAAGTTACCACAATCATATTATGATATGGTACGCCCGGGTATTATGCTCTATGGTCAACCACCGTCACCGGATTTTTCACTAGAGTGGGATCTGAAAGAAGTAATGTCACTTCATTCAAGATTGGTATTAATAAAATTTCTAAGAAAAAATGAACCGATTAGTTATGGTCGGCGTTTTTATACCAGAAAGGATACATATATCGGTGTAATTCCCATTGGTTATGCTGATGGCTTCAATCGAAAACTGACGAACAAAGCAGAAATTATCATACGAGGAAAGAAATACCCGGTGGTCGGTACCATTTGTATGGATATGGTGATGGTTGATTTGGGTAATCATCTCGAATGTAAAACCGGTGATGATGTAATTATCTACGGGAAAATGGATAATCAATGTATATCTATCCGGGAAATTTCAAAAAAACTGAAAACGATTCCATATGAAATCACCTGCGCTGTGCCGGCACGTGTGCCCCGGATACATTTATTTTCATAAATGGAGGCCTTTTATGAAATTATTTATTATTTCCTTTTTATCTCTTTTTTTTATAGCCACATCTACCGCACAGGTTTTAAAGGCAAAGGTAACGATTGATTATGGGCATTTACCCTTAGAAGAGCAAAATTATTTAGAAGATTTGGCTCTGAATATCGAAGATTATATTAACAATTATGTCTGGACCGAAGACGAATATGAAACCGATATTGATATTACCATATTTATTATCATCGAAACTGTTCTGAATAAAAGTCATGAAAAAATCTATAAGTCACAATTTCAGATTAAAAGTATATCGGGTGAAAGCTTTTATGATAAGGAATGGGAGTTCCCCTATCAACCGGGGTATTTATTTGATCATAGCAAAATTGAATTCGATCCCTTGCTAAACTTCATCGATTATTATGCCCATCTGATATTAGCAGGAGAACTCGATGGTTATTCACTTAATTTAGGAACACCATTCTATGATGAAGCTCTGAGTATAGCAAATAGAGGTGTTTTATCAAAATATTCCAAGGGTTGGAATACACGGTCACAGGAGCTGCAAAAAATTACCAATGTTCGCACCCGTCCATTGCGCCAGGCAAAACCTGACTTTTTTGAAGCCCAATACTTACTGGAAGAAGGAAAACTGGAAGAGGCCAAAAAGTATGCAGTAAAAGTGCTTACGGCTATTGAAAAAGTTGTAAACGAACAACCGAATAATAAATACCTGAGAACCTTTTTTGATGCCCATTATGTAACATTTGCGAAGATATTTGAAAATGAACCCAAATATCTTAATCTTTTAATCAATTACGATAACTATCACCGGGAGACATATCGACAGGTTATGCCGTAAGAAAATTTATCCGTTTAAGCAATTATTTTGAACATACTTTCGCAAATTTTCTTTTACCGACCTTCAGTCTAATTTCTTGATTGATATTAATTATAGTAAAAGGATCTAAAATTTTCTCGCCATTTACGGTGACTCCTCCCTGTTGGATAAGTCGGCGGGCATCGCTCTTCGAATTTGCCGTTTTTGTTTCGATTAGCAAGTCATCCAGACGATAAGAATGATCGTCTAAATTGAACGCCTGCATTTGATCCGGCAATTTCTTTTGAACAAAAATACGCTCAAATTCTGATTCAGCATTTTGGGATGACTTTTCACTGTGATACATTCTTACGATGGTTCGTGCCAGATATTTTTTTATATCACGAGGATTAGTTTGGGGATCGTTGAGATCGTTTTTAATATCAACGAGATCTGACAAGCTTACATCAGTGATCAGCTCAAAGTAAGGGAATATTAATTCGTCAGGGATAGACATTACTTTTCCATAGGTTTCGTTTGCCGGTTCATCAATCCCGATATAATTACCCAATGATTTACTCATTCTCTGTGTCCCATCAACACCTACCAATACAGGCAATGTTAACACGATTTGTTGTTTAATATCATACTCCTTCTGAATCTGACGGGCAATCACTAAATTAAATTTCTGCTCTGTGGCACCAAGTTCCACATCCGCTTTTATCATTACTGAATCATATCCCTGCATCAGAGGATAAAAGAACTCATGAATACTTATCGGCAATTGATTACTATATCGATTCGAGAAATCGTCCCGCTCCAACATCCGCGCTACAGTGAACTTAGAGGCCAATCCCATAATTTCATTGAATGTCAATTTACTAAACCATTCCCCATTGTATCGAATCTGGGTTTTCTGCTTATCGAGGATTTTGAAAAACTGCTCCTGATAGGTTTTTGCATTTTTCATAACGTCTTCATGGGTTAACCTCGGACGCGTGCTGTTTTTTTCAGATGGATCGCCCACCATTGCAGTGTAATCACCGATAATCACGACCACCTGATGGCCTAATTCCTGAAATTGCTGCAATTTACGAATTCCGACAGTATGTCCAAGATGAATATCGGGAGCGGTAGGATCAAAACCCTGTTTGATGATTAAAGGTTTATTTTCTTTGATTGACTTTTCTAATTTTTGTACCAATTCATCCTCAGGTAGTAAATCAACGGTTCCTCTACGGATCACATCCATCTGCTCATTTATCGACGGAAAAATCATTTAATTCTCTCCTGTTTTCAAGATAAAATTTGTATTATATTAAATTTTAAATTTAAACTTTTTTTGCTCTTTTTCAATTTCCCTTTTTGCATCCCGTTGGGCTATCGCCACTTTTTTATCATACTGGCGTTTGCCTCTGGCAAGACCCAATTCCAATTTAGCAATACTATTTTTAAAATACAGACGTAAGGGTATCAATGTGAAACCTTTTTCTTCCACCCGTCTGGCCAGTTTTTTTATTTCATTGCGATGTAAAAGGATTTTTCTGTCTCTGAGTGGATCATGATTCTGAATGGTAGCCTCTTTATAGGGTGAAATATGCATACCAATAATCCATATTTCTCCTTTTATCACTCTCGCGTACGAATCACCTAAATTTGCCCGACCGTTACGTAAAGATTTAACCTCACTACCCAGAAGCACCAATCCTGCCTCTATTCGATCAATTATTTCATACTCATGCCGTGCTTTTCGATTTGTTATCACCGTTTTCTCTTCGTTCATTATAAAGCCTTAGACAATAATATCTGGTTAATCAAAAAATAGTAAACTAATACAACTTCTTCATATATAAATTAAATAATTCTGTCTCTACAATACCCATTAATTCCGATACTTATACCTTATACCTTATACCTTATACCCTATACCTTATACTCAATATTGCATTTATTATAATGTCTGGCTAAATTATTATTTATAAGGCGAAAGTGGCGGAATTGGTAGACGCGCTAGGTTCAGGGTCTAGTGTCCGCAAGGACGTGGGGGTTCAACTCCCCCCTTTCGCACTCATTTTATATTGTAGACATACCCACCTTGATTATGAAAATCCCGTAAATTTAAATTAATTTAACAAGGATCCTTCATGTCGATCAAATTATTTACATTGATACTCATTTTTTTATTTTTTGGATTTTACGGAAAAGAGAAAAATGCCTATCAAAAATTGACCCGTTTGGCCAATTCAATTCCACATCAAGCCAGCCTAAAACACGGTGAATGGAGTATATATATTATTAATACAGAAAATGCCGAGGTTTTGCTTGATATCAATGGCGAGAAAAGTTTGACTCCGGCTTCCAATTTAAAATTGATTACCTCTGCTGTGGCTCTGGATATCATTGGTGAAGAGAAAAAATTTAAAACCTCTTTAGAATATAGTGGTACCATTGATGATGAGGGTACGCTCCAAGGTAGTCTTTACATACATGGAGAGGGAGATCCAACCCTTGGATCACCTTACATGGCAGGTGTCTCACCCCTTGACTCTCTGGTGGATCAGTGGGTAAATATTATCAGAGCGCAGGGAATTCAACAGATAGCCGGTGACATCATTGCCGACGATTCTTACCTTGATTATATGCCCCTGCCCGTTGATTGGTATTGGAAAGATATTGGTAATTATCATGCCGCAGGCACCAGCGGATTATGTATCAATGAAAACCTGTATTACCTCTTCTTTAAGCCGGCAAAAAAGGTGGGGGAAAAAGCAATTGTTTTACGGACAGAGCCTAAGGTACCAGGTTTGACTTTTTTTAATCATATGAGAACGGGGCCTGTTGGATCCGGTGACAAGGGATATATTTATGCTGCCCCTTGGCAATATTATCACCAGCTGGAAGGGACTATTCCGGCAGGCGTAAAAGAATTTACTATCAAAGGTGCTTTTCCTGATCCGGCAAAATTTTCTGCAGAATTTCTGTATAGCAAATTGACAGACGGGGGTATTCGAACACTTGGAAAAGCCATAACCATAAGAGAGCAAATCCGACCGGATAGTGAACGAAAAGTGTTTTATTCCAACCTTTCCCCTCCTTTGAAAGATATCATCTACAGACTTAATAAAAGAAGTGTAAATCTTTACGCGGAGCAATTATTGAAAATTATCGGGAAAGAGGTCAGAGGAGATGGTACACTCGATAATGGAATTGATGTTATTAAAAATTGGCTTAAAAAGAAGAACATATATACAGAAGGTTTGTTCATTCATGATGGTTCTGGTCTCTCCAGAGCGAATGGTACGCCGACGCGTTTTATTGCCGAATTGTTAAATACAACCTCCCATGAATCCTTTTTTGAGACTTTTTACCATTCCCTGGGAATAGCCGGAGATCCTAATGACATTGGGTATATGAAGAGGATGTGCAGGGGTTCCAGAGCTGCAAAAAACTTGCGCGCAAAAACAGGCACCATTGATCGCATCCGTGCCCATTCCGGTTATGTTCACACACAATCGGGTAAACTTCTTTGCTTCTCGATGATCGCTAATGACTACCTCGGAAGCAGGCGAAATATAGATAAAATGCATGAAAAAGTAATGATCGCAATGTCGGAACTTCCCTGAAAATATAAATTTTTAATAACTATCTTTATGGACCTTACGGACAGCTCTTCCGGAAGGATCTATGACTTTGTTCAGCTCCTTTTCCCAGGCCAGTGCTTCCGGTGTACTGCAGGCGACAGAAGGCCCTCCGGGCACACAGGACGCTGCAGAATCAAGTGGAAAGTGCTCAGTAAATATTTGACGATAGTAATAAGCCTCTTTGGTCGTCGGTGTATTGATGGGAAATTTAAAATTTGCCGTTTTCATTTGCTGATCGGAAATTTCTTTATCTGCAGTTTCTTTTAAGGTGTCAATCCAGGAATAGCCCACCCCATCTGAGAATTGTTCTTTCTGCCGCCATACAATTTTCTCCGGGAGATATTCTGAAAAAATCTCTCGGAGGATATGTTTTTCCATACGACCCTTGCCCGCCATTTTATCCGTAGGATTGATCGACATAGCAACATCCAGAAATTCCTTGTCTAAGAAGGGAACACGAGCCTCAATACCCCATGCGGCCATTGACTTATTGGCACGCAAACAATCAAATAAGTGTAACCGGCTTATTTTTCGAACGGTCTCTTCGTGAAAAAGTTCAGCGTTTGGCGCTTTATGAAAATAAAGGTAACCGCCAAATACTTCATCGGCGCCTTCGCCGGAAAGCACCATTTTAATCCCCATTGCCCTAATTTTTCTAGCCATTAAATACATAGGCGTTGATGCTCTGACTGTCGTAACATCATATGTCTCCAAATGATATATTACATCATACAGAGCGTCCAATCCTTCCTGAATAGTGAAATGAAACTCGTGATGTACAGAACCAATATGTAGGGAAACCTCCCTTGCTGCCACAAGATCCGGCGAACCCTCCAAACCAATAGCATAAGTGTGCAGTTGCGGCCACCAGGCTTCTAAAAGATCATTTGTTTCAACCCGCCTGTGTGAGAATTTCTTAGCAATGGCCGCAATAATTGATGAGTCCAAACCACCTGAGAGCAAAACACCATAGGGTACATCTGACATTAGCTGACGGTGCACCGCCTGTTCCAATGCCAGTTTAAGTTTGTTTTTGTCCGTTCGATTCTCTTTGACATTAGTAAAATTCTTCCAGGGGCGGTCATAATAACATTTGAGTTCGTTATCGGGGCTAAAAAGATAATGCCCTGGTGGGAATTCCTCTACCGTTTTGCATACATCCGCCAGTGCCTTCATTTCAGAAGCAACATAAAAATTACCATGTTCATCATATCCTGTATACAGAGGTACGATACCCATATGATCCCGGGCGATAAAATAATCGCCACTATCATTATCATAAAGTATAAATGCGAAGATACCATTCAAATCATCGAGAAAATTCACCCCTTTTTCTCTATACAGGGCAAGAATGATTTCACAATCTGACTTGGTCAAGAATTCATATTCTATATTCAGTTCTGATTCAAGATCTTTATGATTGTAAATTTCACCATTGACCGATAGCACTAATTTCCCATCCTTACTGTATAACGGTTGTGAACCATTTTCAATATCTACGATCGCCAATCGTTCATGAGTAATTATCGCCTTGTCATTTACATATATTCCTGACCAGTCAGGACCTCTATGCCGCTGCGTTTTCGACATCTGTAACGCTTGTTTTCGCAATTCTGGTTGACCGGATTTAATATTTAATATCCCTAATATCGAACACATGACTTTTTCTCTTTTATCTATTCATTTGTCTAAAAAAATGTAAAGACATTCTATGCAATGACTCTACATTCTTCATTCAAAACTAGCATTATTTATTAAAAAACAGAAAAATATGTAGCGAGTTTACATAGAATTATCCAACAGTTCAAATGGTAATTGATATTGTAAATACAATATTTTGTATAAATATGCAACTTTATCATTACCCTCAGAAATTGAAACACTTTTTTGAAATATTTGATCACCCGAGAAAATGAATAACAAATAAAAGAAATATTTATTTCTTATAACCGGATTCTTTTTTTATATTTTAGCGGTAAACAATGGAGTTTAAAGATGGGATTTTTAAAAATCGATCCGGAACTCGTTAGCACCATACTTGAAACATTTTTGAAGGAAGAAACCGGTAAAGCGGGTTTTAAAAAAGTAGTGCTGGGCTTGTCTGGTGGAATTGATTCTGCGGTTGTTGCTTATCTCTGTGCCCGGACGTTTGCTCCGGGGGATGTAACGGCGCTTATCATGCCCTACCGTACCAGTAATCCGGAAAATATGGATCATGCTCAATTGATTGCAAAAAAACTAAAAATAAACAGTGAAATACACGATATTTCCCCCATGGTAGATGCATTTTATAAGAATGATTCCTCAGCAGATATGGTCAGACAGGGTAATCGAATGGCACGTGAGCGTATGTGTTTCCTCTATGATTATTCTTCTAAGCATCGCACATTAGTTATTGGAACGAGCAACAAAACGGAACTAATGCTGGGATATGGTACGATATTCGGTGATCTGGCCAGCGCTATTAACCCCATTGGAGATCTTTATAAAACCCAGATATGGCAATTAGCCGAGTATCTGAAAATACCAAAGGAAATCATTGAAAAACCACCTTCGGCAGATCTCTGGATGGGTCAAACAGACGAAGACGAAATAGGATACAGCTATGATAAAATCGATACGCTGTTACACTATCTTGTTGATTTAAGATATTCGGAAGAAATGCTTCTAGATCTCAAGTTTTCTCTGGAAATGGTACGGGATATTCAGAAGCGTATCCAAATTTATCAATTTAAACGCCGCCCACCAATTATTGCCAAACTTTCAAATCGTACGATTAATCAGGATTTTCGATACTGCCGGGATTGGGGAGTATAGTTGTGGAAGAAATAATTCCCGGTGCACTCTATCTGGTAAGTACGCCCATTGGGAATTTAAGTGATATAACTTACAGAGCTGTTCGGACGCTTCAATCGGTTGATCTAATTGCCGCCGAAGATACCCGAGTGACCTCGATCCTCCTTCGTCACTATGATATCCACAAAAAAATGATCTCTTTTCACAGTTATAATCAAAAACAGCAAACTCATAAGATGATTAATTATTTAAAGGACAATTACTCGATCGCCATGGTATCAGATGCCGGTACGCCAGGTATTTCTGATCCGGCATATACCCTTGTTCAGGCCGCTCTTGAAAATAATATCAGAATTATACCGATACCCGGAGCATCTGCTTTCCTGGCATCTCTGATTGTGTCGGGATTACCAGTAAACCGGTTTGTATTTGAAGGTTTTTTGCCGCTTAAAAAAGGAAGAAAAAGCAAAATTGAAAATTTAGTAACTGAAACCCGGACGATTGTTTTTTATGAATCTCCACACCGTATCCTTCGAACGGCCGGCGAATTATTAGCGACGATGGGTGATCGAAAGTGCGTAATGGGTCGGGAGATTACAAAAAAATTCGAAGAGTTCTTTCGTGGATTGCTTTCAGAACTGATTGATTATTTACAGAATAAACCGGCAAAGGGTGAAATTGTCTTAATTATAGAAGGAACAGGAAAAATCCGCAAAAATAAATAACCGAAAAAATTGAGTTTTAATCAGATAAAGCTACATTCCTTTCATTTTTATGATTTTTATAAATGGATAATATATCCTCATAAATATAAATATTAATTCTGATCTTTGCCTTGATCCAACTCCCAAAAGGGGCTAATATTGTATTCTCAGGAAATTTGAGGGGAAGTACTGAAATAATCTGGTTAATGTGGATAGCAATATCCACCATTTGTGTCTATGAAATTTATGTCTCCTGGCTTTTTGCTATATCAACGTATTTTGTATTATCCGGATTGTTGTTAATACGGGTATTTGATGAATTAACACGATTTTATTTAAATTTCTGACGCTTTAATCGCGGAATATGGAAAAAGATAAGCATATAAACGATCGGAAATAGAGTTAACAATGGTTGATAATAAAAGATTTATCTCATTTGAAGGGATTGATTTTTCCGGTAAAACGACACAAATTAACCGATTGGAAGATCGCTTAAAAAAGATAAACAAAAATATTACTATCCTGCGGGAGCCGGGGGGAACTGTTATTTCTGAACATATTCGAGACATCCTTCTCGACAATAAACTGCAAGAAATGACTCCGATATGTGAAGTTTTTCTATATAGTGCTGCAAGAAACCAGCTGGTAAATGAAAAAATCACTAAAGAGTTGAAAGCAGGGAACTTTGTTATTGCAGATCGGTATGTAGATTCTACGACTGCTTATCAGGGCTTTGGCAGGTCATTACCATTGGATCTGATAGATACTATTAACCAGGCGGCTACCAGTGGTCTTATGCCCGGAATTACATTTATTCTCGACATTGATCCGCTGGAGATTATTGAGAGAAAGAAAAGCAGGAATCTTGAAATGGATCGTTTGGAATCATCCGGTATTAAATTTTATCATCGCGTACGTAAAGGATATCATAAAATTGCCGAACTAGATCCAAGTAGAGTAAAAATTATTGATGCCGGTTTGACGATTAATCAAATTTCTGATCAGATCTGGGAATTTGTTACAGAAAAAATAAATTATAACTATAACAAATAAAGTAGGTGAGCAATTTATGAAGCGACAACATTTTATCCTTGCAATATTTAGTTTATTCATTCTGCTGACGCCTTTGGCATATCAGACAATGTATCTTCAAGCAGATGAATCCGATTATTATTCAAAAATAAAACTGGGGCTGAATTATTTTCAGAAAACTTATGATCGGGTTCAGGCACATTATGTCGAAGAAATTGATCCATACGAATTTGTAAAAGCCGGTATTGAGGGTATGCTCGGGGCATTGGATCCGTACACAGTGTTTATAGAGCAGGAAGCAGATACAAGGCTAAAAATTATAACAACCGGCAAATACGGTGGTGTCGGTATGGAAATCGGGATGCGCAATAATCGTGTCACGATTATTAGTCCCATGGATAATTCCCCCGCCCAAAAAGCAGGTATCCAGGCCGGAGATTTTATTGAAGCGATTAACGGATATAATGTTACCAGTTCATCACTGGAAAAAATATCCCAAAAACTGCGAGGCCCGGTTGGCAGTGAAGTCGAGCTAACCATTAAACGACCCGGTTACACCGATGATATAATCTTATCCCTGAAGCGGGAAGAAATCGTTATTGAGGATGTTAATTTTGCTGAATTTATTCAACCTGGAGTCGCCTATATTCGTTTGACGGGATTTACCGATAAAGCCGGCTCTGAACTACGCAGGGCGATTAAAGAACTTGAATTAAAAAGCGAAATTGAGGTTTTTATACTTGATCTACGTGGTAATTCAGGTGGATTATTAGAGGCAGCCGTTGAGGTTTTGGGTGTATTTTTACCCAATGGAACAACGGTTGTAACGACAAAAGGCTTTCGTGACGGTGAACATTCATTCGAAACGCATAACGATCCGCTCCTTCCCAAAACACCTTTGGCTGTTCTGGTTGACCAGGGAAGTGCCAGTGCTTCAGAAATTGTCGCTGGTGCTTTGCAAGATCTTGATCGCTCAATCATCGTTGGAACCAGTACTTTTGGGAAGGGATTGGTTCAAAAAGTATATAACATCGATAAAAATAATAGTACCAAAGTAAAGGTAACAACGGCAAAATATTATATTCCGAGCGGAAGATGTGTACAGAAACAGGATTATACCGAAAATAAAACACTCTTTTACCATGGAGAAGCGGATTGTACGCTTTCAACAATTGAAAATTCTGCGTATTATACAATTAACAACAGACAGGTTTATGAGAAGGGAGGGATAACTCCTGACCGGTTTGTAGAGGGTGACGATGTTCCTCTCGTTATAATGGAACTATGGAGGAAAAGTCTTTTCTTCAATTTTGCTGTTGATTATCATCAAAAACATCCGATAAATTCGAAAGAGATCGAAATAACTGAGAGTATGTTTAATGATTTCGTCTCATTTGTTCAATCAAAAAATTTTGTTTATAAAATTGAAGGAGAGAACGAAGTGCTGGCTTTTCTAAAAACGGCCAGAGAAGAGAGTCTGCCAAAGGATATTATCGATTCGGGCGAGGATCTTCTGAAACACTTAAATGAATTGAAAACAAATGATTTACTGAACCAGAAAAATGAAATCAGGAATATTCTTCTTTCTGAACTGGCTGAGAAATATTATGGAAACAGAGAAAAAATTCGTTACAGCCTAAAAAACGATGAGCAGTTGCACGCTGCAATGGACGTTGTATTAAATAAAAGTGAGTATAAAAAGATTCTTGCAATCAAGTAAGATTTCATTTAAAATATATAAATATATATATGTATTAAAAGGATTGATTTGATCAATCCTTTTTTTTATGTCTTTAAGTAATAGGATCAATGATATCTAAAATTAATAAAAACACCCGGGATTTGTTTGATAAAATATCAGCCGTCGGCGAAGAGGTGGGTACTTGTGTCTATGTTGTGGGAGGATATGTACGAGATCTATTACGTGGACAAGATGGTTTGGATCTTGATTTCGTTGTTATCGGAGATGCCCTCGATTTCTGCCGTGAATTAAAAAAAAGAATACGGGCTGGATCCGTTGTTAACTACCCCCGGTTTGGAACCTGTATGATGGAATATCGTAACCACAAATTGGAATTCGTTTCTGCCCGGAAAGAATCTTATCTTAAAGACTCAAGAAAACCTGACGTAAAACGGGCAGATTTACTTACAGATTTAAGTCGTCGTGATTTTACTATCAACGCAATGGCAATGAATATTCAACCGGATCATTTTGGAGAGATAACGGATCCTTATAATGGTAAGAATGATTTAAAATTAGGGTTGATTCGTACTCCGCTCGAACCCGAACAAACATTTTCAGATGATCCATTGCGTATGATGCGTGCTATTCGTTTTGCCACACAATTTTCCTTCAAAATTGCTCCGGATGCTTTATCAGCATTGCAAAGGGCCGCCGACCGGATAAAAATCATTTCTCAGGAGAGAATTACCGCAGAATTTAGCAAAATCCTGTTAACAAAAAAGCCCTCTGTGGGTATTAATCTTCTTGAAAAAAACGGTCTGCTTAATCACTTTTTTCCCGAGCTGTCCGACACCCAGGGTATTGAGCAACGAAATTCTTACCATCACAAAGATGTCTTCTATCATACATTACAAGTACTTGACCAGATATCCCAGTATACGGATAAGCTGGAATTAAAACTCGCCGCTGTCTTACATGATATTGCAAAACCGAAAACCAAGCGATTTAATAAAAATACGGGTTGGATATTTCACGGACATGAAGTTATCGGAGAACGAATGTCGGCATCAATATTGCACAGATTAAAATATCCAAAAGATATGATTACATATGTACAAAAGCTAGTGCGACTGCATTTGCGACCGATGGCACTTGTATCCGAAGAAGTAACCGATTCCGCCATTCGACGACTGCTTTTTCTGGCTGGGAATGAATTTGATGATCTTATGATACTTTGCCGGGCTGACATTACTTCTAAGAATCCGGACAAAGTAAAACGATATTTAAAAAACTACGAGATTGTTCTGGAAAAAGCCCTGGAAGTAGATAAAAAAGATCAACTACGGGCATTTAAAAGTCCGGTTGATGGGAATGAGATCATGACATTATTTAGCATGCAGCCAGGTCCAAAAGTAGGTCGGGTTAAAAAAATTATTGAAGAGGCTATACTTTCAGGTGAAATTCCCAACGACCATGATGCTGCCCGTGAATACATCATCACTAAAATTAATTTAAATTCTGATCCCAAAAGTAATTAAATATCAAATCTTCTCGTAAAATATTTTCCAAATTTAGCAATTAATTCGGAACAAGCTCTGTGCAATCTTTAAAAGGAAATTCCATGAATGCCTTAAGAGTATTAATTCTCGACGATGAGAAAAAAATTGCTGATAAAGTTGCTGACTATCTTGTAAAACGAGGATATTCGACCCAGACGGCTTATTATCCTTCTCAAGCTTTTAACATCCTCAATCATGATACAATCGATATTTTTATATCCGATGTTATGCTACCGGAGATGAGCGGCTTGGAGATTTTAAAAAAAACCAAAATTTCTTTTCCTCAGGTAGAAGTTATTATGATCAGCGGACATGGTGATATGGATATGGTTATTGAAGCAATGCATCAAGGTGCAGTAGATTTTATTAAAAAGCCTTTCAGTTTTTTAGACATTCAGATGTCCATTGAGAGAACCGGAAAATATCTAAAATTGCAAAACCAATTGCAACTGGCTGAAAATAGAAATTCATTAATTTCTCGGGATCTGGAAAACCGGATTGAAAAGAATTTTATCGGGACCAGTAAAAAAATTAAAGCTGTTCTGGAAACAGCCTTAAAGGCCGGTAAAGACAAGGATGCCAGTATTCTTATCACCGGTGAAAACGGTACCGGTAAAGAAATTATTGCCCGCATCATTCATCATGCCAGTGAACGAAATCATGAAGTGTTCTTCCCGGTAAATTGTTCTGCCATTCCCGAGTCACTTTTAGAAAGTGAGTTTTTCGGACACCGGAAAGGATCATTTACGGATGCAAAAGAAGATAAAAAAGGATTTTTTGAACTGGCAAATGGCGGTTCCCTGTTTTTGGACGAAATCGCGGATATGCCTTTTGGATTGCAGGCAAAATTATTAAGAGCCCTTGAAGAGAAAAAAACTAAACGGGTCGGAAGTAATAAAGAAATCAATGTTGACATTCGGATTATATCAGCAACCAACGAGGATATTGAGAATCAAGTAGGAGAAAAGAAATTCCGGATTGACTTATTCCACCGTATTAATACAATCACTATCCCCATACCTCCTCTTCGAGAACGTCCCGGTGATATAAAACCTTTGCTTGAATACTTTGTAGAATACTTTGCCAAGAGGAAAAACAAACCGAGACCGTATATTGAGTCTGAGATTATAGAAAGATTAAAATTATATCATTTCCCCGGGAATGTCAGAGAACTCAGAAATATGGTTGAACGTGCACTTATTTTATCAGACAATGATATATTAACAACCACAGATTTTCCTCTTACAAACAATAATTGGAAAAGTGATGCATCAGTGAAGCCCGGTTTGGATCTATTAAAGAATGAATTCCGCCTTATAAAAGAGGCAATGAATCTCTCCGGTTACAATCAAAAAAACGCGGCAAATCTACTAGGAATATCAAGAGATGCATTGATTAGAAGAATGAAAAAATTTAAAATAACAATTAACAAAAATATTAGCGGATAGAAAACCGGTTGATAGTGCGATTTAGCACAACTGTGTGTTATTAATAACTAATTATCCACATTTTTTCTCAATTTTTAAATTAAAAACACACAAATTGTCATTAAATACTGACTTTATAAAAAAATCAGAAAAATTGGCATGGTTATCGTAGGTTTAGATAAAGACTGCTACTAAAATAACATGCGGTAAAATAAATTAGCAGAAATCAAATAAGGTACGGCGCCGTTTAATTATTTTTATACTTGTATTTCGGCTAATCTTTAGTATTTTTGGGATTAGATGAAATCTATAACTTATGTAGTGCATAAACGGAGGTTAATATGTCAAAAGGCACAGTAAACAAAGTCATGCTCATCGGCCGGTTAGGTCGTGATCCGGAAATGCGTTATACCTCATCCGGAACAGCGGTTGTAAATTTTAGTATGGCTACCAATCATTTTACGAAAGACCAGAGTGGAAACAATAGTGAACAAACGGAATGGCATAATATCGTAGCATTTGGTCGGACAGCCGAGGTTGCCGGAGAATATTTAACAAAAGGTCGCCTGGTGTATATTGAAGGCCGTCTTCAAACCCGCTCATGGGACGATCCAAATGGTCAAAAAAAGTACAAAACAGAAGTCGTCTGTTCCAATCTTCAGCTGCTCGGTGGAAAAGGAGAGGTAGCAGAGACCACAGAGGAAGACACCTCTTTCATTGAGAATAAAAAGGAAAACAGCAAACCTAAGAAGGAGAAGGAGAAGGAAAAGGAAAAGGAGACTGCCGCTGCTGAAGAAGAAGATGATCTGCCATTCTGAGTTATTAATAGTTTTTAAATTCACTTTGCTATTGTAGCCAAAAACTTTGTTATTTCAGCAAAATTTGTACAAAGCGGAATAATTTATTTCTCGCCCGTCCGAGCCGGGCAGGCAGCGCTGCAACGATAGCAATAATTTTTTTGTCTTTTTTCTTTTGTATTTGATTTGATTGCAGCATCGCTGCGCTATGGATTGACACGGAAGGAATCACCTGTTTTAAAAAGTTTATTTCCGTGTACTTCCGTGGTAAATAAATGGACAACGATTCTCATTAAGAGATAAAAAAAAGGCTGCAACATTTGTTGCAGCCTTTACCCAGGATTTATCCCCCAAGCATATATATTTTCATAACGTTTGAAGCAAATCAATAAGTCAACCGGTTTAATATAAAGTGGGAATCTTAAAATTTCAAGTATTACTTTAAAAGATCTTGCGCTATAATTGCCTCAATACCATACCCCATAAATTTACCAGCTTTCATGATGATTGTTTTCCCCTGTCCATAGGATATTATTTTTGATTTATGGTACAAAATTGGCTGTTCTCATCATTATTTATTTATTAAAACTTCTGTGGTTATTCGTGTCTGGTTTAAAATTTTGTTGATGCGTTTTTTCATCTGATAATTTAAACCGGACACGCATAATCTGTAATAAAATCACAGGTATCTTCATCAGGAATACATGGCTGTTTATCAAGGAAAATCTTTTATTTTTGGCTTTACTTATCTAAATTGTAGAATCGGATTTATTAAACGACCGCTAATGAGAGAAATAATAAGAATTTTGTTATTTTGAATATATAAACTAAAATGACTTGAAAATCCCTTAGAAAATTGTTTTAATGTACTTTTCTAAAAAATACAATGGTCTCAACAGCAGGAATATATAAGAATTAAAGAGTTACCCATGGTTTCAAAAAAACAGATACAAGTGTTGTTGCAGCATGCATACGACGCGCAGAAAATTGCTCATGCAAAGTATTCGGGATTTAAGGTGGGAGCAGCATTGCAAACACGTGATGGTGAAATATTTAGTGGATGTAATATTGAAAGTAGTTCTCTGGGGTTAACTATTTGTGCGGAGCGGGTTGCTCTAACCAAGGCACTTTCAGAAGGAAAAACAAAATTTGTTGCCATTTTGATCGTCGGACCAGTCAAGGATTATTGTCCACCATGTGGCGCCTGCCGCCAGCTTTTATATGATTATGCACCCAATATTGATATCATTTTGACTGATGGAAAGAACATCAAATCAGTTCCTTTATCAGAGCTGTTACCTTTCGCATTTGAAGAAACAAAATTGAGGATAAAATGAAGAAAGGTATCCTCATTGGTATCACAGGTGCATCTGGTTCCGGAAAAACACTGGTGGCAGAAAATATATATAAACAGCTGGGTTCGGAAGACGTGGTGATCTTACAAGAAGATTCTTATTATAAAGATCTTTCAAACATACCCTTTGATGAGAGAACCGGTCGAAATTTTGATCATCCCGATGCATTTGATCATGATTTATTGCATATTCACGTCAGCGAACTCCTTGAGGGACAAACCATTGAACATCCAATCTATGATTATACAACACATAGCCGAAAAACAGAGACTAAAACAGTTGGACCTCATCGCCTCATTGTTCTTGAAGGAATATTAATATTTAATGAGCCTGCTATGCGAAAGCTGATGGATATAAAGGTATTTATCGATACAGCACCAGACATATGTTTTATTCGCCGCTTACGCAGAGATATTGAGGAGCGGGGACGTAATGTTAATTCGATTATCAACCAATATATGGAAACTGTTCGTCCCATGTATTTCCAGTTCATCGAACCTTCTAAGCGCCATGCAGATATTATTATTCCTCAAGGTGGACAAAATATTATAGCCGTAGATATATTAACCACAAAAGTAAAATCTTTATTAAGTGACATGGGAGTAGAATAAGTGGATGCCATTGTCCAACGGCACACGGGCTGGATTGAGGTTATTTGCGGAAGTATGTTTTCAGGTAAAACGGAGGAACTCATTCGCCGGGTTCGTCGGGCACAAATTGCCCGGCAAAAGGTAGCATTGTTCAAACCGGCGATTGATACTCGCTATTCAGAATCGGATATTGTATCTCATGATGCACAGAAATTGCCTTCCCGTGTCGTTAAGGATGCCAACGAAATAATACCATTATCATTAGAAGCACAGGTAGTTGCCATAGATGAGGCACAATTTTATAAAAAAAACCTCGTAAAAGTATGTAAAACCCTTGCAAATATGGGAAAGAGAGTAATTATTGCCGGCTTAGATACCGACTATCGGGGAGAACCGTTCCATCCAATTCCAGAATTATTAGCGGTAGCGGAATACATAACAAAGACACATGCCATCTGTGTGGTCTGTGGAAATCCGGCAAATTTTACTCAACGTAAAACAAAATCTTCCAACCAGGTATTAATCGGTACTTCTGATATTTATGAAGCCAGATGCCGCAATTGCTATGAGCTTCCTATGGAACCTGTAAAAAGAGGAAGACAAAAGGAGAAAAAAAAGAGATGATGAGTGTGTTCTTTGGAATATTAGGGCTTATTATATTAATTGGCATTGCCTGGCTTTTTTCAAGTAGTAAAAAAAATATAAACTGGCGGATTGTATTAACCGGCCTTGGCCTCCAACTGGTATTTGCAATTTTTGTTATTCTTACACCCTGGGGATCGGTTGTATTTGATGCCATAGGAAGTTTTTTTGTTAAAATAATCAGTTTTACTTTCGACGGGGCTGCTTTTGTTTTTGGACCACTTGCCAATCAAGCTGTCTTGGAGCAGGCTTTTCCGGATGAACTCAAGAGTAAAGGGGTAGGATTTGTTTTTGCTTTTCAGGTTCTACCGACGATAATTTTTTTCTCTTCACTAATGTCTGTTTTATACCATATGGGGCTAATGCAAAAAATTGTTCAGGGGATGGCTTGGATCATGGCAAAAACAATGCGGGTTAGCGGCGCGGAAGCTATTTCTGTTGCTGCTAATGTTTTTATCGGTCAGACAGAAGCGCCACTGGTCGTGCGACCCTATGTATCACCCATGACAAAATCAGAATTACTCACATTGATGGTCGGCGGTATGGCAACCATTGCCGGTGGTGTTCTTGCGGCTTATGTAAGTCTTCTTGGTGGTACCGATCCCGCACAACAATTATTTTATGCGAAACATCTTCTATCCGCCAGTATTATGGCTGCACCTGCGACTATCGTTATTGCCAAAATTCTTGTTCCGGAAAGAGAAGTATCAAAAACAATGGGCCAGGTTAAAATAATGGTTGAAAAATCTTCTGCCAATGTTATTGATGCAGCGGCAACCGGAGCTGCTGACGGTCTGCGACTGGCATTAAACGTTGCCGGGATGCTCCTTGCTTTCATTGCCCTGATATATATGTTTAATTGGGTTCTGACCGGCGTACTGACTGATTTGTTGGGTATCACCATCAAAGGTGATCCGGTTACTCTGGAGATATTGCTCGGATACTTATTGAGTCCGATTGCCTGGATCATAGGTGTTCCCTGGCATGATGCAGTTACTGTTGGATCGCTGATCGGCCAGAAGGTGGTATTGAATGAGTTTATTGCATATTTAAATTTATCACAAATAATTCCAACCGGTATCCTGAGTCAAAAGGCGGTAATTATTTCTACTTATGCCTTATGTGGATTTGCAAATTTTTCCTCCATCGCTATTCAGATTGGCGGTATCGGAGGGATTGCTCCGGATAGAAGGGCTGATCTGGCGAAATTTGGTTTACGTGCAGTGCTGGGTGGTTCTTTAGCGACTTTTATGACCGCAACTATCGCCGGTGTATTAACCTCAATGTAAGAGTAAAAGCTATGAAACGATTTATAAAGTGGGTAGCCATAATTTTTGGTATTTTATTGATCTTTATGTTCATTACTTATCTGTTAATCGATGCCCTTTTAGACACGGAACCGATCGTTAGTGGTAACAGTTATCTGCAGATTAACCTTTGGGGATCACTACCGGAATATGAGCCGCCGGATGCCTTTGAGGAATATTTCCGGGGTAGTGTATTAGATCTAAATAAAATACGGCAGAGTATAAAAATGGCGGCCATTGATGATCGTATCAATGGAATTATTCTTGAAATCGGTTTTACAAGAATTGGTTTTGCTCAGCTCTCCGAATTACACCAACTAATCAAAAAATTTCGTTTATCCGGAAAAAAAGTGCTCGCTCATTTTGATTATGGTTTGACCCGGGATTATCTCTTGGCGACTGCCTGTGATTCAATTTTTATCTCACCCGGTGGTAATTTATTCATAACCGGTCTATCTGCTGAAATAACATTTTACAAAGGATTATTAAATAAACTTGGTATTGAAGCTGACTTTGAACATGTGGGTAAATACAAAAATGCACCGGATGTTTATACCCGTCAATCTATGTCAGGACCACAAAGAGAAGTTGTTGACGAAATTTTAGACGCCAGATATAAAGAAATAATTTCTACTATTGCTGAAAACAGACATATCGATCAGAGGACTGTCCTGCATTTCATCGATAATATTTCCGGATTTAGTCCGGAAGAAGCGGTTAAAAGTGAACTTGTGGACGGCATAAAATATTTAGAAGAAGTAACCGATATATTCAAGAACGAGACCGAAAAAATTTCTCGGATCTCAGCTATTGAGTATTCCCGCATCAATCCGGCTTCCGTCGGATTGGGAGATGATGAACGCATGGCTGTTATTTTTTGTACGGGCGCAATGACAGGGGGAGAGGATGGATCGGATCCTGTCTTTGGTAAAACGATGGGGGCAAACCGGGTGATCCGTAATTTAAAACGGGCATCCGAGAGTAAATCTGTCAAGGCAATAATATTACGTATCAACAGTCCCGGTGGATCCAGCCTTGCAGCAGATAAAATTTGGTTCGCAATAAGCGAGGCAGCAAAAAATAAACCTGTCGTTGCTTCAATTTCTGATGTTGGTGCCTCCGGTGGTTATTATATCGCTATCGGTGCTGATACTGTCATTTCCCAGAAATTGAGTCTCATCGGTTCTATTGGTGTTTATGCCGGAAAATTCAGTGTCGAAAATCTATATAGCAAAATCGCGCTAAACAATGTTGTCATCAATAGAGGAAAAAATGCCGGTTTGTTTTCATTGAGCAGTACATTTACTGATTCTGAACGCATAGTAATTCAACGGATGATTCAAGATTTTTATCAAAAATTCGTTTCAAAGGTTGCTGACAAACGTAGAAAATCTTACGAGCAAATTGATGAAATCGCTCGCGGAAGAGTATGGGACGGTGAAACCGGAATTAATATTAACCTCATCGATATCATCGGCGGTATGGATGAAGCGATTGAAGTTGCAAAACATCTGGCAAATATTGAGGACTCAGCAAATATTCAACTTATTTTCTATCCCAGAAGTCGTTCATTCCTTGATCAGTTCTTTAACAGGATTTCAGTTTTCAACACGTTGATTGAAAACCCATTCGATCAAATTGAACAGTATTTAAAAGAGATCCAGTTGCAACCGCTGATGTTAATGCCGTTTAAAATAGATTGATATTATTGCTTACAGAAAGATTTTTTTATGAACAAGAGAGAAATATTTACCTTATCAAATATTATCAGTTTTATCCGCATCTTCTTCTCGGTTCCAATTTTTTATTATATCTCAGTTCAGGATAATACAACGGCTTTAATATTCATTGCTTTTGCTGTAATCTCTGATTGGCTGGATGGATATTTTGCCAGAAAATGGAACCAGATTACCACTCTGGGCAAAATTATTGATCCACTCGCCGATAAAGCCTGCACGATCGGAGGATTCCTGGCCTTATCATTATATCAAGGATTACCATTCTGGGTAACTGCTGTCATTATTATTCGTGATGTGGTGATCATAATTGCCTCTGTCGTAGTAATAGGTCAGAAAAATATAGTAATAGCTTCAAATATACCCGGAAAGATAACTGTTCTTATCATCTCAATTCTAGGGATGATATATTTACTCCAATGGGAATATTTTAAATTTCCCCTGCTGATCCTGGCCATGATCTTTATCTTGTATTCTTCCATAAACTACACAGTCATTTTCTTTAAAAATCTTATGAGAAAAGATGAATCCTGAAATCCAAAATTCGATGGAGTATCTTCAAGGCCAAGGTGATTTTAAACCAAGGATAGCGATAATTCTTGGTTCAGGCTTAGGATCCTTTGCTGATATGTTGGATTCAAAACTAAAAATAGCCGTCGAAAACATACCACATTATCCCGTGTCAACAGTGGAAGGACATCAAGGATTTCTGGTCTTCGGATCATGGAAAAACATACCGCTTTTGGCTGTACAAGGCAGGACCCATTATTATGAAGGATATTCCATTGAAAAGATTACATATATCGTAAGAATAATTGCTGCCCTGGGAATTAAAACATTGATTGTTACTAATGCCGCCGGCGCCGTCAATCCGAAATTTATGCCGGGCGATTTAATGTTGATAACCGACCATATTAATTACATGTTCCGGAATCCTCTCCATGGCCCGCTTAAATATGATGGAGAGCGGTTCCCGGATATGTCCGAACCTTATACCTCAAAATATTTTAACCTCATTGGATCGGTTGCCAAGGAAAATAACATTATTTTAAAGCGCGGCGTTCTTTATGTGTCTACCGGGCCTTCTTATGAAACAGCCGCTGAAATTAAGATGATAGCAACGGCCGGTGGTGATGCGGCCAGTATGTCTACCGTGCCGGAAGTAATTGTCGCCAGACAGGCAGGAATAGAGGTCATTGGAATTTCCTGTATAACCAATCTCGCTACCGGTATCAGCGATATACCCCTTAGTCATCAGGAAGTGACAAAAACAGCAAATTTAGTACAGAAGAAATTTCTGAAGCTAATATCGGGAATAATTCTCAAGATTGGGCAGTCGTAGTATATGGTCATCAATTAGCCTGAAGTATTCACCCCAGAGTACTCAGAGTATAATTAATTAAAATAAAAACTAATAGTTAAAAGAATTGTCAACATACATTTATTATTTATAATAAATGCATTAATTATTTGATAAATACAATAAATTCAGATCATTAATTCTGCCTGCCCGGCTCAGACGGGTGTACTCAGTGGTTTATAAATGGGTCAGGTTAGTTATCAATCGAGCGGTTTTCTGCGTTTTATGGAATAAATCTATCATCGCAACAATTGACCAATCGTTAAAATTAACCGCTTAAATGATGATAAAGCTTGACTGTTCGGTCAATATCGGGGTAAATTGGATTTTTAAAACGTAAATATATGTTGATAAAGTTCGCAAAAGATCTGTGATGAGCATCATCGATTACTTTTTCTTTTGATTTTACATTTTATCCAGATTAACCCAGGGAGGTATTCTATGCAATTAAAATTGATGAAGAAAATACCTGTTTTCATTTGTATGATATTACTTTTTTCATTTACCCATTTATCCTATGGTCAGGGACCACAACTGGATCTGCAATTAGCGCCTTCGCTTGAATTGGCCCAGGTTGTCTATGTGTCAGATTTTGACTTACTTCGGCAGGGAGCGACCCAGTTTTTATTTCGACTAACGGTTGATAATAGTAGTAGTCCATCGGTAAATGGTAGATTAAGATTTGAAATATTGCGCAACGATGATATCTTAGCCGCAGCGGAGACTCAAGATTTCACACTACCCGCGGATCAAACTTTCTCAGCTTCAAACATTGAAATGAGTAATGGCTATATTATACCCGGAACCACTACAGAAATCAGATTCAACCAGACAGAGACAACACTCCCGCCTGGTGATTTTGAGAATGAAGTTTTTGAAAGTGGAAAATTGCCGAAAGGTAATTACCGCTTTATTGTAAAATTCAGATATAATAATGGTAGCAACGAATCAACAGCGTCAGCACCACTATATATTTATAATCCTACTTATATTCAGCCGATTACCCCTGGCAACCAGGCCGGTAACCGGTATATTGAAATTCTATATACACAATTCCCGACTTTTCAATTTGAAAGTGATTTTGATCCGATTGATACTTCGATGCCTTTTCATGTGCAGATTTTCAAAAAACTTGACCAGCATGGTTCCATTGATGAGGCTCTGACCTCTACCCCACATTATGATGAATGGATACATCAAACCGTATTTCCATACCCGGCGGCAGCTGCCTTACCTCTGGACCCCGGTGTCTATCTTTGGCGTGTTCAATTAGAATTACTTACCACAAGCGGGACAGAAATAGTGGAATCGCCGGTGTTCGCCTTCCGGGTTGAAGATCCATCTAAAATGGGAGAACTTAGTGATGAGGGCATACAGGAAGATATTCTCCAGATTTTAATTGATTCGATTGGCGATCGGGGTCGGACCATTGCCCAGAGCCTTAAAGATTTTACCTTAAAAGAAATACGGGTCAATGGTGAAGTTTTTACAAAGAAACAATTTTATGAGATCCTCGATTCCTACGAAGGACAAACAAGAAGTATAAAAGATATCATTTTAATGGGTACTCAAGAATAAGGTGGCGCCATGAGATCAAAACTAAATAAAACACCAATCGTATTAGCATTATTAATGGCTTTTGCTGCCACAAGCATGGCTGCAGAAACCATCGCTGTTGTATTAAAGGTTAAAGGTAAGGTAACCGTTCAAAGAGGTGACAAGGCCTCTTCCCTTCAACCGAAACGGGGTCTTCGTCTGCAGCACGGCGATAAACTGGTAACCGGTCCCAAAAGCTATGCGGCAATAAGATTCAGTGACGATGCCAGTCTAGTCAGAATTCGGTCGAACTCTACCTGCCGCATTCAGGGGAAGAAAGAAAAGAATGAGATTATAAAGAATGTTTATTTGGAGGCGGGCACAATTCTTGCGCGGGTGACTCAACAAAAAGGAAAATTTGAAATTTCCACGCCTACCTCTGTTGCCAGTGTAAAGGGAACCGAATGGATTACCGAACAGAGACTCACGGGTGGTACTTTTTACTATGGCCTGGAAGGTGTCGTTGAGTTAACCAATGAAGCGGGGACCGCTTTACTGCATAAAGATGAGACCGGATATGTCGCCTCATCGGGCACTGCACCTACCGTGCAAAAAACAAAATCAGGTACGGTTCCAAAATTTGATGAATTCGGCGAAGATTCAGACCTTTTTGAATTTGAATTCGAGAATGACGAGGGGCAGAAAAAAATCCTGCAATTCGAGTCATCTAAAGTTGAAGAGTAATAAATTTTTAGTGTAATTCTATTATCAAGGAAACATAAAATATAATTTTCTATCAGAATGTCTGGTCCATTGAAATGTAAGAGACCAGGCGTTCTGATTAACATTTACAAGACTTTCTTTATATATCTGTATTAGATCCACAGAAAAATTGATGACAAAAACAGGTAAAACATAAAAGTTTTATCTACAGCTGTTTTAATAATATCCATTATAAACTACTAAATTTTTGAATTTATTTTAAGGGGTCTAACATGAGATTTATTAACTATTTCTTATGTTCTGTATTCATGCTCTCATTCGTATTTGCTGCAGATGCTAATTTATCTTTCTATCATTATACACCGGAAGGTATTATCAGAGGTGATGAAGTAAAAATAGAAGTAATGCTTACCGGGGCGAGCTCGGAAATATATGACATGCATTTATTTTATCGGGAAATTGGAGATATTGATTATAAAATGACGCGGATGACCAGGGAAGGACTTTTATATTTTGCTACACTGAGAACCGCGCAGTTTTCAGCAGGGCAGATGCAGTATTATATCGGATACGAAGGTGCGCTGGGCGAAATCGGAACACTTCCGGAAGAGATGCCCCAATTAAATCCCCTGGTGATGCAAATTGCCCCGGCCCGATCAATACAGGAAGACAGCCCGGTTGAACTGGTTATCTTAAGTCCCCTGCCTGATGAAACACTGGTGGAAGAGGATATCGTTGTCGCCGTATCCCTTTTCCCGGGCGAGGAAGAAATTGATTACTCGACGTCTAAGTTGATTATCGATGGTGTGGAAATCGAAACTAACGTGGATTTCAGCGAAGGACTGATTACTTACACGCCGCCGCCCGGACATGAATTCCGTGCCGGTAATCACAATATTGAGTTGCAGGTCGTTAACGCTCAAGGAAAGGAAATTGCACAAAAAGGATGGTCTTTCAGATCCACAAAAAGTGCCGCAACAAAGGATAATGTGGCTTTTCGGGGATCTGTGTTTATGGAGGACAGGTATCAAAATATATCACAAATAGATGATAATTATTTCCGGACCGGTGCTGAGATATCCGGGCAATACAATGCCTTTGATTACCGGGCCCGTCTGGTGATCTCCTCAGAAGAAAATTCTGATCGTCAACCGGTCAATCGTTATACCGGAAATCTTCGCTATAATTTTTCAGAAGATAATAATATCTTTCTGAATGGTGGGGATATTAATCCATATTTTAATCCCCTGGTGCTGCAGGATAAAAGGATTCGTGGTATTCATACCGGACTGGCATATGGGTTTTTCACCTTTGATTATATCATGGGTCAAATGAATCGCGGCATTGAAGGCACCATGGAAATATATACCGGCGGTCAGGGTATTACTGATACGATATCTGTCGGCGGAACATATGCCCAGGACATGTGGGCCATGCGACCGGGCTTTAGATTTGGTGATAACGTCCAGTGGTCATTAAATCTGATCAATGCCAAAGAAGATCCAAAATCCATCAAAATAGGCAGTAATGTCAGAGAATCTCTATCGATCGGGACCGATCTAAACTTGAATTTTGACCAAAAGCGAATTATGCTCGATGCCAGTGTGAATGCCAGCGTCAATAACAGCAATGCCGGGCTGGAAGAAGTATCGTGGGATACACTAACTAAATATAATGAAGACCTTAAAGGTAATAGTGGGGCAGAAAGTGCCTGGAATTTTTTGGATAACACCGGCTGGCTCTCTTTGACAACAGGGTTAAATCCATTACCCAGTTTAGCCATGCAGTTCGACGCCACTTTTCGTTATTTTTATAACAATTTAAAAATTCGTTATTATAAATTAGATAAAGATTTCGCCAGCCCGGGAAATCCTTATATACTTAAAGATATCTCTGGTCTCAATATTAGTGATAATATCCGCTTGTTTGAAAATCAGGTTTATCTTACATTATTTTATAAGAACTATACCTCCAACCGTTCTTTAGAAAAGGAAGCCACCGACAATAATGAACTGGGCGTTACTTTGTCTTATTTTCCCTTTGCGACCCTGCCTTCCGTAACGATTAGTTACGCCACCCTGGGACGGTCTAATGATGTCAGCACCTCTGATTCTATGCTCTTTAGAGAAGATAATTCAACCCAACGATTATCTTTTAATACCAGTTACAATATGCATGTGTCCGGCATTAAAAATACCATTTCCCTCAATTATACAACCTATGGGAGAAACGAAGAAGTTAATCCCGCCGCTCAGAGTGATTTCAATCTCTATGGAATCGGACTGAGAACTTATTTTGGTATTCCACTCGTCTCTCGCATAAATTATTCAAAATCTGAAAATGAAATTGGGACAGACGTAGCAAATAATAAATCCACATCATCCGTCAGTACATTACTGTTAGGCCTGGATTATATCATCGATGGTGTGCTCGGGGGAGATATTTTTAAACCGTTTTTTAATTATCGGTTGCAACAGGTTGAAACGACTTCACCAAATTCAACCTTTGAGACCGGGCGCAATAATTTTACGATTGGTTTGGCTTATCAAAGTCCCACGATGGGTATTCTGTCTGTTCGCTATGATCACATAACTTATGATAACGATTCAATCGATTTTAACGATTCTGTTATGAATGCGCGTTATAGTTATAATTTTTAATTAATGGCACAAAAATATAAAGGATATATCCTGCCCTGACGGGATATAAAAAATTATGGCCGGGAAAAAAAGGAAATACAAAGAAAAACCTCTGATTTCTTTGCTTGTTGCTGTCATCGCAATCTTGTTCGCTTTGTTTATGGGACAAACCACCACATTTATTAGTCTGGAAAATGATTTGCTGGACTACCGTTTTAAGTTACGGGGTACCTTAGATATTTCTGATTCACCGATAGTCATTTTAGCGATTGACGATCAATCAGATGAGTCAACACCGGCACGCTGGCCATGGCCCAGAGAATATTTTGCTCATGTGATTGAGAATTTAAACGAAGCCGGGGTGAAGGCTATTGGTATTGATGTTATCTTTGAGCAAGCGGATTATAGTTCCGGTGGTGCTGCTTCTGATCAAAAGTTAGCTGATATTTTAAATCAATTTGACAATGTCGTTTTAGCGGGAAAGATGATGGTGCCGGCTGGCAGATCTGATATTGTAACTCTGGTTCCGCCCTATGACAAATTTGCAGAAACAAAAGCCAGCTGGGGACTTGTCTCTTTTGATCTGGACGAAGATGGATTTTATCGGCGTTATCTGGTTGGCCAAAGTTATAATGATAGCGTTTACGCCTCATTTGCTGCCGCTCTGTTAAAAATATATATGGACCTTGACCATGATTTAGGGGTAAAGGATCTGGCAGAGCATTTTTTAATCGGTCCGTATGTAGTTCCCAAATATAACACTTATTCATCAATAATAAATTATGTAGGCCCCTCAGGTTCATTTCCAAAATATTCTTTTGATGCTGTATTAGACGATATTGATTTTGATTTAATCGAGGATTATGATCTTGATAGTTTTGATGATCCCGGCGACGTGGAGTTGGGACTTCCCCCAGGTCTTCTTCATTCGGGTATTTTAAAAGATAAAATTGTCTTAATCGGATCCACCGTTCAGGAGCAACATGATGATTTTCCAACGCCCTATCTTGAAGTACGTGATCAGGAAGGCCGGATTGCACAAATCCTTACTTTTGGAGTAGAAATTCACGCAAATATGTTGCAAATGATCCTATCAGAGAATTATCTGTATACCATTAATTATACATGGATTCTTTTTATTCTATTAATCTTAAGTATACTCGTTTTCCTTATTACCCGTTATTTACGTACTTTCTGGGGTGTTCTTGTGGTAATTTTACTCGCCTTGGGATATTTTGTGTTTTCATTTATCACTTTCTCTGATTATAGCACCATTATTGAAATAAGCACCCCGATCCTGGTTATAATCTTTGCCTTTTTTGGGCACACGATACATCATTATATTGTCTCTCAGCAAGAAAAACGTATGATTACCGGGGCTTTTTCCCACTATGTGCCAAAGAAAGTTGTGGATCAAATACTTGCCGATCCGGATAAATTGACTCTGGGCGGTGAGGAACGTTTAGTTACTGTCATGTTTACCGATGTTGCCGGATTTACATCCATTTCAGAAAAACTGACACCGACTCAGCTGGTTCACTTGTTGAATGAATATCTAACTGAAATGACCGATACTATTCTTGAGCATGAAGGTATTATTGATAAATACGAGGGTGATGCAATCATGGCTGAATTCGGCGTACCGGTCTTTCATGATAAACACGCTATTATGGCTTGTAAGGCTGCCCTGGATATGCAGGAAAAACTCAAAATTTTGCGCAAGAAGTGGAAAGCAGAGGGTAAACCTCAGTTACGGGCACGAATTGGCATTAATTCCGGAGAGGTCATTGTAGGAAATATGGGGTCACGCGATGTATTTGATTATACCGTAATGGGTGATCATGTAAATCTTGGCTCCCGCTTAGAAGGGGCAAATAAATTTTATGGTACCTATATCATGATCAGTGAATTTACTTATAAATTTGTTAAAGATGATTTTTTTACCCGTGAATTGGATCTGATTCGGGTTAAAGGCAAAGAAAAACCGATCAAAGTTTTTGAACTGATTGCCTCAAAAGAGGATAAACTTAGTGAGCAGTTCTTAAAAATGCTGGATATATATGCTAAAGGGTTGGAATATTATAAAACACAACAATGGAATGAAGCCGTCGACAGTTTTGATGCCTGCCTGAAATTATTTCCGGAAGATGCACCATCTACCGAATATCGTTCACGTTGTATTGAATACAAATTTAATAGTCCGGGACCTGATTGGGACGGTGTTACGGTTATGACAGAAAAATAAATATTCCCATACCACTTACCCGCTGCCAATTATACTTACCTCTGTAATAAATATTTGACATAGCTACCTATTTTAGGTAGTTTTTTCCATTCTATGGGAGACTAATATATGCAAAAAAAGCAGATACTCTGGGCAGATGACGAAATTGAATTGTTACAACCGCATATTATTTTTCTTCAATCAAAAGATTATAATGTTGATACTGTAACCAATGGTGATGATGCCATTGCCAGAGTATCGGAAAAATTTTATCATATTGTACTTCTTGATGAAATGATGACCGGAAAAGACGGCCTCGCCACTCTGCAGCAAATAAAAATAATCAGCCCTCAGACGCCGGTCATTATGATCACAAAGAGTGAAGAAGAAAGTTTGATGGAAGATGCCATCGGTCAGAAAATAGATGATTATCTGACCAAACCTGTTAATCCCAGCCAGATTCTGATGGCCTGTAAAAAGATTTTAGATCATAAAGAAATTACAAACGAAAAACGCAGTAGGCATTACGCCCTGGAACTTCAACAAATATCCTCAATATTATCAGATCCCCTAACAGAAGAAGCCTGGATTGATTTAAACTTAAAATTATGTAACCTGGACATGGAATTGGACACACTGGCAGAACCGGAATTTAGAGAAATTTTATATGATCAGCGGCGTGAATGCAATGTCGAATTTGGAAAATTTGTTGAAAAAAAATATAAAGACTGGATACACGATAGGAAAATATCACCGACACTTTCTGTCGACCTGGTTAAACAATCCATTATTCCTGAACTCAAGAAAGGAGAGAAAGTTGTTCTTCTTGTCATTGACTGTATGCGTCTTGATCAGTGGCAAATGCTAGAGCCATTTTTTTATCCTTACTTCAACATAACCCGGAATTATTATTATTCCATATTGCCGACAGCAACACCTTTTTCAAGAAATGCCATTTTTAGTGGTCTGTTCCCGGATGAGATAGAAAAAAAATATCCCCATTTGTGGAATATTGACAACGAAGATGAAACCAGCCTTAATAAACATGAGAAAGAACTTCTCGAACAAAATTTTATAAGAAATGGTTTTCGGCAATCGGGTGAAATAAAATACACTAAAATTATGAACAATGAGGATGCTTATCATTTAGAAAAAAATATTAAAACTTTTCTCGAGGCACAGGTAGTGGCCATCGTATTAAATTTTGTAGACATTCTTGCCCATAGCCGTTCCGATTTACCAATATTAAAAGAAATAGCACCGAATGAATCTGCTTATCGTTCATTGACAAAGAGCTGGTTTGAACATTCACCCATTTACAACGTAATCAAAGCCATCGGACAATCTGATCATCTATTATTTGTAACGACGGACCATGGCAGTGTACGCGGGATGAGGGGAACTAAAGTACTTGGTGACCGTGAATCTTCCACAAATCTTAGATACAAATATGGCCGCAGTTTAAAAGTTGATAAAAAAAATGCCATATACATAAAAAATCCAAAGGAGTATAAACTACCACAAAGAGGTATTAACACCACATATATTATTGCTAAGGAAGATTACTATTTTATATATCCGACGAATTATCATAAATTTCTTAATTATTATAAGGATAGTTTTCAGCACGGTGGCGCCTCACTGGAAGAAATGATTTTACCTTTTATCCGGCTTGAACCTAAACGATAAATGAACAAGAATTTGCTGATAGAAGAAGAAGTTCAAGATGAAGAAGGGACAAAACGTTTTGCCCAAAAAACGGTCAGGTACTTTCGGGAAGGAGATTCTGTTCTGTTGTATGGTGCTCTGGGCAGTGGTAAAACATTTTTAATCAAACAATTGGTTGCCTTACTTGGGTCAGAAGCAGAAGTGTCCAGCCCGTCTTTTTCTCTTATTAATCAATATAGCGGTGACATTTTACTAAATCATGTCGATTTATATCGAATTAAAGATGAGACTGATTTGATAAATCTTGGTCTTGAAGATCTGTGGAATGAAAAAAGTATCAATTTTATTGAATGGCCCGAAAAAATAGAAGATCGTATCAGCTGGGCACATTTTAGAATTGATATTACAACAAATGTAAAAAATATGAGCTGGAGAAAATTTAGATTATTTGAGATTTATGAGTAATCATCTGGTCATGGGGATCGAAACCTCCGGAATCTTATGCAGTATCGCCTGGTGGCAAAATAATCAAACGTTGCTTGAGTATAATATAAACAGAAAAAACGCACATGCCACTCTGCTAGCTGAGTTCGTACAAAAGGGATTTCAGGAACTGAAACTAAATTCTCAATCTCTCTCTCTGGTTTCGGTCGGATCTGGTCCTGGATCATTTACAGGTTTGCGGATCGGTATGGCTTATGCAAAGGGAATTTGTTATGGATTAGAGATTCCGCTCGTCACTGTTACAAATTTTGAACTACTGGCGGATCAGGTGGGCGATAATTATCCTGTATATACTCTTATTGATGCGCGAAGAGAAAATTATTATACCGGTAAATTCCAGACCAGCAAAACAAGTTTGGATGAAAAATTTCTTTTGAGTGTCAAACAACTAAAAAAATATATTCCGGGAAATGGAACTGTTGTTGTTCATGAGGAAACCTCGAAAGGATTCTTTGCCAATTCTTTTCACGGGAAAGCAACCATTATTCAGGGAGAATATAACGCGGCGAGAATCTGTGCGCTCGGTTATAGTAAATTTATACAGGGAGAATATTTAACGCTTGATAAGGTAGAACCTCTTTATTTACAGGCTTTTGCCGGAGTTTTATGAATCTAGAATTCCGACGAATGAATTTTAAGGATATCCCGGTCGTTCATAAACTGGAATGTAAGTTGTTTCCAGACCCTTGGTCGCAGAAAAGCTTCTTTGTTGAGGTTAGTGCAAAAAATCTTTCTTTTCCATTTATTGTTGAGGAAAATAATAAAATAATCGGTTATATTATATGCTGGTATTACATCAATGAATTACATATAGGAAACATAGCGGTTGCAAGCGATCAGCAAGGTAAAGGGATCGGCAAATACATTTTAGAAAGGATATTTGACTTTTTTGGGGACTATGAAAAAGCCTATCTAGAAGTCAGAGAAACAAACCGGGTAGCCATTCATTTATATGAGATATTCGGTTTTAAAATTGAATATCGCCGAAAATCTTATTATTTGAATGGTGAAGATGCGTTGGTGATGGTCAAAAATCGATCACAAAACCACATAAGGATGAATGATGGATTGGTTTAAAAGAAAAAAAGAAACCCTGCAGGCCGTTGACCGGAAGGAAATGCCCGATGGTTTATGGGTAAAATGTGATGAATGTGGTGAAATTATTTATAAAAAGGAACTTGAAAAAAAACTATATGTTTGTCCAAAGTGTGACTACCATTTTAGGATCGGAAGTCAGATTTATATACAGATATTGTTCGATAAAAACACATTTAAAGAATTCAATCAGGGAATGACTTCCACTGATCCCTTAAAATTCCGCGATAGCATAAAATATTCTGATCGATATAAAGCTGCGGTTCAAAAAACCGGACTAAATGAAGCAGTGATTACCGGACAGGCGGAAATAGAGGGAATATCTATTGTCGCAGGAATTATGGATTTTTCATTTCTTGGGGGAAGTATTGGATCGGTCGTTGGAGAAAAAATATCACGTGCCACTGATCTTTCTCTAAAAAACAAAAAACCGCTTGTCATTCTGTCTGCCTCTGGAGGAGCCCGAATGCATGAAGGTGTTTTAAGTTTAATGCAAATGGCAAAAACAAGCGCTAAACTAGCACTTCTGGCAGAAGAAAATATACCATATTTTTCAATTCTTACCCATCCGACAACCGGAGGTACAACAGCCAGCTATGCCATGCTAGGAGATGTTCATATCGCTGAACCCGGCGCTTTGATTGGATTTGCCGGACCCAGAGTAATAAAACAAACAATTGGCCAGGATCTGCCGCCGGGATTTCAAAAATCCGAATTTTTATTGGAACATGGATTTGTAGATATTATTATACACCGCCATGAACTCAAAAATCGGCTGGCAGCAATGCTCCGCTTTTTTCAACACCAAAATAATCGTGCTCCCCTAATATAAAAATAGATTTACCTCATAATATAACAGGCACTAGAGGAAATAATTGAATATTCTTATTACAAATGATGATGGCATTTATGCTCCGGGAATTCATGAACTGAAGAAAACTTTAGAAAAATTTGCAACGGTTATTGTCGTCGCACCGGATACTGAACGAAGCGCTATTGGACATGCCATTACTTTGTCGGACCCCCTGCGTGTTAATGAGATCCAAAAAGCGGGTACGTTTTTTGGATATGCGGTCAATGGGACGCCGGCAGACTGTGTTAAATTGGGATTACGCTGTTTAACGGATCATTCTATTGATATCGTTGTCTCAGGCATCAATATGGGACCCAACACCGCTACGAATATCCTCTATTCAGGTACCGTTTCTGCCGCAGCAGAAGCCGTTATCATGGGTGTTCCTGGTTTGGCGATCTCTCTAACCTCATTTGATATTCCTGAATTTGAATATGCTTGTTCCTTAACCGAACAACTGGTAAAAAAAATCGAGACCTTTGGTTTGCCGGAAGGAACATTGCTAAATGTTAATGTACCACCCTTAAAAACCGATGAGATCAAAGGCGTTGTAATTACTCGTCAAGGAAAAGGAAGATTTGAGGAATTTTTTGACAAACGCGTGGACCCTAACAATAGAACTTATTACTGGCTGGCTGGTAGGCGCATGGATATTGACCATGATGAAGATATCGATGAAGTGGTGATAAGACATAATAAAGTCTCCATTACCCCGATTCGTTATGATTTAACCGATACCCGCATGATGAAAAAGCTCACTGAATGGAACATAAGTCAATGATTGCGTATCAAGGTCATCAGACCATTCTTATTTTAGATTTCGGTTCACAATATACTCAGTTAATTGCCCGACGGATAAGGGAATTCGGGGTTTATTCGGAGATCCAGCCGTATGATATTAATCTTTCAAAAATTAAAGATGCCAATATCAGCGGTATTATCCTATCCGGAGGTCCTGCTTCCGTTTATAGCCCGGATGCCCCGCACATATCTGAAGCCGTTCTGGATTTAGACATTCCCGTTCTGGGTATTTGCTATGGATTGCAATTAATTATACATCTAAAAGGGGGAAAAATCACCCCCGCCCAGGAACGCGAATATGGAAAAGCCTGTCTTTCATTTATTGAGGATTCTCCACTAATTAAAAACATACCGGACCAGTCAACGGTATGGATGAGCCACGGGGATAAAGTCAGTAAACTGGCTCCGCAGTTTAAAACGATTGCTCAAACGGATAACAGTCCATTCGCCATTGTTCAACATGAATCCCGACCCCTTTATGGCCTTCAATTTCATCCTGAAGTCAATCATACGGCCGAAGGTGAATTACTGCTAAAAAATTTCTGTCTCGACATATGCCGGTGTACAGGAGATTGGTCGACAGGATCATTTATTGAAGAATCAGTGGCAAATGTTCGCAGCCTTGTTGGCAGGAAAAATGTGATTTGTGGATTAAGCGGAGGAGTTGATAGTAGTGTTGTCGCTGTATTATTAGATAAAGCCATTGGAAAACAACTCCATTGCATTTTTGTTGATACTGGTTTCTTACGATTAGACGAAGCAAAAAAGGTCGAAACTATATTTAGTAAGCATTATCATATAAATCTTCTCTGTGTTGATAGAACTAAACTATTTATGAAAAAGCTGGACGGTGTTAAAAACCCGGAAGAAAAAAGAAAGATAATCGGTCATCTATTTATTCAGGTATTCGAAGAAGAAGCGAAACGATTGGGAGATTTCGAATTTCTTGCCCAGGGAACCTTATATCCGGACATTATAGAAAGTACTTCCGTGCGGGGACCTTCAGCTACAATTAAATCACACCATAATGTCGGTGGTTTACCGGAAAAAATGAGTTTTAAATTAATAGAACCCTTAAAAGAACTTTTTAAGGACGAAGTAAGAAAAGTCGGCCGGGAACTGGGATTACCGGAAGAAATTATCGGTCGACATCCTTTTCCGGGACCGGGGCTTGCTGTTCGCATTCCGGGTGTTTTATCAAAAGAGAAAGTAAAAATTTTACAGCTTGCAGATGATATCTTCATCACAGAACTGAAAAAGAATAATTTGTATAATAGGATTTGGCAGGCGTTTACTGTTCTTTTGCCTGTTCAGTCTGTTGGTGTAATGGGTGATGAACGTACGTATGAATTTACTTTGGTTTTGCGGGCTGTAACCAGTACTGATGGCATGACCGCTAATTGGTTCCCTATGCCTCATAAACTATTGGCAAACATTTCAAGCCGAATAATTAATGAAGTCGAAGGAATTAATCGCGTGGTTTATGATATAAGTTCAAAACCTCCCGCAACCATCGAATGGGAATAAATCTAGGAGGTGATAATTATGTGCGGAATCGTAGGATATATTGGCAATAAAAATGTAGTTCCGATACTCATTGCTGGTTTAAAAAGACTTGAATATCGAGGATATGACTCCGCTGGTATCGCAGTGTTGGAGAATAATCAGGTAATAGTTACCAAAGAAGCTGGAAAAATTTCTCGATTAGAGGAAAAAATTTACAAAGCCGATTTTAATAGTACGATCGGTATTGGTCATACACGTTGGGCAACACATGGTGAACCAAACACTGTAAATGCGCATCCTCATACTGATGGCTCTGAGAATATTGCCCTTATTCATAATGGTATTATTGAAAATTATACGGTCCTAAAAAATATGCTGGAAAGCAAGGGTCATCAGTTTAAATCAGATACAGATACAGAGATTGTTGCTCATCTGATAGAAGAGTTTTATGATGGAAATTTCGAAGAAGCGTTTCGTCAGGCATTGTCTGAATTAAGCGGCGCCTACGGCTTTGCCGTTATTTCAAAGCACGAACCAGATAAATTGTATGTCGCCCGTCAGGGCAGTCCTCTTGTTGTCGGTGTTGGTGATGGCGAATATTTTATAGCTTCCGATATATCTGCAATTGTTGCGCATACACGCAGTGTCTTTTATCTCAATGACGGTGAAATGGCCATTTTAAGTAGAAATGGGATTCAAACTAAAACCAGCGCGAATGAAATTGTTGATAAAAAAGTAGAAAATATTACCTTCGACCTGGAACGTATTGAAAAAAGTGGCTATCCCCATTATATGCTCAAGGAAATATGTGAACAACCCCAGACAATTACTGATGGTTTCAGAGGACGAATATTAATCAATGAGGGCAAAGTAAAACTAGGGGGCTTATCTGAGGTTGAAGAAAAACTGGTGGATGCTCATAAGATTATTATTCTTGCCTGTGGAACGAGCTGGCACGCTGCCTTGATCGGTGAGTATTTAATCGAAGAATATTGCAGAATTCCAGTAGAAGTCGAATATGCCTCGGAATTTCGTTATCGTAATCCGATTCTTTCAAAAAACGATATTGTAATCGTTATTTCCCAGTCTGGCGAAACCGCAGATACGTTGGCCGCTTTGAGAGAAGGAAAAGAAAAAGGCGCCCTGGCCCTGGGGATCGTTAATAGTGTCGGCAGCACGATCGCCAGAGAAACCGAAGCTGGGGTGTATATTCATGCCGGACCCGAAATTGGTGTTGCCAGTACAAAGGCATTTACGTCGCAGGTGACTGTATTATTCTTAATTATGTTGCTGATTGCGCGTAAAAAGACAATGTCAGTTGTTACTGGTCAGCAACTTTTACAGGAATTGAAAGAGTTACCTGAAAAAGTCCAAACTATTATCGCCCAGAGTCATGTTATCGAAGAGATTGCTGAAAAATATAAAGATATCAGAAATTTTCTTTACCTGGGTCGTGGGTTAAATTTCCCAGTTGCCTTAGAAGGTGCTCTTAAATTAAAAGAAATATCCTATATACATGCCGAAGGTTACCCGGCAGCAGAGATGAAACACGGACCGATCGCTCTTATCGATGAGGATATGCCGGTCGTATTTATTGCCACACATGATCAAATTTATGAAAAAGTTATAAGCAATCTCGAAGAAGTCAGAGCAAGGAGGGGAAAGATCATAGCCATTGCCAACCATGGTGATAAAAAAATAGAAAAATTAGCTGATCATATTATTTATATACCTGAAACATGTCAGGCTCTTATACCCATACTAGCTGTTATTCCATTACAATTATTGGCATATTATATTGCAGTTAAACGTGGTTGCGATGTCGATCAACCGCGCAATCTTGCAAAAAGCGTAACCGTTGAATAAATCTGAGGTATCCAGCGTGAAAAGAAAATCTTGGTCATTGTTTTATTTCTTTCTTTTTTTCAGTCTGGTTATACAGACATCTGCCCAGCAATCTTTAGAAAGAGAGAAATTTATACTTGAAAAAAATGTGCAGTTGTATCAGCAAGGCAAATACAGCCAGGCAGAACAAAATTTTTCTCTTTTAGTTTCAAAACTGCCCGATAGCCCTTTGTTAACTACTAATTATCTGATGTTGGTTAAGAGTAAATACAAATTGGGTGATTATATCAATACGATCGAACAATGTAAAAAATTTCTCATGGAATTCCCAAATAGCAGCTACTGCGATGATGTCCTATTTGCTATGGGGAATTCTTACTACCAGTTGAATCGATTCGCCACTGCGGCGAGAACCTGGTTAAATTCATTGGAAATATGTGATGATCAGAGAATGGTAAGAAAACTTGAAACTTTTATTACAGGAACTATCAAATACAAATTAAGAAATGAAGAAATTGATAATATAGTGACGGATATGAGCACATCAGAAGATGGGCAAATGCTGGTAACACTGGCCTGGGCAAAGAAGGAATTTGAAGAGGGATCAAGTTCGCTGGCCCGAATTAAATTAGAAGAATCATTAAAGAATTTTCCAGACAGCAGATATTCACATCAAGCAATGGAACTATTAGCAAGTGGTGGTAATCCCGCGTCCAGGGATGAACGTTTCGCCTTACTATTACCTTTGAGTGGCTTTAATGAGGATCTTGGTAAATCTATTCTAGAAGGCGTACAGTTAGCGCTAGATGAGTATAATGCCCAATACGATTTAGATCTGAAAATAACGGTTAGAGACTATGGCCAGGAAATTACGACAGCGATAAAAAGTTTTAAAGATCTTGCTCAGAATCAAAACCTTCTTGCTATTATTGGTCCTCTGGAAAATGATATGACAGCGGCTTGTGCGGCACTATCGGGTTACGAACATTTACCTGTTCTGAGTCCGACAGCAACAGAGAACAAATTAACTGAATTCAGCGATTATTTTTTCCAACTTAATTCCCCGGTTAATATTTCCGCAGAAAGTATTGCCCAATATGCTCTGGACAGCTTAAAACTTAAGCGATTTGCTACGTTTGCACCAATTGAAGATCATTTTATCAAAATGGTTAACACGTTTACAGAAACTGTTCAAAAATCCGGTGCAGAAATACTGGCCCAAGCGTGGTATTATCCCGGTGACCAGGATGTATTTAAACAATTTATGAAATTGAAAAGGGTGGGATTGAAATTGGCATTTTCTGATTCTGTTCTTCAAAAAACACCGGATATAACACCTGGAGAATTGGATAGCCTATACAAGGTTTTTCTTTCAATGGAAAGGGAAAAGCTGGAAGAAACAAAAGTAAAAATAGATTCTGCAGATATTCCGATAAAAGTTATAGAATGTGTTTTTATTCCAATTTTCAAAGAGGATCTCCAATTTATTGCCCCCCAAATTGCTTATAGTAATATTCAAGCCCAGTATTTAGGCAATGGGGATTGGTACAATTTGGAAGAATTAAAGAAAAATAAAAATTATATTAATGGTATCATATTTGGGACGGATGGTTATTTAAATGAAGAAAGCTGGGATTATCGCCGTTTTCGGAATGAATACCGTAATAAGTTTAAAAAATCACCTTCCATTTATGCCATACTCGGATATGATTCATTTAAATATGCGATACAAGCTTTTGACCCACAGATCAAGAATATGTCACGGAATCAATATTTTCAAAATTTAAAATCTCTAAATAAATATAATGGCATTTACCGGGTGATTGATCTGAATAAAAAAAGGTATAATAAAAGCTTTCAGCTTTTAAAGTACAATTACGGACAGATAATTCCTCTTAATTGACCCTATATTTTGGGAGTCTTAACATCAGCCGACATTTTTTCTATCTGTTTTTGTCATATTGAGAATATATTTTAGCGATTTGTAAATACAATGGAGGACAACGTTTACATTACGTTTAAAGTTTTTGATCCTTTTGAGAAAATCGTTTGTGCATTTTCCACCCGGGCGATAGAGAAACGTGAAGAAATTCATATGAGCAAAAAGAAAGGGAATGTTGCTTTTCACGATCCAAACCCTAATTTATTAAATCACAATCACTTTTTTTCCCAATTAAAGATATCAAAAGACACGATTGTATTCCCCGACCAAATTCATTCATCAAATGTCAGATATGTATCCACTCCGGGAATTGTACCCAAAACCGATGCACTCATTACCCAAACCCGGGGTCTGTTTTTAAGTATTCAAACCGCTGATTGTTTTCCCATTTTCTTATATGCGCCCAAAAAAGATGTGGTAGGTGTTATCCATGCCGGATGGCGAGGAGTCAAGCAGGGTATTGTTTTCAGAACCCTGCATATCATGGAACGTGATACCGGTGTGGATATGTCAGATATTCATGTCGCGATTGGACCAGGAATACAGAAAGAATGTTTTGAAGTACAGGCAGATGTATTCAAACAGTTTCCTGAAAAATATTTGAGTAAACATACTGATATTACAAAAAGATATCTTGATTTGTGTGGATTTATTAAAGACGAATTTACCACCAATAATGTTCCAGATCGTCAAATCTATGTGAAGGATGACTGCACAAAATGCCGGAATGATTTATACTATTCTTACCGTTTGGAGGGACAAAAAAGCGGCCGTATGATAGGCGTTATCGGGATGCGCGATTAAAATTAATCGTTGATAAATGCCGGAATAAAATCGATTGCTTTTTTGTTAAGACATCTTTATACTTATCAGAAAAATTTAGTATATTTAGTATATTCAACGACGGGTGAACAGGACAAGCCACATTATATATACAAAGCCAATTAACACATTTAACAAATGGAGGTAAAAATGTACAAGATTCGCTTACTCACGTTGGTTGCAGTTATTTTACTACTTACGATACCGGTTTCAGGATCAGATATCGGTCTCCACAGAGTGGCCCCAAAGGTCGGGCTTCTTTTTCCTTCTACTGATGGCATTGAGTACGGTGTTGGATTTATGCTTGGTGCAGCTGCTGATATGGGAGAACTTACTGATAATTTGTTTCTTGTCCCTTTAGTTTCATACTGGACCATCGGTGGAAATGTCGAAGGAGCTAATTCTCTAGATGTATCAATGTCAAATTTTCAAATAGGGGCAGATGTTCATTATTATATTGAAAATGTTGAAGGATTATACGTTGGTGGGGGACTATCAATAAACTTTGAATCCGTGAGTATAGATTATAATATTCCGGGATTTGGAAGTGGAAGCGAGTCCGGTTCCGAGACTGATGTTGGATTTGGGATTTTGGGAGGATTTGAAATACCGGTTGGTAAAAATACTGGCTTTGCTCAGGCCAAGTATAATATAATTTCTGATTTTAATACCTTCGAAATAAATATCGGTATGTGGTTTGATATGAATTAAACCATAAAAACGTAGTGTAAAAGCGGCTGTAATGCCGCTTTTTTTTTATCTGATTTTGATCGGTCGATATTAATAAAGATGTGATATTCGTTAATATTTTAATTTTTTCTTCCGATAAATTATATACACGAATAAAATGAACAATATAGACGCTCTGGGACAAAATATCTATTGCTCTTTTGCCGATTAGGGTACAATGACAGAAATAATCCCGGAATCTTTGCAGAGATTGTAAAGAATCATGATTGTTTGCTTCGGATATACAGACGTTTAATTAATAATAAACATGATCGGGAGGTATTTTGAAAAAATATTATTTCATCCTGGGAGTACTTCTGGTCTTCTCCATAGTAAATCCCCTATTTTCCCAAGCCAGACTTATTAAATCAGTAGGAGTCGGTGCTGGCATTAATCTGCCACAGGGAGACTGGGATCCCGGTTATTTACTCTCTGCCCAAGCCAACTTTGGAGAAGTTTTGAAATATATTTTCGTTTCACCATTCTTTAAATATTCCACTGCGAACCAAACAAAAGAATTTGAAGACATCTCTGAAGATCTTTCTATTAATCATCTGAGTATCGGTGCTAAAATTATCGGTTATTTAAACGCCAGACCCAAAGGATTTTATGTCGGGGGAGCAATAAGTTTTAACATTATTTCTTCTGAATCTATTATTCTGGGGCAATTCAATCAAAACAGGAAAATCCGGGAAAATAATACCACAAAAGTCGGATTTGCTGGATTAGCAGGTTATCTGTATCCCCTTAAATTTATTTCTATTTTTGTAGAATCCGATTATACATTGATTCCCGGTGGATATAACAATTTTATCGTCTATACTGGTATAAATCTTAGTCTATAGTACATAAACAATTTGCATTAACCGTGGCGTACAGGAGATAGATTATGATACTCTGTAAACCGGCTAACTCCTGCATAATGGCAGTTATGTGTATAACTGATAAGGTTGAACAATTTTTAACTTGTTTAAAATTGAAGTGATGGCACTACCTGATTTTACCTCCATAAAAATAATCGATGTCTCTAGCTGTCCTGCATACGCAGATAAATAATTTAGAATAAATGAAACAGAAATTAGATTTTTTTTCCTCTCGATGGTCATTTTTACTTGCGGCTGTGGGTATGGCGATTGGTGCCGGAAATATCTGGCGCTTTCCCCGTCTGGCCGGACAATATGGTGGTTCTTTTCTTATCCCATGGGTAATATTTCTTTTTCTCTGGTCAATACCACTTATCGTTATTGAATTTTCGCTGGGTAAAAATTTCCGTATGGGAGTTATCGGCGTTTTCAGTAAGGGATTAGGTAAATCCTATACCTGGATGGGGTGGTTTGTAGCACTTTGTACGATGGGGATCATGTTTTATTATTCGGTTGTCTGCGGTTGGAGTTTGAAATATTTTATTATGGGATTATCCGG